>JASJEE010000004.1 GCA_030064835.1 Microcoleaceae cyanobacterium MO_207.B10 | reverse complement strand
TTAATACTTTTTCGACCAGGAGTTTTATATCCAAAAGCATAAATCTGTTCTTCACCAACCAAAAACTTAATTTGCTCAGAAGCAGAATGTTCCTCATTAGCACCAACTGGAGTTAACCAATATGTCACCTCATCCTCAGAAACAGCTTCCAACTCCTCAATAGGTTCAGCTAAAGACACAATTTCTTGTAATTTTTTTTGCATAACTTTCTGACGAGAATTTATAAAACGAATAAAATCATTATTTTGCATCGCTGCATACCCATCCTCATCAATAAAATGACTAGCTAAAGTTTCTAAAAGCTGCTCTTCATTACCACCATGTTTAGCCAAACAATCATTTAAAAAATCCGCCGGAAGTTTATTACTCTTACACCTATTAGTTTCTTGAGAAATCAAAGTTCGATTCAGAATACTATCAACTAAAGTATCATACTTTTGACTATAAATAGACTTAGGAAAAATATGGTCATCTTGACACTTATTAATTTCCGCAGGTTGCCCTGTTAAAAAATCTTTAGAACCTTCACAAGCAATTAATTCCATTAACCCTCTATATAAAGTTGTATAACTTTCCTCAGTCTTTAAATCAAAACTTTGAACAGATAATTTTTGTAACCATTCTGGTGCATTTCCCTGATTATCTATCCATCCACTAACATTTTGAAAATCATAATAAATTTTGCTATCTACAGCATTGTCATAACGCTGACCTAAAATACATCCCCAATAAAAACAATCTAACTTTTGATAAGCTTCAGCGCCAGCATAAATTCGATTTATTTTATTTAATAAAGCAGCCAAAGGAACAATTAAAGTAGTATAAGGAATCCACTTAGAATCAAAGGCTCCATACACATTAATTAATCGTTGATAAGCTGTTACTATTGACTTAACTGCTTCATTCCATAACTCTTTAAATAATTCTCCTTCTATGTATCTTGTCATTTTTAATAAGTTACCTTTTTTTGCTTCTTTACCTTGCCTCAAAGCAATTAGTCTCAGTAAAAATTCTGGTTTAATTAAATCTGTGACTTTCCGATGATTATTTTTAACTTTCTCCCATAAATCTCGTAAATTTACTCCTTTTTTATAAAGATTTGCTACAGCCAAATCAAAAAGAGAAAGACTAGCACCAGTACGATTAATTCGCTCAAAAATATTGACAATATCTTCTTCTCTTGTTTCAGGAGATAAGGAAATAACAGGAACCATAAATTTATGGAGCCTATTATAGATATTTACCAATAATTCTTGTTCTTTATCCTCCCAAATATCTTGTTCTCGATATAGCCACTTATTAAAACTATTAGAATCTCGTAATATAGAAAAAGGTAAGGCTTTGTGTTGTTTGACTAATTCATAGTATTCTTTTCTTCTACGGCTATCGCGTTCAGATATTCCTACAACTGCATTTTCTAAATCATTATCTAAAACTGACTCTAAATTTAAATAAAAACGATAAGGATTTTTCGCCCCTTTTAGAGGTTGATTAGGTTCATAAAGTGCATAATATAGAGAAGTAATGCGTTGTTGACCATCAAGAACTAATGTCACAGTTTCTGTAACATTAGGTTTCTCTATCATTCCTTCCACAAATCTAAAAGGAAACATTGGGTTTTTACTAGGGGTGTCTAACATCAGAAATATTCCAATAAAATAACCCTGCAATAAAGAAGTTAGTAAATCTTGAATGTCATCTTTTTTCCAAACAAAAGACCTTTGGAAATCAGGAATAACAACTTTTCCTGCCACAGCAGATTTAATAATATCTAACAAAATTTTAGGATTTGCTTCTGGTGATTCTAGAAACATAAATATTTTTTATCCTCCCTTCATTTTTAACGATTAACCAGACTGGATATTAGGATTTTTTTTTCCAGAAAATTAACAATTTTATGGTGTAATTTTCTATACTGATAATTATCAAGTGTAATGGCTTAATCACTATTAGTAATTCCCAAAAAACCATGAAAGTACACAAATCATCACCAACTCGTCACCTAACAGTGCTATATATTATTGGCCTTAGTGTAATTGGAGGGTTATTTGGAGTTGAAAAAATTATAGTAGGAAAATCCCTAAAATATCAGTTTACCATTTCTCGGATAATTAATATTGCAGGTCGTCAACGAATGCTGAGTGAACAACTGAGCAGTACCTCATTAGCGATCGAGTTGAACCAAAACTCAGAACTAGAAAAACAATATCAAAAGCAACTAAAGGATCTTCTTGAGTTGTTCCAATCTTCCCATGAGGGACTACAATCTGGGGATTCAGAATTAGGATTACCTGCTAATAATAGCCCTACAGTCAAACAAATGTTTGCTGATATAGACCCATATTATCAAGCAATAATTCAGGCAGGTAATAATTTACTTATAGCGAGAAACTCACAGCCAACCCAGACAGATATTAGTCCTTTTGTAGAGATTATTCTGGAAAATAAAGCACATTTTCTCTCAGGGATGAATCAAATTGTTTTTCAATATGATGCTGAAGCCCAAAAAAAAGTTCAGCAAACTATACAAATTCAAAATTTATTATTTCTAGTAGCTTTGTTGCTACTTTTTGCAGAGGGATTATTTGTGTTCCGACCTGCTGTAAACCAACTACAAGTCTATATTGAAGAAAAAGCAAAATCTCAAGAACAAGCAATTAAAATGGCAAAAGAAGCCCAATCTTTAGCCAAATTGAAATCTGATTTTGTGGCCAATATGAGTCACGAAATACGCACACCAATGAATGCTATTTTAGGTCTGAGTCACTTAATGCTCCAGACAGAATTAGCACCTAAACAAACTGACTATATCAATAAAATTAAGACATCTGGACGATCGCTACTGCGATTAATTAACGATATTCTTGACTTTTCCAAAATTGAAGCAGGTAAGCTAGTTTTGGAGAAGATTGATTTTGATCTAGAATCAGTGCTAGAAAATGTTACCAACCTAGTTGGTTTGAAAGCTGAACAAAAGAAATTAGAGTTCTTATTTGAAATCGAACCAGATATACCTTGGTTCATAAAAGGTGATTCTTTCCGTTTAGAGCAGGTTTTAGTGAATCTAGCTACTAATGCGGTAAAGTTTACCGAAAAAGGTGAAGTGATAATTCGCGTTACATTGCAAGAGATAACACAGGAGCAAATTAGCCTTCATTTCTCCGTCAAGGATACAGGTATTGGGCTGACTCAGGAACAAATAAACAATCTCTTTGAATTCTTTCATCAAGCTGATAATTCCACTACTCGCAAATATGGTGGTACTGGTTTAGGGTTAGCTATCTCTAAGCGTCTGGTGACAATGATGAATGGTCAGATTTGGGTGGAAAGCGAACCTGCAAAAGGCAGCAATTTCCAATTTACAGCAGTTTTCCAGCCTACTACAAATCCTCAAGCTAAGTTTGTAGTGCCACCAGATTTAAAAAGCCTTAAAGTTCTAGTAGTAGAGGAGCGTGAGGTTGGTCGGGATATTCTTGTCAATAGCTTGAAGTCGTTTTCTTTTAATGCAAATGCGGTAGCTTCTGGAGAGAAAGGTCTGGATGAATTGGTAAAAGCTGGTGATTCTCCCTATGACCTTGTGTTAATAGATTCGTATATGTCAGAAAGCATCGATGGTATTGAGGTGATTCGTCAAATTCGCAATCAGTTAGATTTACCCCAGCAACCGCGTATTATGCTTATGACTACTTACGATCAAAGTGAATTGCCGGCTGATGTAGAAGAATTGGGAATAGATGAGTTGCTCTCGAAACCTGTGAGTCCCTCTGTATTGTTTAATTCAATCGTTAGGGTATTTGAGCAAACATACTCTACAATATCTCCCGATAGAAGGTCTGAGCAATCTAACCAAAGAGTTGAACATTTGCAAGGAATGAATTTACTTTTGGTAGAAGATAACGAGATTAACCAAGAGATTGCTAAAGATCTACTACAACAAATAGGTTGTCAGGTTAGCGTTGCTAATAATGGTCTCGAAGCAGTTGTTGCAGTACAAGAACATCACTTTGATGCAGTATTAATGGATATTCAGATGCCAAAGATAGATGGTTTGGAAGCAACAAAGCGGATTCGCGCTATCGGAAATACCGATGCGCCCGACAAACAACGCTTTACTGATTTACCGATTATAGCGATGACAGCTCATGCTATGACTGGAGACAAGGAAATTAGTCTACAAGCAGGGATGAATGCTCATATAACGAAACCTATTAATCCCAATGAGTTATTGAAGACCTTAGCTCAGATAGTAAAACGGAAAACAATTTCTTTAAAAGGGAATCGTCAGTCTGAAACTATCGATCTAGAATTACCTCAATTAGAAGGGATTGATCTTGTTCGTGGTATACATCTCTTTGGTGGCAATCAAAAAGCATACAAGAAAATATTACGGGTATTTCGGGATTATCGGAAACAAGACCTGGATATAATTCAAAATGCGCTGGCTACATCAGACTACGAAACAGCTTACCTAAAAGCACATTCGATGATAGGGATCGCCGGTTATATTGGAGCTGATGAATTATATCAGGCAGCAAGATCTCTAGAAATAGCACTGAGTGAAGGTGATATGGAGAAGATCCCTCCTTTGATGGATACATTTAGTGAACAATTTAAGAAGGTGATGAATAGTTTGTTAGAATTAGATAGTCTTATGAATATAGAAGTATCCGATGATGCTACTGATACTGCACTACAACCACCTCCTATCAATAATTAATAATGGCTTTGTTGCATGAAAGTATATAGCTAACGCACTTGTTTGTGCATATGTACTTCATAAGGCGCGGAAATTGCTATAACTATTGGACAATAGATGAATCAAACATCAATATAAGAAATAAAAAAGCTGAAACTTTAACCTGTAAAGGTTTTGAGAGTCGAGCGGTACACCCTAACTATTGGACAATAGATGAATAGAACATCAATAATCGCGAAAGAGAGGGTTCGTGAAGCGGAACGGATGTTCTATCACTTTATCAGCAGAGCAATAACTATTGGACAATAGATGAATAGAACATCAATAATCGCTAGGACTTACGCGAAAGAAACCCGGTTTATACGATAAATCGTTGTTTTGAGCAATAGACGTCTACGATAAATCGGGTTTATGGGTTCTCCTGCGTAAGTCCTGTAATAATTACCTATTCTGTAATAGAAGGATTGGCGCTCAAAGAATTTTTTTTTCTTTTTTCTCCATGAATGGAGAGGCTTTATATAGCAATTGAAGCAAAGAGCGCGGACATTTCTAAATCCTGAAATCCTTTGACAGTTTACTATTCCCTCTGACCTATTCCCTAGCCCTACGCGCTATACCTTAATTTTCCGGTAAGGAATAAGTGAAGTGCTACCCTGATAACTGATAACTGAAATGACCTCAACCCCACCGACAATTTTATTCCTTAATAATTAAAAACAATAGTGTCAATAGTATAATTTTCTATAACTAATAACAATGGTAAAATTACGTTAAATAAACCGTGAGCTACAATGCAACTTATAATACCGTATTTACGGAAAAGCCAACCTAATAATAAACCAATTGGAAAAATTTGAGCAAACTTTACCCAGTTGGGATTGAGAACACCTACATGACCAATAGTCCAAAGAACTGTAGTTACCAGAATTGCTAACCAGTAGCGAGAATTTCGCCAGTTTAGATGTATTGCTAAATAGTTTTGAATTCCTAAGCGATACATAATTTCTTCACCAAAGGCAAAAACCAGACTTACCACAAAAATAGCAGGGGAATAAGTTAGTTTCTGGGTACTCATTTCATCATCGAAAAGTTGTTTGACAGACGTTGCCATTTCAGGGTTAGTAAACTTAAATAAAATAACAGAATATAGTATTGATAATACTGTAACAGCCAAAGTAGGAATCAGAAATTGAGAGTGCTTCAGTATACTGTCCTTAATTTTGGTTACACCAGAATGAGTTTGTAAATAGAGAGGATAACGAAGTTTTTCCGCATATTCCATGCCAACTGTTGTAAAAATTATCATTTTAAAAGAATCAATTAATAGCCTAATCATAATTCCCAAAAAATTGACTAATGATAAGCTTTTCATATCAAGGTCTAATAAAATAGACAACAGTTGCATACCGAAAAGAATGCCTCCAGTTAATAAGCCATAACGAAAGTAAGGTTGGAGTTCGTAACGACGTTTGTGCCAAATAATCAAGAAGGCAAAAAAGAAAAATACTCCAGCCAAACCCCAAATCAGAAAAAAAACCAAGTTTGTTGAATTCATAAATTTTCTGTTAATAGTTTGAGCGATATTAATCTAATAGCAATTCCTATATAGCAATCCTATTTCATTAGTGAAAAGCCAGAAATGGTATAATCTAATCAAATATTTGTTGGAGCTGGTTACACACTGCCAAACCTTTGATTTTCCAATAACTTTCATGTATGGCAAATTTTCATAAATCATGTAGGATTGCTATAGCTATGAGGTACAGTAACAACAATAGGTAAACCAGTTGCGAATAATATCTTTTTGACTAACTTTTATTTAACATAGCTGAAGTCTGTAGAATAAGGTTTCATCAGTTCCACTCAACCTACTCTGTTAAATATAAATGTTTGACTCGATCAAAGTTTCGTCGTGCCACAAAGTAATCCCAATCCATCAAGAAAAGTCTGAGATGTCTATTTCCAACACTAGCATCGTATGCAGTCCGTCCGTGTAATATTCTAGAATTCCAAAAAATAAAACTGTCTCCTGCTTTTAAACGAAAGCGGTATTGATAATCAGGATTTTTCAGATAACCAAAAAAAGCTGAATAAGCTTCATAAAATAGTTCGGTTTGCTCAAATGGAATGTTCCTAGCACAATTCTTGTGAGCGAAGCATAGACGAGATATTTTCCCTTGTTGATCTAACTCAATGATCGGAGTCTTTTGGGAGAAAAAGTATCGGTATTCTGGATCGAAATGGTTGAAAGCTACGGGGGTTTGTGTTAAAACCTGAAAGTAATCGGGATGATGGCGACGAAACTCTTGAGCTATGAAGAAACCATCTATAATCAGGGATTCTCCTCCCTTAGCATTATTTTCCACACAGTACAAACATTCCCCTAAATTCTTAATTAGTTTATAACTATGGTCTGTATGAGGGGAAAGAGCAGGACCTTGAAGTGCAAATCCTAAATCTTTAGCATTTGCTGTTGGTTTTAACTCATTCGTCTGACCATACTCAGTTTCCAATATCGGACCAATTGACCTGAGAAAAGGCTCTATCTCTTCTACAGCAACCTTTTCTAGCATGGCAAACCCTTGTGTAAATAGTTGATTCAGCCATGTTGACTCAGAACAGGAATTGATATCATATTTTTGTGGTGGGTTTGCATCTAAGAATGATTTATTCCACAAAATTATTTCTGGTTCCTCAAATGTTTCTGGCTGAGGATCGTAGGCAGAATCTAGTAACCAATCAATAGGAAAAATACTCTCATGTTCTGGTTCTTCATTCCAAATAATCTTTAACTCCCCATTTGCTTCTTCTACGGATCGGGGTTCTGGAGGTGAGGATGCTTCCGTGTAATCATAAGTTTTTTGGAAAGAAGTGGTATGGCGACAGTCAGGACACAAACAATTATCCCGTAACCAAATGTAGTGAAAACGTTTGTTGTTAATTGTAATGAATCGGTTATTTCTCATTAGATATCTCCAATAATAACAAGTAAAATTGATTATCCTAGTTAATTTTTACTCTAGATAACTCAATAACTTACCAAACTTACAACTACTACCTTATTTGCTGTTTTCTCTCCCGCAACTGCAACAAAATTTGATCGTGAACTTCCTGGGTAATCGGATATAAATAAGCTAACAATAATCCTACTACTAAAAATATAGTTGGCAAAGGACCAATAGCCACCCGAATTGCAAAAAGTGCTGACTCCGGTTGTGTAGGTGGAGGTGTTCCAGGAATAGTTTCAATAAATCCCGCAATATCTAAAGCTATTCCTACTAAAAATAACCCAATCGCTAATCCTACCTTTTGCAAAAAAACCATAAAAGAATAAAAAATTCCTTCCCTTCTTTTGCCTGTATTTAATTCATCTAAATCAATTACATCTGGTATCATTGACCAGGGAACTAAATAAGCAGTTGATACTCCAATACCTGCCATGACTGCTAATGAATACATCAAATTAACCTGTCCTGGCTGAATAAAAAATAACCCACCTTGAGCAATAATCCACAGACAAACTCCCATAAAATAAACAGTCTTTTTGCCAACTTTGTTACTAATAGCACTCCAAACAAATAACATAATTAAAGCAGTTCCTTGAACGGCGATCGCTACTTGTGGAAAACTCGCTTGTGGCAGTTGCATCCAGTCAACAACAAAATAGGGTAAAATTGATGCTGTTAATTGCACTCCTAACCAAGAACAAAGATAAATTCCAATTACAAATAAAAACGAACCATTACTCAAAGCAACCCGCAATTGTTCCACAATTGGCAAATTAGTATTATCATCATTTTCTTGTTGTTGATTAGCAGAAAATACTCGCTGACGAGTACCGAAAAAACACCAATATATAGGTAAAACGGAAATTATTGCACAGACCAAACCTAAAACTATATATTGTTGCATCGGGTTATTTGGCAAAATAAAAAAAATGAACTGAGCAATAATCAAAGAAAGAATACTACCACCAATAGAAAAAGCAAACCGAAAACTATTTAAACTGGTACGTTCATTGTAATCTTTTGTTAATTCTGGAGTTAAGGCAGCGTAGGGTAAATTAACAACAGTATAAGCAATGTTAAAAAGAACAGCTATTATTATATAATACCAAAATAAAACTGATTGATTTGTACTAGGAACTAACCACTGTAAAAAAAACAAAATACCAAAAGGAATAGCGCCATAAACCATCCAAGGGTAACGTCTACCCCAAGGATGAACGGTGCGGTCGCTAATCACTCCAATAATTGGGTCATTAATTGCATCAGAAATTTTACCAATCATCAATATACTACCCGCTAAACCAGCAGGTAAACCAGCGACGTTAGTAAAAAAATATAATAGGAAAAATACCTGAATATTAGCACAAATAGCTGGACCTAAATCACCAGCACCATAAGCTAATTTTGTCCAGAAGCTAAGTTTTTGAATTTGAGAAAAATCTGTATTCATAATACTTTAAATTATAGCAATATGATTGAATTTGTGAGATATTATAAACTTTTAGGAAACAGGAAAAAGAAAATCAGAAAAAAATGTATCTATATGAAGATAATAACTTCTAAATTATACACTTTTAAGCAAGACATTAATTCTCACATTTGATTCAGTGATTTCTATATGATCATAAATTAATTAACAACAATCCTATCTATTTGAATCACAAAGGCGAAGCATTTGATTATCAATTCTGGAGTCAAAAACCAGACTATTTATATCTAAATACTTCCCCCAATAGCTATTTTTTGGTATTGCTATCAAATCAGATACAAGAGATTGATTACTTAATAAAAATCTGTAGTTACTAAATGTTAGTTATGAGGAAATAGAGAAAATATTGAAAATTCACCGAACTATATTTTTTTCATTCCTACCAACAAATTATAACTACCTGCTCCCACTTAAACGCAGAATTAGGAAAATTTTCAGAATTAATTCAAAACTAAAAATCAGTCAACCAAAGCGCCAAAACTGCTAAAATACTAATCCCCACCAGAATCGTAAGTAGATAAGATTGGCTTTGACCAGACACCCCATACTTCAAACCTTGCCCACTGAAAATTGTCACCAAGCCAACTAAGTTAACCACTCCATCAACAATATAACGGTCTATCCAACTATTTAACTTTGAAAGTTGACTCACTGCTAACACTATAGTTAAATTGTAAAAGCGATTAAAATAGAAGTCATAAGCAAGCAAATCTTGAGCAAAACGTAAAGGAGCCTGTATTGGCCGAGACAAATTTCGATTTAACTCAATGATGCTACCAATAATCACACCAAGCAATCCAGATGAAACCAACAAAATCATAGCAGCCAAGTTGAGATAACCCGAGTCTGGCAAAAGAGATAAACGTTGCATCATCACAGGTATCAGGAGAGTGATGATAATTAACGATACCATAGGCACAGCCATCGGCCAAGGCACTTCTGGAGTCCGTTTAGTTTTAGGTTGATATTCACCCAAGAATACCAGGCGGAAAACACGAGTTAAATTCAAAGCAGTCAAGAAGTTAACGAATAACAAAACAGGTACAACCCATGGATCGATAATCCAAAAAATATCAACCGCTTCTCGCAAAGCCCAAAAACTACCCAAAGGTAATAATCCGATTAACCCTGCAGCTCCCACCAAATAAGAAGTAGTAGTTGCTGGCATTCGAGACCACAAACCACCCATTTCTGTGATGTCTTGGCTATTAGTAGTTAAGATTACACCACCAACACCCATAAATAAAAGTGCTTTGGCAATCCCATGAGCTAAGAGCAACAGCAAACCACAACCACTCCACTGCATACCAACCAAAATAAATACTAAACCCAGATAAGCACTGGTAGAATGACACATAGCCCGCTTTAGGTCAATTTGAGCCAAGGCAACCAAAGAAGCTCCGATCGCCGTAACTGTTCCCAACACAACCAATACATCTAGAGCTATGGGAGAAATAACTAAAATTGGCTGCATTTGGATCAAAACATAAGCCCCGATGGAAACAACTACCGAGTTCCGCAAAATCGAAGCAGGGTTAGGACCTTCCATAGCTTCATCCAACCACAGATGCAGGGGAAATTGAGCGCATTTACCTACTGGCCCTGCAATTAAAGCCAAACCTAACAAATTAGCTGTTAACGGAGAAAGTTCTACAGTTTCAGCCCACTCGTAGAGGTCACTAAAGTTCATACTTCCTGCCAAAGCAGACACTGCCACAACCCCCATTAGGAGCAACACATCTCCTACCCGTTTTGTTAAAAAGGCATCCCTAGCGGCTGTGACAACCAAGGGTTGACCATACCAAAAACCTACTAATAAATAAGTAGAAAGGGTAAGCATTTCTAACAAGGCATAAGTAAAGAACAAAGAGTCGCTGATTGTCAAGCCAGCCATTGCTGCCTCAAAAAATCCCATTAGTCCAAAAAACCTTGCTAGTGCCCAGTCCTTTTCTAAATATCCCAAGGCATAAACTTGGGCCAATAAACTGAGAGCTGTGACAACTTCCATTGCCCCAACTGTTACTGCTGAGATATTGATGGCAAAGGATAGGTCGAGGTCTACAGTTTGTAACCAGTTAAATATAATCTCTCGTGGTTCCTGGCTCCAGACAGCTCGATAGACAATAGACCCATGAATAAAAGCCAATACTGTCATTAACAGATTAAAGTAAGCTGCTGGCCGTGGCCCAGTGCGCCGAATGATTCCTGCTGACCATGGGAGAGTTAAAACTGCTCCAATTAAGCCATAAATAGGTATCCACCAACAGTTTTGAATGAGAAACGAAACCATTGCTTGTAATTATCCTTAAATTTTATATATTTACCTTATTTAGTTAAAGATAAATATATACATACTATGTACTATAGGTTCAATTTATTATAAGTATTTATACTTGATATTCTTGACTCACATGGAGATCAATCCAAAAGTAATAAAAAAAATTTTAGGATTTTGATCGGGAGATAAAGGATCGCCGACTTCAATAGAAATGGAAAGACTTTAGTCCAATAGTATTTATTTTTATAAATAACTTCGATAATGAATTATGATGATAGTTGCTATTGTCAACGAGGCCATGTTTCTCTATGCTTGAAATATAGCATTGGATAAATGTGAAAAAATTCGTATCCCCGTCAAAATTATCAGGAGATGCTTGCCTCAATGCTGATTAAGTTAACTTCTGTCAAGAGGAGATAAAAAAATGCCAATTGCGGTAGGAATGATTGAAACCAGAGGATTCCCAGCAGTAGTAGAAGCTGCTGATGCGATGGTTAAAGCAGCTAGAGTAACTCTAGTAGGTTATGAAAAAATTGGTAGTGCCCGTGTAACAGTAATTGTTCGAGGCGATGTATCAGAAGTACAAGCTTCTGTAGCTGCAGGTATAGAAGCTGCTAAACGAGTTAACGGCGGTGAGGTAGTATCAACTCATATTATTGCTCGTCCCCACGAAAACTTAGAGTATGTCCTACCAATTCGATATACCGAAGAGGTAGATCAGTTCCGAACTTATTAGCCTTGCTAATTTCAGAGTGGCGGGAATTACCCTAACTTACCATCAAGTCTAGGAAGTAGCAATCATACCTAGTGAGTTTAGTCTGAGGATAACAGACTAAATGAGTTTTGCAATCTTAAATAGATGCAATCTATAGATTAAACTAGAAATGGGTAATAAAACCCAATCTCACAAAAAATTTTGCAGGTCAAAACTATAGACGTCTCTGGCAAACAGTGTTTGAGTTTCGCAAACTTTGACATTATGAATTTGGTTTTTTGGGGAAAGACACTAAGTAAGTTTACCCTAAGACTTCAGGGCAATCATTTAGAGAGATTGCCCATGCTAGGGAAAAAGCTCAAGTAATATTTGGGTAGATAAAACTAGAGGGCACGCTAATAAAAGCTCAAAAAATGTCAAGAAATTCTCATACTGTAAATGAATCTAACCCGAAGCTACCGAATATTGGCAGGCAATAATGCTATGTTTCCCTCAGCGGTTTCATTTCAGGATTGCTAAACGCCTTTAATATTCATCAGTGGTGGAAGTAGCCAGGAAAAGTCAGTATATGGAATTAAGACTAGAAAGTAAAAGATTCAGTCAAATAATATCACGGAGTAAAAATAATGTCAATTGCAGTTGGAATGGTAGAAACCCTCGGCTTTCCAGCAGTTGTAGAAGCAGCAGACGCCATGGTGAAAGCTGCACGAGTAACCCTAGTTGGCTATGAAAAAATCGGTAGTGGTCGTGTAACTGTTATAGTTCGCGGAGATGTATCAGAAGTACAAGCTTCTGTTTCTGCTGGAGTTGATAATGTCAAGCGGGTGAATGGAGGCCAAGTGATGTCTACCCATATTATTGCTCGTCCCCATGAAAACCTAGAATACGTTCTGCCAATTCGTTATACCGAGGAAGTAGAGCAATTTCGCGATAGCACCAATGCTATTCGTTCAGTAAACAGACCATAGAATAAAATTGATTTTAGATGGCAGATTTCAGATTTGACAAACACGATAATTGCTAAAAACCCAAAAGTTGTCCTATAGATTCAAAAATTCGTAGCAACTTAAATTCTCTAGCACGATCCTAGAGAGAAAAAATCGGGTTAAGGTTGAAGTGTACTAGGAAAATTGGTATAGGCGGCCCCATACTCTCAATCAAGTATTATACAGAATGTCTAGATTTGTCTAATGTTGAGATAGAAGAAAGTATTTTACTTTTGTTAGTCAAAAACATGGTAGCTAGATTGTAGTGTACCTGTAGTAAACAAGATAGCAAAAAGCAAATTACTAGATTCAATTCTAAAATCTAAAGTCCTAAATCATCTAAAATCAATGATTTAAAAAGATCATGCAAATTGCCAAAGTTCGTGGCACTGTTGTCAGCACTCTGAAAGAGTCTAGTTTAAGAGGAACAAAGCTACTTCTATTGCAATTCATAAATGAGGAAGGCCATCCACTGCCAAACTATGAAGTAGCAGCAGATAACGTAGGAGCAGGAATAGATGAATGGGTTTTATTTAGCCGTGGCAGTGCTGCTCGTCAAGTCGAAGGCAAAGAACTACTTCCCGTAGATGCGAGAGTAGTAGCGATTATTGACACCATCACCGTTGACAATCGCATGATCTACAGCAAAAAAGATCAATATCGTTGAACATTACATTATCAAAAGGATGAACTGTTGGATGTTGAAATCTTTAAACCTGTGAAAAATTTGCCTACTAACCCAACACCCAACATTCTCAGGGAGCAAGATGCTGCCCCTAATCAGGAGGAAAAAATATTATGCCACACCGGAATGAAGCTGCTCCACCCACCCCTTGGTCCCACAATTTAGCACAGCCTAATATAGATCCCACAGCTTATATTCACTTATTTTCCAATGTTATTGGAGATGTCCGCGTTGGAGCTAATGTATTAGTAGCTCCAGGCACATCAATTCGTGCTGATGAAGGTTCTCCCTTCTTCATTGGAGCAGGAACTAATATCCAAGATGGAGTCGTTATCCACGGTTTAGAACAAGGACGAGTGATAGGAGATGACCAACAAAAGTATTCTGTGTGGATAGGTAAAAATGCTTCTATCACTCATAAAGCTCTAGTTCACGGCCCTTGCTATATCGGTGATGACTGTTTTATCGGTTTTCGTTCTACAGTGTTTAACGCTCGAATTGGTGAAGGCTGCATTGTGATGCTGCACGCTCTAATTCAAGACGTAGAAATAGCTCCCGGCAAGTATGTGCCTTCAGGAGCAGTTATTACAAATCAACAGCAAGCAGATCGTTTGCCAGATGTACTACCTGATGATATGGAATTTGCCCATCATGTGGTGGGAATTAACGAATCTTTACGGCAGGGTTATCTGTGTGCGAAAAAAATGTCTTGCATTACCCCTATTAGAAACGAAATGAACATTAATTACACAAATGGTAACGGTTACAGCTCTTCTGAATCAGGTAAATTGACTCCAGAAGTAATTACTCATGTCAAGCAACTGATATCCCAAGGATATTATGTTGGCACGGAACACGCTGATACTCGTCACTTTAAAACAGGTTCCTGGAAAACTTGTTCTCCAATTGAAAGCAGTAACTCTTCAGAAGTAGTAGCAGCTCTAGAAGCTTGTATAGAAGAACATACTGCCGAGTATGTGCGGATGTTTGGTATAGATCCTAAAGCAAAACGTAGAATCTCTCCAATTATGATTCAACGTCCTGATGGCAAAAAAGTTGCTCAAAAATCAACTACTGGTAGCTATAATGTTCCTGCTCCTTCTGGTTATCAAACTTCAGCTTCAATTAGCACAGGCTTAACTTCAGATGTAGCAGACCAAGTACGTTCTTTGGTATCTCAAGGATTAAAAATTGGTACTGAGTATGCTAATGAGCGTCGCTTTAAAACTAGCTCTTGGCAAAATGGTCCTACTATTTCAGCAACAGGTGCTTCACAAGTATTGGCTGCTCTTGAAGAGTTTTTGGCAGAACACAGTGGCGAATATGTACGCTTGATTGGTGTTGATGCCAAAGCTAAACGTCGTGTTGTAGAAACATTAATTCAGCAACCAAATGATAGCCCCGTTAAACTATCTGCTAGTGCCCCAACTGCTGCTGGTGTATCCAGCAAAGGCAGTGCAATTAATACTGGATTAAGTCAGGAAGTTGTAGATCAAGTACGTTCACTATTTAATCAAGGATATCGGATTAGTTTAGAACACGCTAATCAACGTCGCTTTAAGACCAGCTCTTGGCAAACTGGTGCTCCCATCTCTGGTACTACCCCTAATCAAGCAATGGCTGAATTAGAAGCAGCATTGGCAGAATATAGTGGGGAATATGTACGTTTAATTGGTATTGACCCTGATGCAAAACGTCGGATTATGGAAACCTTGATTCAGCAGCCAAATGGTAACGGTAAAGGATCTGCTACAGTTTCTTCTAATGGAGTAAGTAATGGTTCTCAACCAGTTCCTGTTTATAGTAGCGTAACAGCTACTTCTACTACTCAGAAGTTAAGTCAAGACATTGTAGAACAGGTCCGCTCTTTAATTTCTAGTGGCTATAAAATAGGTACAGAGTATGCAGACAAACGCCGTTTCAAGACTGGCTCTTGGAAAACTGATCCTCAAATTGATGCCAAACGTGATGCTGATGTGTTCCCTGCTCTTGAGGAAAGTCTCGCTCAACATGAGGGAGAATATGTACGTTTAATTGGTATCGATCCTCAAGCCAAACGCCGGGTTTTAGAAATGATTATTCAACAGCCTAATGGTAAGGCTAAGTAGTAAAAATAACTAGAAACTCAAAAGTCAAAAGTTTAACTCTTGTTATGACTTTTGGCTTTCTCGCTGATAATTGAAAGGAGTATCTATGCAGTTTCCACCACTACAACCTATTGACAACACAGAGCCTGTTGTTAGTGGTGATGTAAAAATTGATCCGAGTGTGGCGATCGCATCTGGTGTCATTCTCCAAGCGGCTTCTGATTGTCACATAGTCATTGCTGCTGGAGTTTGTATTGGTATGGGAGTTATTCTTCATGCTTACCAGGGCAACATTCAAGTTGAGTCTGGAGTTACCATTGGTGCGGGAGTGTTAGTGGTTGGCAAGAGTCAAATCGGGGCTAATGCTTGTATCGGTTCAGTGGCAACGATTATAGAACATGACATTGAACCAAAGCAAATTGTACCACCGAGTTCAATATTAGGAGAGTCTGGACGACAGATACTAGAAAACTCTACTAGTGCTGTATCTGAAGCTCCATCTCAAATCCCTTTAACACCAAAAGCAACAACCGCTACTAACAGCAATGATGATTTGTCAGTAAATCAAGAATTAAGCAGTAGTTCTGAAATTGAGGAGGAAGTTCTATCTCAGAACAATACTTTTAATCCCCCAATTCCGACAATGCCGCCAATTCCATTAATTCCACCAATTAATAATCAGGAATTAAGCAGTAGTTCTGAAATTAATGAAGAAATTCTATCTCAGAAGAATACTTTTAATTATCCAACTAATAATCAAGGATTAACTAATAATTATCAATTTTTTAAAAAACCTGAACCTGAAAATAATAATTTTAATTCCCCAGTTAATCAAGAATTAACAAATACATCCTCCTCATCACCAGAGTCAGAAGCAACGAAAAATGAAGAGGAAAGTCAAAAGAAAATTGAGTCGAGTCAGACTAAATTACAAGAAGAAACACCTAAAACTACTGATACTCCAATTTACGGACAGGACTATGTTAATCAGATGATGAAAACTTTATTTCCTCATAAAAATACTTTGAATTCTCCTCCCGATGAACAAGATTAGAAAAGTAATAACAAGAAGGGAAACAAAAACCGAGTAGATGTGATTTCAGTTATCAGTTATTAGTACCTCTGCAATCAGGAGGCTGGAAATTTGGAATCTTATCTTTTTTATCCCCTTAAAAGGGGAGGCTTGATCCGAAAATTTTTCGGTCAATAGCTACGATAATTTTGATTACTGTTTATTGATGCTAGTTGAGCTGAACTAGAAAAGCATATCCCCATAGCAATTTAATTTATCGCAGGTAAATGAGGGTCAGATAGTTGACAATATAACTATTTTTTGATACTAAAGGGCTTGCTAATTTTAATAAAAATATAATATAATTATTATAGACTTACATCTATAAGCACAAACCTAATTTCTAACAACTTTCTATAATCCAGGGACAAAAAATTATTCAAATTTCTTCTAGAGTCAACTAAAGCAATTTCTATTTTTAATTTCATATAAAAATTTATCAAAGTAGCCCTCAAGACCATCAGCTAGATATTTGAAGAGAGTTCGGTGGGTTAACTGCTACGCTATTGAAAGAGGTAGAACATGGAAATACAGACCCACAATAATAGTAAGCTCAGGCCAATTGAATCCCCAATCAACTTTGGAGATTCAGCTCTTGGCTTAGTAACAACTCGGAGTTTTCCAGCGATCGTCGGTACTGCTGATATGATGTTGAAGTCATCAGGAGTAATTTTGGTAGGATATGAAAAAATTGGCAGTGGATATTGTACGGCGGTAGTTCGCGGTGGTATTGCTGATGTCCGTTTAGCTGTAGAGTCAGGAGCAGAAACAGCCGAAAAATTTGGACAGCTTGTTTCTCATACTGTGATTCCCCGACCTTTAGCTAACTTAGAAGCTATACTGCCTATTGGTAGTCTTTTACTTCAACTCTCTGAAGGTAGAGTATCACCTCAATTTAAAAATAAAGCAGTTGGTCTGATCGAAACTCGTGGATTTCCAGCAATGGTTGGAGCTTGTGATGCCATGCTCAAAGCTGCTGATGTACAGTTAACTTCCTATGAAACCATAGGTGCTGGTTTATGTACAGCTATTATTAGGGGTTCTGTATCTAATGTGGCAGTAGCTGTAGAAGCAGGAATGCACGAAGCTGAAAGAATTGGAGAGTTAAATGCTGTGATGGTCATTCCTAGACCGTTGGATGATTTAGAAAGAACATTACCTGTGGCGGGTCATCTGATTGAAGAAAAACCCGAACCTCTGCGTCTACCTATGGCAGTTAAAGAGACAGAAAAAGAACTGGTTAGATTACCAGATTTTGCCCAACTTCCTGTACCAATGAAAGAAGAAGTTAAAGAGAAATCATAGACTTTAGTAGGGTGTGTTAGGCGCTTTTCCTTCAAGGGTTTGGCTCCTCAAATATACAATAGCGCCGTAACGCACCATTTTAATTTCATATCAAGCACTATACTAATATCAAATCCGGTAGCATCGGTGTAATATAATTAAACCTGATAAATTACTAATAGTAAGAGTTGGGCGATCGCCATGCCGAGAGTGTTAAAACTACAACCACACAAAAGTATCGAAGAGCTCAAACAACTCTACCGAGAAACAAAAGACCCAATAGAACGGACTCGATTGCAAATCCTCTGGCTGTTAGCTAAAGGCTACAAAGTAGGAGAAGTGTCTGAAGTGACTGGATATCGGCGTGGTTCAATTTACAGAATTGTAGAGCGTTATAACCAATTAGGCACTGATGGATTAAAAGATCGTCGTCATCAACATCATGGTCCAGAAACTTTACTATCAGAAATAGACCAAGCTTTGCTATGGCAAGCACTACAGGAGCCTCCCATAGATGGAGGTTTATGGAATGGACCAAAAGTGGCTGAGTGGATGAGCGATCGTTTGGAGCGTCGGATTCATCCTCAAAGAGGGTGGGAATATTTACGCAGCTTTGAAATGCGTTTAAAAGTACCACGTCCAGCACATGAAAAAGGGGACACCACGGAGCAAGAACAGTGGAAAAAAAAACTCAAGCAAAAAGTCCAAGAAGTAGGTCAAAAATATCCAGGAGCGACAGTGGAAGTCTGGGCAATGGATGAACATCGCCTGGGGTTAAAACCTATATATAGAAGAGTATGGGTTCAGTTGGGAGAACAACCGATCGCTAATGTCAATTGGAGATACCAATGGCTGTGGTTATATGGCTTTGTTAATCCAAATAATGGTGAAACTTACTACTGGATTTTACCAAAAGTTAATGTAGAGCTGTTTAACCGAGTTTTAGAAGACTTTGCACGAGAATTTCAATTAGGAGAAGACAAACACATCATCCTAACTATTGACAGAGCAGGATGGCATACAAGTTCTGAGTTAAAGATTCCTTTGGGCTTGCACTTAGAGTATTTACCACCCTACTCGCCTGAATTACAACCCGCAGAAAGGTTATGGCCTCTAATTAATGAACCGATCGCAAATCGTTCATTTACCAGCCTCGAAGAGTTAGAAGAAATTCTGTTTGAGCGTTGTCAAGTTCTTTTCACACAGCAATTTGTAATCAAGGCTATAACCCAGTACCATTGGTGGCCGAAAATTCAGGTTTAATTATACCGATGCTACCGGATTTGATATGACTTGGACGGAGCAGATGTTTTATTACCGATGGTAGAAGCAGAAGCAGTATTAGGGGATAAAGCTTACGATGCTCAGGAGCGGGTGATTATGCCTTTGACCAATAGAGGAATAGAGGTAGTTATTCCCCCAAAAAAAAACAGAAAAGAACTCCGTAACTACGATGAGATATTGTACAAAGCACGTCATCTGATCGAAAATTTCTTTGCCAAACTCAAACAGTATCGAGCGTTGGCGGAGCCTAGCGGCAGCTATATCGCCACAAGGTATGACAAGCGTTCCGTAAACTTTCTGGGAGGAATTTATTTGGTAGCCTCAGTGATTTTATTGGCATAGCGATCGCCATCTACCTAGAACATACAATACCCATTTTGTCAACCTCCTTAATTGATGACACGCCCTAGCTTTTCAAGGGCTTATGAACCTTTAGCTTGTGGAAGTATCCGAATCTTGGCCCTGGCTTTCCCATAGGACGCTCCCCTGCGGGAGAGCGCGGGACTTCCCGCCAGGGAAGTTAAATTTTAAACAAATGCACCACCGTTTCTACGAGTAATACCAATTATGGTAGGTCTTGGTGGTAGTAAACCATTAAAACTACCTCCAGGATTACCTACATATCCTATATTACTAGGCCAATTACTACCACGAGGTACACTTCGCTGCTGAGTGAAGAGAGTTCCATCTAAATTTAACATCTCAATATCCCGACCTAGTTGAACTCCATCTCCAATAGGTGCGCTTTCCCCAGGATGCTGTACAGCTAATAGTAGAGTTTCATCTACACCACTACTATTTCTGATAAAGTATGGGCCAGTCATTTCGCAACGAGGAGGACCATAAGCAAAAGGTATAACAGTTCCAACCTGAGCAATGTTTGGATTCACAGGAATAAAGAACAACCAGTTATTACCAAATACCCCTGTTAAGCTAGAAACATTTCCAGTCTCAGTATGGTCAATGTCTCTTAGTTCTCCCGCAGCACCAGTTCGGAAACCATTGTGATTACTGGTAGACATATCTGTTACACCCCAGATATTACCCAGAGTATCAATTTCTAGGTTATCTACGTTAGCAAAACCTGCACCATTAATCGCACCATCTTCTCCACTGTGACTGAAAACTGACCAACTAAAGGTGGTACTTGTAGCATCGCTATTAGTTTCAATGATTCGGTACAAACCGCCAAATTGCTGAATGGCGTTAATATCTGCAGAGTATTTACTTACAACAAATACCCGAGAATCTGGATATCCATCACCACCTGGTGCATGATCGGTATAGGCAATAAATAAGCTACCATCACCAGGGTGAACTTCCACATCTTCAGGACGAGAAGAAGGAGTACCACCGACCAGATTAGAAGCTAAGAAAGCATCAACTAAAATCGCACCCTGGTTAGGATAGAAATCTGCTAGAGTTTGGCCTTGATATTGAGATATTACATTTTCATTAGTCAGGTCTACAATGAAAGACCCACCATCCTCAGTTGCTCCTCCAATACCAGCACGCTGAGGTAAGCGAATTCGACCATCTCTTTGAGCTTGACCAAAAGCATTTAATTCAGCTTCAGCAATTTCTCTTGGTGATAGAGGATTAGTAGGTGTGCTAGGAACTAAAGGTATCCACTGACCGGAACCATCACGATTTAATCGTGCTACATAAAGAGTACCTGACTCAAATAATTGACTATTATCTGGGTCGGTAGGATTAGAAACAATACCATCACTGATGAACTTATAAGTATGACCACCACGACGGTCATCTCCCATATAAGCTACTAAAGGTCGTCCAGCTTCAACTCGGAAGGCAATATTTTCGTGGCGGAAACGACCTAGAGCTGTATGTTTTCTGTTTTGGAAAGTTGGGTCTGCTGGAGAAATTTCTACCATCCAGCCATACTTTTCACCGACTAAACCAAAGATAAAACCTATCTCTTGATCTTCATCATAACCAGTTTGAGTACCGTTAGGTAATACGCCTTCTGTAACGCTACCTTGGAAGTTTTCTTCAGCGGTCAGAATTGTTCCCCAAGGAGTTGTACCACCAGAACAATTGAAAGCTGTACCAATAATTCTATTACCAAGTCCATCAGAACTTAGAGGAAATACATCAGTAGCAGCAGGTCCAGTACCTATTAAAAAGTTTTGGTCTCCAGTCTGATAGCTGAGTGGACCCCAAGATGTAACGCTTTGATAACCATCTGAACGTTCAGAGTTAATTCCTAGTCCAGATAGGAGATGTACTCTACGGTTAGCATTATCTGCTACAGGAGCATAACGACCATTACCATCTTTTCTAATTCTGACAATAGATCCACCTTGATTATAAGCAAATTCTCCACGGGTAAAGATGCCTTCTTGAGATAAATCTAAACCTAGTACAAGTTGGTCTGTAGTGGGGAAAGGAGCTAGGTCATCACCACCTATTAATGAGGATATGGGATAAGAGACATACTCGTGGTTAACCCATAGATATCCATCATCAGGATTACTATTAATAGGGATAAAGCTAACGTAGTCACAGTTATAACCAAAGTATTCTTCTGGGTTAGGAAATGGGCGATCGCCCCAAGCAACAATTACATACCTTTCATATTCGGGAGGTACTATGACATCATCGAAGTATTGATACGATTGTAGTGCCACATCTACACCTGCTCCTATGGTGTTTCCTTGTCCACCAATTCCTAAAGGTACGAAGCTAGGGTTATCTTCATAAGCTTCTAAAGGATGTGCGAGTTTCAGTGGTGTGAAACTTAGACCCCTAGTTTGAGCTTGTGCGACTCCGGAATTAGTATTGAAAATACTGGAACCTATTTTTGGGGCAATTGCTGTTGCTGCTGCACTGCACCCAAAGAACATTAGTAATTTTCTGCGAGTTAACCTAGACATAAAATTTTATCTATCTATCTATGATGTGGTAGATACGAACCGTGAATTTATTGCTAGCAGCATCTGTTAACTATATTTGTCTAGTCTTTTGATGACTTTAAGACATTAATAGTTTCTTTTGACACTGCCTCCAGCAGTTTAGATTAATTAATTTATTTTTTGTTTATCGCTAGTTTAAATTTATTTAAAATATGGTTTAAGATTAGGTTAAAGCCTAGATTAATTGATATTAACCAAGTATTTGAGGTGTGTTATCACAGGATTTGTAGAATTAAATATGTAAATTTGTCTACTGAAGTAAAAACTATAATTTTTTCTATATTTAAATAGTTGATAATTAGCTGATAGGATGATAAAGACTCTGAAACCTGCAAATTATTAAGTGTAGAAGATGAGTTAGTTTTTGTTAGTATGATTTAAGATGGAATTAGTGAATAGATTTTTAGGCAATATACCTCTCCAGAAAAAAGAGAGCAGGGAGAAATAATTGATGTTTTCTTGACGATAATTGATTTAATTTTTTTATTATTGGAGATGTCTAATGGGAAAGATTAAGTATTTCCTGCGGAATGCTGCACAAAGGCTAATAGTGGCTAAAGTCTAGGTTTTAGAGATTGTTTTAATCTATTGAGCGACAAGTCTATTACAGAGCTTTCCGATGTTATGAGGTACAACTATGCTAGCGGGAATCTTGCCCGAACTACAAGACATTCAATTCACACCTTTGACATCATCAGCCCGAAATATGCTATAAATACTGGTATGATTAATCATCTATCTCACCAGAATCATCTGCGTCAGTAGGAAATCTGGGAGAAGAATTAGATTTAGATGGATTTGATCTTTTACTAGGTTGAGGAACTATCGGTCGAGAATCAGATGGTGGAGGCGGAGGAGCAACAGGACTTTGAGGTGAAGAATTAGGAGTTTTAGGTTGAGAATCAGATGTAGTAGTGCTATTATTGTCAAACTTTAATAAAAATTTCGCATCGGCAAAATATCTTGTAAATTCATCGATATCTGGATTATTTTGCCATTCACTACGAGACACTGTTAGACGTAGCACTGGTACTATTTGGCTTTGCCTTTCTCCCAATATTGTGACTGTAACTTCTGTGATTTGAGGGTTATTTTTAAATTCTTGATTGACTATATTTTTAACTAAATCTTCTGCCTGCTTAACTAATACTTTATAAGAGTTATTATTATTAGAGTCAATTAATTGACTAGTTTGTTTTGTTTCGGCTAAAACAATTGAGTTAGTTGTCAGTAGATTGGCTATGATTAAGATTGTTGTCCAAAAAATACGATAGTTAAAAATCATTGGTCTAATTTTTTTAATGTAAGCTTTAAAATAACATACACTAATTAAAAATAAATTAACTTTTGGTTAAAGTTTAAGTATGATTATTGATAATCCTCAGCTTCACTTTTTGCAGCAGATTCTGGACTAATTTGATACAATTAATGGGGTAAAGGAGTAGATATTCTTTGCTTGTCTGCTATTCTATTCCTGATATTCCCTAATCTTTAGGGACATTCCATCCAAAATCCTTACTACTGCCACCTTAGAAACGCAGGGCTTTCATTAATATTTCTGGATAAATTCTCAGGATAAATTCATAGTTAACTCAGATAAAGATCATTTAATACAGCTAACGTATGATTATGACAACAACTTTTATAACTTTTCAGAATCGAGGCTGTATTAATTGAGCTATTAAATTAAAATGAATTTAACTATTAACCGTAAGTATCAGAAAATAATCAGAAAATTTTTCCATTATTTCATAATTTTTATTTTCGTTGCCAGTTTAATCATTACAGCAAAATATTTTAATATACCAGAAGTTCTAAAAAACATATTAATCTGGATTGAAAATCTAGGTTTATGGAGTCCTATAACTTTTATAATTATCTACAATTTAGCCACTTTACTATTGATACCAGGTTCAGTTTTAACTCTAGGAAGTGGCATAATATTTGGCGTTGTTTGGGGTTCAATTTATGTATTTATCGCTTCTACTTTAGGAGCTACAATTGCTTTTATAGTCGGAAGATATATATCTCGTGATTGGGTTTGTCAACAGTTAGATAAACATCCACAGTTTGAAGCTATTGATAAAGCGGTTGTTAAAGAAGGATTCAAAATTGTCTTTTTAGCTAGACTTTGCCCTTTGTTTCCTTTTAATCTTTTGAATTATGCTTTTGGTCTGATGCAGGTTTCTTTAAAAGATTATATTTTGGGTTCTCTAGGGATGATACCAGGAACGGTTATGTATGTTTATCTTGGTTATTTAGTAGGTGATATTGCTTTGATTGGTACATCTCAACAACCGACAATTTTTGCAGCGGAAGTCATCAAGTGGAGCATAAATATTTTTGGTTTTATAGCAACGGTAATAGTAACTATTTATATAAGTAGACTGGCAAAAAAAGCTTTAGAAAAATCGGTAGCGAATAATCAATAGTTGGTTTAGCTTGAGGTCATTTCAGTTATCAGTTAACAGTTATCGGTTAATAATAAAATAGCTTGCTGCTCGAAAAGTAACTCAACCGATATAGGTCTTTGTTTCAATCTAAAAATCTGATAACTAATTATCTTACAGCGCTTTTGATTTCAGTAGACCACAGTTGCATCCAATTCTCCTACTACTAGGCTTTGTTTATGGCGATGTGGTTCATCAATTTGAAAAGGGCTGTAACCTAATATCAAATGTTAAGTTTGAAGCTATAATTTGCAAATTATTCTTACTCAAGCTACCACCTATAACTTAAGATTTACTAGTAATAATTCACGGCTTCAGCGGTCAGCTTTTCCTAAAGAATGCTGCACAAACAGCTTTTTCAAGAAGGAAGCAAGCATTCGTTTAGCCTCTATTACATTTTAGACAAGAGATTCCTATAATTATGCTTTGATTAATAATTATAGAAATCCTCTAAAATATGGCAATATTAGTAGTCAGAATTTAATAGCTGAAAGCTGACTGATAAATGCTTACATTTACTGTTGTAATTTCTTACTAATTAATTGATTTGTTAATTTTGGATCGGCACGACCTTGAGTTTTTTTCATCACTTGCCCAACAAAGAAACCTTTAAGCTTAGTTTTACCACCACGATATTTTTCCAATTCTTCTGGATGAGCAGCTAAAACTTCATCAATCATTGCTTCTATAGCACCAGTATCAGAAATTTGAATCAAACCTTTTTTCTCGACTAACTGTTTAGGAGAACCTCCTTTTGATAATAATTCAGGCAGAATATCCTTAGCAATTTTTCCACTGATAGTACCATCTTCAATAATTGTAATTAGTTCTGCCAAATTATCAGGTTTGAGGGCAATATCATTAATAGAAAGTTTTTCATTTTTCAAGTATCCAGTAATATCTCCCATCACCCAGTTAGCTGCTTGTTTAGAACTCCCACCTGCTGCAACTGTCGCTTCAAAATATGCTGCCACATGATAATCATCGGTTAGTACACGAGTATCATAAGCTGATAAACCTAACTCAGTCTCATAACGATGACGTTTTTGTGCCGGAAGTTCGGTTAATTCTGCTTTCCAAGCTTCCAACTGTTGAGTCGAAACCTCAATAGGTGGGAGGTCGGGTTCTGGAAAATAACGATAATCACTAGAACCTTCTTTAACCCTCATACTAATAGTACGTTGAGCCCCCTCTTCCCAAAGTCTAGTCTCCTGAACAATTTTTTCTCCTGCTTCTATAGCTTCAGTTTGCCGTTGAATTTCATAGTCGATCGCCCGTTGAATAGCACTAAAAGAATTCATGTTTTTAATTTCAACCTTGGTTCCAAACTCTTTTTGTCCCACAGGTCGCACAGAAACATTTACATCACACCGCAGGGAACCTTCTTGCATATTCCCATCACTAACTCCAAGGTAGCGAACAATTCGCCTTAGTTCCTGAGCATATTCTGCAGCTTCTTGTCCAGAACGCATATCTGGTTCAGAAACAATTTCGACTAGGGGTATGCCAGCGCGGTTGTAGTCTACCATAGAATAAGTAGAACCAGAAAGGCGATCGCTGCCTCCATGTACTAACTTACCAGCATCTTCTTCCATGTGGAGTCGAGTAATGCCGATTTTTTTCCGGGTTGCATTGCCATCTTCATCAACTATTTCTATTTCTAACCAACCATGTTCGGCGATCGGCAAATCATATTGAGAAATTTGATAGTTTTTGGGTAAGTCCGGATAAAAATATTGTTTACGGTCAAATTTACTGTAGGGTGCTATTTGGCAGTTGAGGGCCAATCCTGCTTTGACTGCATATTCTAGCACTTTTTGATTGAGTACGGGTAAAACTCCTGGCATTCCCATACAAATAGGATCGATATTGGTATTGGGAGTACCACCAAATTCTGTGGATGAGTTAGAGAATATTTTAGTTTGGGTACTAAGCTGACAATGGGTTTCTAGACCAATGATGGCTTCGTACTTGGTTTCAACTGGTGCAGCAGTAGTCATAGATAATAAATCGATAATAAATCACAAAAGTGGGACAACTAATTTTATTTTAGCTTTTGAGCAATAGTTATATAATCTACTAATGTGGATAATACTAATTCTCTTAATAACTTAATAAATTTCATACAGCATCTGATCGGACTTATGATGTACAAGGGGTAAATTGAATTTCTTGTAGTGCGGGTATCTTGCCCGTAATCAGAGTATTTTGCCCGCGATAGTTTTACCTCATAACATTGGAAAGCGCTGTAAATAATTAAACGCCCTTACAAATAAAATCGTTTCAGGAAATTATTCTTAGTTAAAGAAAAAGTATTTTGGTGGAGGTTAGGAAATTACCCGTACAGAAATGAAAGGGAATTATAGAGAAGGCCGGAAAAATAATTGTCGCTCAATTTTATGGGCCTTGTTTACGCTAAAACTTTGCTGTTTTTTCATAAGTAAAAGGCTAATAGCTTTATCTATAAATGGTTTTAGATTTAATCAGCAGGCCATATTTAGTCAAGATATATTTGACTTTTGACTTAAAAAGCGGTAATAAAGTCCATGTATTGGGGCAATGTCCAACATCCTAGAATTCAGTAATCAACTATTTTCTTCAGAAATTAGAGTATTGCTGATTTTCAGTATGGAACTCGTAAGAATGTAAATTTTGAGCCAAAAATTAAGAGTGCAAATCATATATATTTTTACCCCCTGAATTAAGACAAAAATTCCTTTTTACCTCCTGACTCTCGACTTCTGAATCCTAAAATATTATACATTTTTTCATCAACCCCATAGATATTAGGATTGTCAAGTCTTAGTAGTAGGTAAGTTTAGTAGTTTATCAAAAATATTGTGTAATCAAATAAGTAGTATAATAGCATAGAAATCCCTACTGAAAATAGTCAAGTAACCAGTAAAATGATCAGGTAGGGTTTTTATCAATTCTATGATTATTTTGCAATTCACTAGGAGAAAATATGGCCGAATTAACCAAAGAAGAAATGCGTGAAAGACTGGGAAATATTGACAAGATTCGCGATATAATTTTTGGCTCTAAGCTGAGAGAATATGAGAATCGTTTTGATAAACTAGAGTCAGAGTTATCTTTAGTTCAGCAAGAAATGAAAAATCAAGTAGAACAAGTAAGAAATGTTTTTTCTACAGAACTCCATGCTGCGGTTGATTCGATAGAAAAAAAGTTTAGAAGTGTCAACTTAACTCTGCAAAATACTCAGGAGGATATAGGAGAAAACAAGCAACAACTAGAAAGGCTAAATCGCAAAATTACTAATACTAAAGAAGTATTGGATGAAACGATTGACAACCAAGCAAATTCTTTAGGGGAAGAACTCTCAAAAACAAGGGAACAACTCCAAAATGATGTAAATAATCTCAAAAGCCAGATATTTGCAGAACTAGAACGACGCTTTTCGATGCTGCAAGATGTCAAAGTTTCTAGGGATGACCTAGCAGAAGTAATGTTTGAAGTTGGCATGAGAATGAAAAAGACTGAGTTTGTGACTGAATTAAAAGAAGCTGTAGATAAAGATTTGGAAAAAGAACTTCTGCCCACAGACAACAATCAATAAATGATTATAAAAAGATGGCTTACTTGAACGGAAATTCAGCAAAAATAAATCAGCAAGAAGTAGAGGTTGAGCAATCTACTGAACTTAACATTGAAGCAGTTCAACAGCTAGAATGCTTACTCAATTTATTAGCTGACTTAGACTTAATTGATTTTGAGTCAAATTCGGCTCAGGAGTCAATTATATCTAAGCAACATTCAGAAGATTGGGAAAAACAAATAGATTATCACCCACCTCAATCTGATGCTGAACAAAATGATGATTTAGAAAATCAAGTAATAAAAAAACAGCCATCTCAAAATCAATATGATGTTATTGAAGTGGAGGGTATATCTACCGATAATCAACAAGAAATATCTGGGGAAGAAGTATTACTCTTACCCCAAAAATTATCAGAATTAGACTTAGAAAAAACATCAGGGTATCACCAAGAAGATGATGCAGATGCAGATGCTATATCAGCTTTACAAAATATTTTATTAGGGTCGCAAGTAGCCAGACTAGTGCGGAAGCTAAATACTGACCTCAAGCAAAAACGTTTCAATTATCAACAGCATATTGATAACTATATAGTAGAACCTTTATTTGCTGAATTCTTACTGAATAATTTTGCTCAGACAGACGAAGAAGTTATCGAGACAATTACCCCAGTTATTGATCAAGCTATACAGAAAAAATTTAGACAAGATCGGCAAGCAATAACTTTAACATTTGCGCCATTATTACCACCCGCAATAGAACAACAAATCAAACAAGAACCTCAAGCAATGGCAGAGGTACTAGCGCCAATTATTGATGTGATTATTCAAAAGAAAACTCAGCAAGACCAACAGTCAATGAGTGAAACATTAGCACCATTATTACCTGGTGCAATTTCTTCTGCTGTACAGAAATATCCCCTAGAAATTGCTAAAGCACTAGCACCAGAAATGGGGGCAGCTATTCGAGAACAAATTAAAATTGATCGGCGACAAATTACCCAAGCATTGGCACCAGAAATGGGTAGAGCAATCAAAGAACAAATTGCTTTAGAGCAAAATGCTATAGTAGATGCTTTGTATCCAGTTATTGGCAGTACAATATCTAAATATATGGCAGAAGCCATTCGAGAAATTAATGACAAAATTTCAGATACTTTTAGCTTCCGGGGAATACAACGGAAAATTCAGGCGACTTTTCAAGGTGTTTCTGAGGCAGAATTAATTATCTCAGAAGTAATGGTTTTTAGGGTGCAGGCTGTATTTTTAATTCACAAAGAATCTGGATTAGTAATTTCCGAAGCACAACAGTCTGGAACGGAGAAATTAGAATCAGAAATGGTCGCAGGGATGCTAACAGCTATTCGTAGTTTTGTGAATGACTGTATTATGCAATCGGGGAATGTTTCAGAGCTTAATCAAATTGAATATGGTGATTCTAAAATAATCTTAGAAGTAGCTGGACATTGTTATTTAGCAGTGGTAATCAGAGGCGAGCCAAACAAATCATTTATCAAAGAATTGCGACAAATATTAAGCAATATTATTATAGATTATGGTAAATCAATTAGAGATTTTGATGGCGACCCAGACACAATTCCGACTTCAATTCAGTTACTACTCAAAGGATTAATAGATATAGATATAAATATCAATAAACATCATCTAAGTAAAAATCAAGAAGAACAAAATAAGCTACAAATTTCTCAAGCTCCTCCTACTGCCTTAATTATTCTTTCTGGATTAATTATCAGCCTCATCTTAATACCCTGGGGAATTTATCAGTATTACAGCAGAATTTATCGCAGTGTTGAAGTCAGAACAATGGAAGCTTGGAGTTCTGTTCCGGAGTTGGCACTATATCGTTTAAATGCAAAAGTGAAACGAGGTTCCTTAACTCTAACTGGACAACTACCCAACCAATATCTAACTAATCAGGCAGCAGCAATAGCTCTACAAGAGGCTAGTTCCTACAATCTAGAACTAAATAATCAAATTGTAGCTGTCGAAGTACCACCTGAGACAGAAGAAGTGGTCGGTGAACTTGATAGAATTACAAGAGCATTAAATCAAATGGAGGGTGTGTCCATTGCCTCTGAATATGCGGAAGGCAAAGTTACATTGCAAGGTACGGTAATGGACATGGAAGATACTCAGACAGTTATTCGTAAAATAGAGCAAGTCCCAGGGGTTAAATCTGTAATTAGCACCATTAAAATCAGCCCACTAAAGCTGAAAACTCGTATTTACTTCGATCTGGGTATGTCCAGACTTGAGCCTGCTTATCAAGAGACTATGGTTCAAATCGCAGAATTTCTTAGTCAATACCCCAAAAAACATCTTAGGATAGTAGGTCATACAGATCGTACTGGCAACCAAGCAACTAACGAGAAATTGGCCATAGAAAGGGCCAATGCCGTGATGGATGCTTTAGTGGAGCAAGGAGTTGATGCTAGACGACTGGAAGTAACTGGAGAAACTAACTCTCCCCAAGATGTAGAGTATAATCAACCTCTATTGTTAAGCAGATGTGTAACATTTGAGTTATTTGAACCAAGTGCAAAAGACGATTAAACTAAGATTATGATATCCAAAAAAATTTGTCTTGTGGGCGATTTTGGTGTGGGTAAAACAAGCCTCATTCGTAGATTTGTTGAGAGTAAGTTTAGCGATGAATATCTTTCCACAGTGGGAGTAAAAATCTCTCGTAAGCAAATAGATGTAGCACGTATAGAAGTAGAAAAAAATACTTCAGTACAGCTTTTAATTTGGGACTTAGAAGGTCATACTAAATTTAAAGCGATCGCTCCGAGTTATTTACAGGGAGCTAGTGGGGCAATAGTTGTTGCTGATGTTACTCGTCAGGAAACTATAGATAATCTTTCGGAAAGATTAGAATTATTTTTATCAGTAAATCCTCAAGGTGTGGCTATTTTTGCTTTAAATAAGTCTGATTTAGTTGATGTAGAAATTATTAATCAACTCTTGGATAAATATAATAGTTATCAGGAGGAACGAGTCATAGCGACATATCATACATCTGCTAAAAGTGGCGAAAATGTAGATGATATATTTCAGAAATTAACATCTAGAGTTATAGAAAAAATGCCTAATTAAATTTGGTAGTAAATGGTTAAAATTCCTCATGATTAATCTGCTCAAAAAACTGCTAGCTTCTCGTCATACAGAGTATTTGATGATGAATTCACAGCTAAAAATCTTAGAAGTATCCTACGGGTTAAAGAGATTTGCTGATGCGCCTGAATTAACAGTTATTGGTGAGGATGTTCGTAGCAGTTTTCCCGAATTAATAGGAGTGGAAGAACTCCTAGAAGAAGTTATAAATGGGCAGAGAGAAAGTTTTGAATATGAGGGTATAAGTAGGTCTTCAAAAGATAAATCTTCTCTATATATAGATATATCTATAATTGCTGGTTTAAATGAAGGCACAACAGAAAAAAGCTTAATGCTATTGGTGGAAGATGTAACAGAAAAAATGGTAATGCAACAGCAGTTAATTCAAAGTGCTAATGAATCTAATCTTTTATTAAGTGCTTTAGCTGCTTCTCAGGATTATATTAATAAAATTATTGCTTCTATGGGTGATGCTTTGTTAGTAACAACAAGTTCGGGAGTAATAAAAACTGTTAATCGTTCAGCAGAAAATTTGTTTGAATATAAAAAAGAAGAGTTAATTGGTAAAGAAATTTATCTGATTATTCCCGATAAAAAGTTACTACACAAAGCTCGGCAAAAACACTTGTTTTTAAAAGAAAAAGTATCTAAAGATGTAGAATTAATTTGTCAAAATAAAACAGGAGAAAAAATTATTGTTGAATTTTCCTGTTCAGTGATTCAAACAGATACAGAAGGAATCCAAAATTTTGTTTATATAGGTAGAGATATTACAGAAAGAAAAAAAGAAGAAGATGAAATTCGTCAAGCTTTGGAACAAGAACGGGATTTGAGAGAACTAAGAGGTCGTTTTTTCTCAATGGTAACCCATGAATTTGGTAATCCTTTAAACACAGTATTATTATCTACTCAGTTATTAAGAAGCTACAAATCTAAAATTACAGAAGCTGAGACAGAACAATATTTTGATTATCTTGAAGAGTCTACCCAAGAAATGTTAGAACTGCTAAATGATGTACGGTTTATTGGTAAAGCAGATGCGGGAAAACTGAAATATAAACCAGCACCAATTGATTTGATTAAAACTTGCTCTAATTTAGTCAAATCTATGAAAGTTACTGCTAGTAACAAACATCAAATCAATTTTACTATGAACAATAAAATCACTGCTAAATCCAAGCAAAAGTCAGGCAAAAAAGATAGGATATTTTTCCTGATGGATGAAAAATTGATTCGTCATATTTTAAGTAATTTATTATCTAATGCACTTAAATATTCTCCTGAAGGTGGTGAAGTTAATTTGCAGTTAACTTTGCATAATCAAGAGGCTATTTTTAAGATTAAAGATGAGGGAATAGGCATTCCCAAGGAAAACCAGAAACAGTTATTTGAATCTTTTTATAGAGCCAGTAATGTCAGTAAAATACCAGGTACAGGATTAGGATTATCAATTGTTAAGCAATGCGTAGAATTGCATAGTGGAACAATAGAATTTGACAGTGAAGTTGGCAAAGGAACTACTTTTACTGTGAAAATTCCATTGCAAAGAGTATCTTAAAATAGTAATATTAAGATCATGTCTAGTTAGATACTTACCGAAACATTCTGGGTATGCGCTTCCCATTTTAACCTATCCCTGATCAGGAACTCCGCCCCACCCTTTTCTGAAGCAAGAGGTAGGGGAGTTGGGAGATGGGGAGGTGGGGGGAGAAAAGCCTCTAATTAAATCGGTTGACTCTCCTGAAATCTACATTGAACGACAAATACATACAGCGGTTTTGAAATTGATGAACTAGATCGCCATAACCAAAACCTTGTAGGAATGTTGCATGCAACGTCCCTACTATTAACTGTTAGGGTTTGCGTAGCATTCCAGAGGAAAGTTCCTCCGATAGGAGGCTAACTGATAACTGTTAACTGTTAACTCAAATTATCTATTTCTCAAGCTAGAAAATTCAGATAATCTTTGCCAAATCAGTAGTAAATATGATAGTTTTTTCTTATAGTAAAATTACAAGGAAAAAACTATGGCTTTAACACCTTCAACAATGTTAGACTTGGGAACTTCAGCGCCAAATTTTCGTTTGCCAGATGTAGTTTCCGACCAAACAATTTCTCTTTCTGATTTTGAGGGAAAAAAAGCACTTTTGGTAATGTTTATTTGTCGTCATTGCCCCTTTGTCAAGCACGTTCAATCAGAACTTGCTAAAATTGGCAAAGATTACATTCCAAAAGATGTAGGTATTATCGCAATTAGTTCTAATAATATTGAAACTCACCCCGATGATGCTCCTGGTCAACTAAAAGCAATGGCATCAGAATTAGAGTTTAATTTTCCTTATTGTTATGATGCGACTCAGGAAGTAGCTAAGTCTTATACGGCAGCTTGTACTCCTGATTTTTTCCTATTTAATAGTGAGTTAAAATTAGTATATCGGGGACAACTAGATGATAGTCGTCCTGGTAATAATAAAGCTGTAACTGGAAAAGATTTAAGAGGAGCTTTAGATGCAGTTTTAGCCGGCAAAACTGTTAGTGAAGAACAAAAGCCAAGTATTGGTTGTAATATCAAGTGGAAACCCAACAACGAACCAGCCTATTTTGGTTAGTAATAGTAAGTAATTTCAGTTATTAGTTATCAGTTAATAGTAAATCAAAAAAACACATTTACTGTAAATGGCTAAATTGTCCAAAAATGTATTTTGAACCATGCTTGACTATGGGAATTTAGTCTTTTAAGACTGCGATTTTAGTTCATTTAGTATCAAACTAATAGCTGATAACTGACGGCTGAATGCTTACATAATTAGTGTAATTGATTTATTTACAAAAGCAGTAGGAAGCAAAAAATAAATAAGATATTTATTGACTTTACTCAAATTAGAACTACGACATAAAATTTCAAGAGAATCAATTATTAATTACGATATTTAAACCATAACACAATCAAAACTTAACCTAAAGACAAGCTACACTTAAACCAGAAACCCTAGAATCCGATTATTGTCAGTAAGAAAAGGGTTTCTAAATTTATGTCAAATCAAGTCCGTTTTGCCAGCTTCAACGCATCTCTAAATCGTGGCGAAGCAGGTCAATTAATTCAAGACCTTTCCACACCAGAAAATGAACAAGCACAGACAGTAGCAGAAATAATTCAAAGAGTTAATCCTGATGTTTTATTAGTTAATGAATTTGACTTTGATGCAGAAGGAATAGCTGCCGATATATTCCGAGATAACTATTTAGAAATCAGTCAAAATGGAGTAGACCCTGTAGAATATCCCTTCGTATATATTGCTCCTTCTAATACAGGTATTGCTTCTGGTTTTGACCTTGATAATAATGGGGAAATAGTTGCAATTCCTGGTGCAGATGGTTATGGAAATGATGCTCTTGGTTTTGGTAATTTTCCTGGTCAATTTGCCATGGTTTTATTTTCAAAATATCCCATTGTTGAAGAAGGAATCAGAACTTTCCAAAACTTTCTTTGGAGAGATATGCCAGGAGCATTATTGCCAGATAATCTTGAAACACCTGAACCTAATGATTGGTATTCAGAGGAAGAATTAGAAGTATTTCCTCTTTCTTCTAAAAGTCATTGGGATATTCCCATAGAAGTTAATGGTGAAATAATTCATGTTTTAGCTAGTCATCCTACTCCTCCAGTTTTTGATGGTCCGGAAGATAGAAATGGTCTCAGAAATCACGATGAAATTCGCTTTTGGGCAGATTATGTGACTCCTGGAGAGGGAGATTATATTTATGATGATGTAGGAAATTTTGGTGGTTTAAATCCTGGTAATTCCTTTGTAATTATGGGAGACCAAAATGCCGATCCATTTGATGGTGATAGTTTTAATAATGCGATTAATCAACTATTAGAAAATCCTCTAGTAAATACTTCAGTAACTCCTGATAGTGCAGGGGGAGTTGATGCTACAAACCGTCAAGGTGGAGAAAGTGCAAATCACTCAGGAGACCCTCGTTTTGATACAGCAGATTTTAATGATGCAGAAGGTACTTCTGGAAATTTACGAGTTGATTATGTTTTGCCTTCAATAGACCAAGAAATAGTTGATGCTGCTGTTTTTTGGCCGACAGAAAATGATGACCTATTTACATTAGTAGGAGATTTTCCTTTTCCTAGTTCAGACCATCGTTTAGTTTGGGCAGATGTGACTAATGAAAATCGTAAAACTGTAACTAATATTGAATTTATTGGCGATGTAGAATTTGAGACTGGATTTGATTTTGCGGCTACAGAAGTAGGAGGTCTTTCTAGTATTAGTTATGACAAAGATTCAGGAGTTTATTATGCTCTTTCTGATGACCGGAGTCAATTTAATGATGCCCGTTTTTATACTGTTGATATTGATTTGAGTGATGGTACTCTTGATGATGGAGATATAGAATTCACAGATTTTACTACTCTGTTAAATGGTAATGGAGTAACTTTTACAGAAAATGGAATTGACCCAGAAGGAATTGCTTTTGATGGTGAGAATTTATTCATATCTTCAGAAGGAAATGTCAATGAAGGTATTGACCCATTTGTGAATCTATTTTCCCTAACAGGAGAACAATTAAATGAGTTAACAATTCCCGATAAGTTTTTACCTAATGAAGATGGTACTCAAGGCATCAGAAATAATCTGGCTTTTGAGAGTTTAACAATTACTCCTAATCAACGTTATCTCTACACAGCAACTGAAAATTCTTTAGTGCAAGATGGTGGAATTTCTACTCTGGAAGATGAGGGTACTTCTCGGATTATTAAATATGATTTAGAAACCGGAGAAACTGTCAAAGAATTTCTCTATTTTGTTGACCCTATTCCTGATACTCCAGACCCAGCAGATGGTTTTGCTGATAATGGTTTAGTTGAATTACTCGCCCTAGATAATAGTGATACTTTACTAGCTTTAGAAAGGTCTTTTTCTGTTGGAGTTGGTAATAATATTCGTCTCTACGAAGTTCAGTTACAAAATACAACAAATATCCAAGACTTTGATAGTTTAATTAATCCAGATGAACCCGATGAAGAATTATTTGATGTTGATGCTGTAGCCGAAAAACGACTATTACTAGATTTTGCAGACTTAGGCATTACTTTAGATAATTCTGAGGGGATAGCATTCGGACCTGTTTTGCCGGGTGGGTCTCAATCTTTAGTCGTAGTTAGTGATAATAATTTTAATGCTGGAAATCAAGTTACTCAATTCTTAGGTTTCTCCCTAGATATTGATAGTATTCCTGTTGTTAACCCTACTGTGGAAACTCCAGATACTAACAGAATTGAAACAGGTATTGATTCAGATGACCCGGCAATTTATATTCATCCTAATAACCCTAACCAAAGTTTAGTTATTGGTACATTAAAAGATGCTGGTTTGGCAGTTTACGATTTAAACGGTGAAATTTTACAAGAAATTTCTCCTGATACTCCTGGGGATATTCGCTATAACAATGTAGATATTGTTTATGATTTTCAAATAGGAGATGAAACAGTTGACTTGGCAGTAGCAACTGACCGAGCAAATGACACTTTAGCAATTTGGAGTATTGACCCTCAAACTCGTCAACTTACTAATATTACTGCTGCCGATATTAGCGACCCTGAAGTTTCAATTTTTGGTGTAGATGATGGGGAACAAACTGCTTATGGATTAGCAACTTATACTAATCCTAACACTGGAGAAACTTACGCTTATATTAGTCAGGCAGATGGCGATCAAATAGCTCAATTAGAGTTAACAAGTAACGCAGATGGAACAGTCAGTGCTTTAGAAGTTCGTCGTCTAACTGTACCTATTCCAGATGGTGGAGAACTTGATGATGCTCAAGTAGAAGGAATGGTTGTAGACCGAGAATTAGGAATTCTTTATGCTGGTCAAGAAAACTTCGGAATCTGGAAATTTGAGGCAGAAGCTGATGGTAGTACGGACAGAACTTTAGTGGATGGAATTGGTGAAAATATTCAAGCTGATGTAGAAGGTTTAACTATTTATTATGCTGATAATGGCAATGGTTATTTACTAGCTTCTAGTCAGGGAGATAATACTTTTGCTGTTTATGAACGCCAAGGTAATAATGAATATATTGGCAACTTCTTTATAGGAGATTTTGCAAATATTGATGGAGCAGAAGAATCTGATGGTGCTGATGTAATTAATGTGCCTTTAGGTAACAATTTCCCTAACGGTTTATTAGTTGTTCAAGACGGAGCAAATGAACCAGAAGCAGTCCTACAAGATCCAGAAGATGGAGAAATTCAAAACTTCAATACAAACTTTAAATTTATCCCTTGGGAAAATGTTGCTAATGCTTTTGCAGAACCTCTGGAAATTGACCGTTTTAGTTTTAATCCGCGCCAAGTTTCAGACACTATAATTAATAGTATTGCTATAGGTATTAGCATTGAACCAGAAACTGTTAATGAAAATGCAGAGGAGTACACTCTCACTTTCAATTTAAGTGAACCTGCTCCCGCAGAAGCTTTACGGGTAGTTTGGTCAGAAACAGATAGTGATGGTGCCTTCGGTGATGTCGAATTTCCTCCAGAGTTAACTAATGCTTCTAACCTAGAAGAACTAGATGCAGTGGGCGATGAACTCGCACGTTCCGCAATTACCATTGATGCAGGAGCAACTACTGCGACTGTTACTTGGACGACTGTTTTTGATGATGACTCGGAAGGAGAAGAAAGCACAGCTATTGTTTTGGTGGCAGAAGAAGGGTATGTTGTCAATGCAGAAAATCAATTTGCCCAGATTACTATTGTAGATGTAACTCCTCAAGAAATTATTGGTACTTCTGAAGATGAGCGTCTGCGAGGCGATTTTGGCAATGATACCATCATTGGTCTAGCGGGAGATGATACTCTCATTGGTGGGGATGGTGATGATTCGATTATTGGTAGTCGTGGTAATGACTATCTCTATGGTCAAGATGGGGATGATGTTTTACAAGGTCGTCTTGGTTTTGATCGTCTCTTCGGTGGAGAGGGTGACGATGAAATGAATGGCGGTCAAGGTCGCGATCGCTTCAATGGTGGTTCGGGCGATGATGTCTTAACTGGTGGAGCTAGTATTGACCGTTTTATCTTTGCGACAAATCAAGAATTTGATTCTGATGATCTTGGCGTGGATGAAATTACTGATTTTGTTGTTGGTCAAGATAAAATTCTGTTAGACCTAACTACATTCACTGCTATTAACGATATAGAAGCAGATTTTGCTACTGTCACAGGTGGTGCTGCAACTTCTGATGCTGTAATTGTTTACAACATCAATAATGGTAGGTTATTCTATAATCCTAATGGTAGTGCTAATGGTTTTGGTGATGGCGGTCAGTTTGCAACTTTGAGTAATCAAGCATTGCTGGAAGTTGGTGACTTTGTTATCAGAGGTTAGTAGAGCGTATAGTGTAGCACAGGTATCTTGCCTGTGATAGCTGTACTTGAAACTTCTTTCTTTCCTTCTGCCGTCTGCCGTCTGCCTTCCTTTCTCTTAAATGTAAGTATTTAACCGGACATGATATGATAACTACCTTATCTAAAATTTAACCATTTTTTAGCATAAATTTAACCTTCTCTAAATATTTATTTAACATCAACCAAATACTATACTTTGGGAATTACTAAAAATTCCTAAAACAATCAAGTCTGAATTATAGTCATTGAGCTTTTTATCCTCATTGACAAACTTGATATGGCAATTTTTTGTTCTGATATTGATTCTACGAACTGATAGTAAATCAATGTTAATCCAGAAAAAAATTAATCTCAATTAATTAATGTAAATTTAAGGGTGAGAGGAGAATCAAATGCCAGAATTAGTAGGTTTTGCTGTATTACCAGCAGATACATTTGCGGAAGGTCCATCATCTGGAAACTTCTTTGGAACAACAAATGGTCGAGAAACACCATTTGAAGGTCAACCAGTCCAGGGTTTTAGTGGCGTTCAATTTGCTCCCGGTAGCGAAGATGGTAGCACTTTTTGGTTTCTGTCTGATAATGGTTTCGGTTTGCAAGACAATAGTGCTGATTATCTACTCAGACTATATCAAGTTGACCCCGACTTTGCTGGAGCAGAAGATGGTGATACTAGCGTTGACATTCAAGATTTTATTCAACTAGCAGATCCAAATAATCTGATACCTTTTGATATTGTCAACGAAGGTACAAGCGATCGCTTCTTAACTGGAGCAGACTTTGATATAGAGTCATTTGTGATTGATAATAATGGAAATATTTGGATCGGAGAAGAATTTGGACCTTATATTTTACACTTCGATAGCACAGGAACTTTACTAGAAGCTCCCATCGCCACACCAAGCTTCACCGAACTAAATACTCTCAACGGTCAAGACCCTCTCGTTATCGGACACCGGGGTTCCAGTGGAGACCTACCCGAACATACCCTAGAAGCTTATGAAGCAGCGATCGCTACAGGTGCTGATTTTATTGAACCAGACTTAGTAACAACATCCGACGGAGTTCTCATTGCACGCCATGAACCCATGTTGGATGATACCACTAACGTTGCTGATGTATTCGGTCCAGAGCGTCAAAGTACAAAGTTCCTTGATGGTGTAGAAACTACTGCTTATTTTGCTGAAGACTTCACTCTCGCAGAAATCAAACAACTCCGCGCCATTCAATCTCGCGACTTCCGAGACCCTGGTTTTGACGGACTATTCGAGATTCCCACGTTAGAAGAAATTATTGAACTGGTTCAAAGAGTAGAAGCAGAAACAGGCGTTGCAGTTGGTATCTATCCTGAAACCAAACACCCCACATTCTTTGACGAACAGGACTTATCCTTAGAAGAACCCCTAATTCAAACTCTGGTAGATACAGAGTTCACAGACCCAAATCGCATTTTCATTCAATCCTTTGAATTTGCTAACTTAATTGATCTCCAAGAACAATTAGATGATGCACAACTAGGAGATATTCCTTTAGTTCAACTCTACGGAAATACTACTGAAGGAGCTAACCCCGACGCTGGCTTCTCCTTCCCATTCGACATCCGGTTTAATGTTGCTGAAGATAACGACTTAACAGCTATTTACGGTCAAGAATTCCTAGATGCACTAGATGAACCTCTCTCTGCGGATACTGTTTATGCAGACCTTGATAGTGCAGAATTTCTAGAAGCGATCAGCGAGTTGTACGCAGAAGGTGCAGGACCTTGGAAAAATAATATTCTGTTGCGGGAATCTTTAGATACAGATGTTGATGGAGACGGAGACGGACAAGCAGAAATTGGTACTCAGTTGACAGGAGAAATTACTTCCTTCATTGAGGATGCACACGAAGCAGGTTTACAGGTTCACCCCTACACTTTGCGCGATGAAGAACGTTTCCTCACACTCAACCCTAATGATACTGAGGAATTTGATAGTCCGCAATTAATTGTTAGCGCCTTAATAGATATAAACCGCCCCGGTGGAAATGCTGTTCTTTATAGTCGTATTGATAACACTATATCGGACGAACTAGATAATAATGACGAACTAATTAATAATTTAGAGCCATTCTTTGACTTTACATTTACTCCAGCAGATTTAGTCTTAGATCCAGATACAGGAATAGTTACTACCCCACCCATTTCCTTGTTGGTTGCTCCTGAACTTGCTGAAGAACTTGGCAACCCTGACTTAGAAGGTGAAGAAGCAGGTTTTTTCATTGACAATTTTTTATTAGAATTAAATGAGGAAACAGGTGAACTTCAAGCAGTTGGCGGTCCAGACTCAGGTAGCTTCAACAGTATTTTTATATCCGAAGACTTTTTGAATGATAACGATCTAGATATTATTCAAGGAAGTGGTCTAGTCGATCCAATTGATACTGGAGTTGATACTACTGGTTTCCTAGGATTTGCTTTTCCTCTGTCAGAAGATTCTGACGTCCGTTTTATAACAGATCCAGATACAGGCGCACTTATTCCATTAGGAGGAGCTTATGTTGCTGATGGCAGTATTTCCTTTGAAGTTTTAGGAACAGGAACACCTCAAACTGCTGAGGAAGAATTTGAGCAACTCATAGAAATTGGTGCAGATGGTTTCTTTACCGACTTCCCACGCACTGGCGACCCCGTTCGGGATGCTGTAGTTGCCGACGAAATTCGCTCGCCCCAAAATCCTGACCTCAATGACTTTAATACCCTCGACGGTAGCGCACCAATAGTTATCGGACACCGTGGTGCAAGTGGGGACTTCCCAGAACATACCTTAGAAGCTTATCGTTTAGCGATCGTTCAAGGTGCAGACTTTGTTGAACCAGACCTCGTAATTACTGCCGATGGTGTTCTCATTGCCCGTCACGAACCACTGCTAGACGATACCACCAACGTTGCTGATGTATTCGGTCTAGAACGCCAAAGCACTAAGTCTCTTGATGGTGTAGAAACTACTGGTTATTTTGCTGAAGACTTCACCCTAGCAGAAATCAAACAACTACGCGCCGTTCAATCTCGTGACTTCCGCGACCCTAGCTTTGATGGTTTATTTGAAATTCCCACCTTCCAAGAAGTTATCGAGTTGGTACAAGAAATGGAAGGTTTTGGATTTGAAGTTGGTATCTATCCTGAAACCAAACACCCGACATTCTTCGACCAACAAAATTTATCCTTAGAAGAACCCCTAATTCAAACCCTGCAAGATACAGGTTTCACCGACCCAGACCGCATTTTCATTCAATCATTTGAATTTGCTAACTTAATTGACCTCCAAGAACAATTAGATGATGCAGAACTCGGAGATATTCCTCTAGTTCAACTTTATGGAAATACCACTGATGGAGCAGATCCAACCGCGAACTTCTCCTTCCCATTCGATATCCGGTTTAATATTGCTGCAGGTAACGACTTAGTAGATATTTACGGTCAAGAGTTCCTAGATGCACTAGATGAACCTCTCTCCGCAAATACAGTTTATGCAGACCTAGACAGTGCAGTTTTTCTGGAAGTTATCAGTGACTTATATGCAGAAGGTGCTGGACCTTGGAAAAATAACATTCTCTTGCGCGAGTCTATAACTCCAGCAGTTGATGGAAATGGAGACAGTGTAGCAGAAATCACTTCCCAGTTGACAGGAGTAGTTACATCCTTTATTGAAGATGCTCACGATGCAGGTTTACAGGTTCACCCCTACACTTTGCGTGATGAAGAACGTTTCCTCACTTTGACTGAAGATGGTACTCCCCAGACCGCAGGAGAAGAATTTGAACAACTCATCGAAATTGGTGCAGATGGTTTCTTTACTGACTTCCCTGCCACAGGTAGTATTGTTGTAGATCAATTTATTGATGAACCTAACATAGCTCGTTCCCGTGGTTACGAAGGTCTGGCATTTAGTCCCGATCGCGAAACTTTCTATCCTTTATTAGAGGGTGCAGTTGACGGCGATCCAAATAACGCTTTACGCATCTATGAATTTGACCCTGAGTCTAGCTCCTTCACTGGTCTAATAGGTTTCTATCCTACTGATGTAGCTGGTCATGCGATAGGTGACTTTACTCCCATCAATGACGATGAATTTTTAGTTATTGAACGGGATGGTGGTGAAGGAGATGAAGCTGAGTTCAAGAAAATCTTTAAGATTCACCTTTCTGTAGTTGATAATGAAGGTTTTGTTTACAAAGAGGAAGTTGTAGACTTACTAGATATTGACGACCCCAACGACCTCAACGGTGATGGCGACACTAACTTTAGTTTCCCGTTTGTGACTATTGAAGATGTGTTAGTTTTTGATGAAGACACAATTGTAGTTGCCAACGATAACAACTATCCTTTCTCTATCGGTCGGGGACCAGATATTGATAACAACGAGATTATTAAGATAGAGCTAGACGAACCTCTAGACTTAGATCCACGATTAGGAGTTCCTCCTATTATCGTTGGTATAGAGGTTGAACCTGACACTGTTGCAGAAGAAGATGAATACTCTTTAACTTTCAACTTAAGCAGACCTGCTCCAGAAGGTGGTTTACAGGTAGTTTGGTCAGAAACAGATTCTGATGATGAACTCGGCGATATAGATTTCCCTCCTGAGTTAACCAATGCTTCTAACCTCGAATCTCTCGATCCAGTTGGTGATGAAATCGGACGTACAGCAATTACGATCAATGAAGGAGCAACTTCAGCAACCGTTACCTGGACGACTCTTTTTGATGGTGAGGATGAAGGAGATGAAACCACAACTATTGAGTTGCAACCAGGAGATGATTATGAGGTTGATTCAGAAAATCAAGTAGCTCAAATCGTTATTCAAGATACCGATCCTGCCCCAGGTGTGTTCATTCCAGGTACTGCCCAAGGAGAACGTCTGCGTGGTGGTACTGGAGACGATACTATTGTCGGTTTCAATGGCGACGATACCTTAGTAGGTAATTTTGGGGACGACTCAATTATTGGTAGTCGTGGCAACGATATCCTCCGTGGTCAGAATGGTGATGATACACTTCAAGGTCGTCAAGGTAACGATCGCCTACTTGGTGGTGATGGTGATGATGTGTTGAATGGTGGTCAAGGTCGCGATCGAATCTATGGGGGTGCTGGAAACGATACTATCACTGGTGGCGCGAGTATTGACCGCTTTATCTATAATAGTAATGAAGAATTTGACTCCAATGATTTTGGTGTTGATACCATCAATAATTTCCAACCAGACCTCAGACCAGATGAAGATGGAAACCAAGGCGATTTAATTCTTCTTGATAAATCAAGCTTTACTGAGCTTGATAGTGATGCTGGAATTGGTTTCAGCGTTAATAGTGATTTTGAAATCGTTAACAACAATGGGGCTGCCCGTAGTTCTGATGCTGTCATTGCTTACAGTCAAGGTTCTGGACGTCTATTCTACAATGTAGATGGTGAGTCTACTTGGTTTGCTACCCTTGATGGTGCGCCCACTATTACTGAGGATAATTTCCAAATCAGAAATTAGGGAGTATATTTAAAATAGTTTAGATAAATCTTGAGCTTTGTAGGGATGTTTTATGGAACATCCCTACATTTCTTTTTGAAAGCTGTGTGATATTCGGAAAATAATTTAGGTTAAGATAACCTCCGAAGGTGAATTGAGATGATTGTTAACGCTTTCTAGTAAAAGTTGATATAAGAAATGAGGTGTATTTTGATTAACTAATTCCAGACTATTTTGATAAACTTTACAAGCAGATTCATCATTAATAATTCGATAGTGAATAATTTTTGTCCATTCTGGCGCAGTAATCATTAATTGAGGAATAACTTCAATAAAATCTTGTATTTGTTTTTGTAGTTCAAAATCTTCTAAAAAATGAACTAAACTAAACATAATTTCAGGATGTTCACAATTATCATCTAAGATAAGATGTAAATCTTTTAAATTTTCATTGTTAGGATGTTGAGCAATTTTTTCTAAAGTGTCCTCAAATATATTGATTTCTTGAGGTGTTTTCATTAAACGATTTTCTTGTAATATTTTGATTAATTTCATAAGTTTATAACTCCTTTATCAAAAAAGGTTAACCAGGTTGTTTTATTAAGTTTAATAAGTTCTTGCAGACTCTTTCTAATATCTGCATTATATAATCCTTGAAAAAGATAAATAGAGCGAATATCCCAAACTTCTTGCGCTAAAGTTTGTCGAGGGGAAAGGGTTAAGTCTGGACTTTTACCATAAGATAAAGTTTGACGATGACGACCTCCTTTTCCAGGTGATAAATGCTCCATCATAATCGCAATTCCCTGATTAGTTGTATAATTTTCAACTTTAGCTTTCATATAAGCATTAGAAGGTATATGATGGGGTGTCAGGTTATCACCTCTGCGTCCACTTTTAAGTAAGTCTCCATAACTTCCTATTTTACCTTCTCCTTGAAGTAATTTGGGATTGTTATTTAAGTATTCAAAAAAGTGTCAACATCTATTTTTGCTTGTTTTAAAATATTTCTTAGTGTGCCTTCTTTTATTTGTTTATAGTGAGGAATAGTTGTTTTACATTTAGCTTGAGAATTAAACCAAATTTCATGATCTCCCTTGGCACTTCGATAAAATTCAAATCCTAGTTT
>JASJEE010000090.1 GCA_030064835.1 Microcoleaceae cyanobacterium MO_207.B10 | reverse complement strand
AAGTAGCTGAAGGTAAAATTGAAAAACTTATGTTTTACGTTGATACTTAATCTAAAAATCATTACCATTCAGCAACGCCATGATTCTATTTTCAACAGCAACTACAATGGTAATATCAAAATTGGCAAAGGGCAGATTTTGTTCATAGAAAAATATCAAATTGTTTTATCTGTTCTAGATATATAGCAATCAGGAATCATATGTAATAATTTCACTGTTGCTTAAAAGTGTAGAATCTAGCAGTTATAATATTCATTTTTATAAATTTTTTTATGATTTTCTGTTCCCCGTTCCCTGTTCCATAAAATTCTCCAATCTCTCACAACTTAAATCATATTGCTATATTTGTATTTATACAACTATTTATGATATTGTTGCACTCAGTACAGTTAATTAACTACCGAGTTTAACTATGCCAAAATTATTTGTATTTGTGCCACAAATAAACACTGAAAATAATTTATTTGCTAGTTTTTTTGAAGAATTAAAAACCAGTGATTATGAATATTTTTTAGCAAATACTAGGCAAAATCAAAATGAAGTAGAATTAATACCAGAATTTGATAATAATTTAAAACAATCTGACTACTTGATTTTATTTTTGACTGCCGAATCAGTTATCAGTGAAATGGTAAGAGAAATAATCAGAAGAGCAACAGAATTCCAAGATATTCATCCAGACAAAAAACCTGGGATTATACCGATTATGATGAATATTCCGATAAATTTATCTTTGGATTATTATATTTATGCCTACTTAAGTAAGATGCAGCAATGGCAATGGCAAAGTACAGATAATCCCCAAAACTTAATTGCCGAAATTTTTGCCTTGCTCCGAAAAGAAATAGCTCCCCCTATCCTCAAAACAAAATCTCAATTAATCAATACCAATTTTCCCAATGGGAATGATTATAATAAATTGCCCTTGCCGTCTTCCGCACCCAATTTGCCAAAAAATCAAGATGAAAATCAAGATAATTTAGTCAGTAGTTTTTATATTAAACGACCTCCGGTGGAAGAACTTTGTTATCAAGAAATTAGCAAACCAGGAGCTTTGATTAGAATTAAAGCTCCAAGACAAATGGGCAAAACATCTTTAATGGCAAGAATTTTAGATCATGGTTCAAAATTGGGATATCAAACAGCCACATTAAGCTTCCAATTAGTTGACAGTCAAACTTTTAAAAACTTAGATATATTTTTGCGCTGGTTTTGTACTAGTATCGCTTCAGAATTAAATTTATCAGCCAATTTAGATGATTATTGGAATCAAATTTTTGGCAGTAAAGTATCTTGCAAATCTTATTTTGAAAGATATATTTTGAAAAGTCTTGATACTCCTATAGTATTAGGTCTAGATGAAGTCGATAGAATTTTTCAATATCCAGAAATTACTTCAGATTTTTTTAGTTTATTGCGAGCTTGGCATGAAGATGCAAAAAATCGTGATATTTGGAAAAATATGCGATTAGTAGTAGTTCATTCTACAGAAGCTTATGTGCCTATAGATATTAATCAATCACCTTTTAATGTGGGTTTACCTATTGATTTACCAGAGTTCACTCCGCAGCAAATTCAAGATTTAGCCAAAGATTATCAGTTGAAACTAGATATATCAGAAATAGAAAAATTAATGTCAATTATAGGTGGAAATCCTTATTTAGTAAAATTAGGATTATATCAGATTTTAATTAATAATCTGACTATAGATGAATTGCTAAAAACAGCAACAACAAATACAGGCATTTATGCAGATCATTTACAACGACATTGGTGGAATTTGCGACAACAACCCGAATTATTAAAGTCGGCTAAAAAAGTGATGAATTCTAATAAACCTGTACAACTAGAGTCAACCCAAGGATTAAAATTACGCAGCATGGGATTGGTTAATTTACAAGGAAACCAAGCAACGCCAAGTTGTAATTTGTATCGTTTATATTTTAGAAATCGTCTTTAGTATAAAAATTAAGTAATTAACTTGTTAATGTACTATCCCTATTGAACTTAAATTTTCAAAAAATTTTGGTATTAGAGTTATATAAGGTTGGGTTTGGCTTTTTCTAAAATGGCAGGTGAGGCTGATAGTGGTGATATATTTGTCGATTTTAATCTACCTAGAGGTTCTATTTTTACAAATGAAATTTAAGTGAATCTTGAGTTGAATAGTTATAACTAATTATGATTATTGGGAACTGCTTAATAGAGGAATAAAAAACGGCAAAAGATTACAAAGCCTAAGCTTTTTATATTGGCTATAGCCAAAAACGTAATTTTTATTTCAAAATAATTCTTTTTTTCCTGTATTCAAATTTAACTACCCTAGAATAATCGGATATAATTATTAAGATTAATAAGTAAAGAATTATTAAAAAAAGCTGATTAAGCTTGACAAAGTATTTTGCCTAATATTAAGATTGTAAGTAAAATCCTGACTATTATAAACATAATGGATCGAAAATATAGCGATCGCTCTAATGGTGCGGAGGATGATCGCTCCTGTGAAAACTTAGATGCAAAAGTTAAATTATGGAGGTTTACCTTTTTGGGAGATACTCACCAGATTGAGTCAGAAGACGAAAACAACAATAGAATGGTTAATGTTTTGACTCCATCAGTGGTAGAGACTAACTTTCCACTAACAAAAGCAAAACGAGGCGATCGCCTAAGTATTGTCAAAATTAATGCTTTAGGAGATATAGCTCGTCGTCTGCAAAAAATGGGTTTGGTGCCAAAAGTAGAAATAGAGGTGATCAGCAAAAACCCCAGTGGCTCAGTTATAGTTGCAGTCAATAATCATCATATTGGCTTAGGATCTAACCCCGCCAGCAAAATAATTGTTTCTTCAACAAACCATCAATAACTAGAATTAAAATTTTCCAGCACCATCAAATTCACCCGCCAAAAATCGAGATATTAGCCACACAAAATATAGTTATTAGATAGTTATTAGATAGTTATTAGAAAATATTAGACATCTCCAATAATAAAAAATCAAATCACAATTATCATATAGAAAACAAACATCAATTATTTATCCGTACTCCCTACTTCCTGCTCCCTGCTTCCTGCTCCCTGCTCCCTACTTCCTGCTTCCTGCTCCCTGCTCCCTCTTTTCCGAAGAGGTCTATTGATTTCTAGATACTCAAACATAGAGCTTTTCACGCTCAAAATTCTCAGAGTAGAAAAAACTTGTACCAGCCAATCATCTAGATGATTATTATATTATTTTCGCCTCCAACATACAAAATATTATAAACTAGTTAAATTAGCAAAAAAATAATAATTAAATTTAAGAGGTAGTGCGATGAATTTATCCAATTTGAAGCCAGGGCAAATAGCAATAGTTGATCGAATAGTGAATAAGAAACATGAACAAGCACTGTCTCAAAGACTAGAAGCAATGGGAATAGTTTCTAATAGACCCGTACAAATATTGCAGGAAGCTAAGTCTGGGGGGCCGTTGCAAATTCGAGTAGGTGCCACCACAGAAATAGCTATCCGTCCCTACGAAGCGGAAATGATACTGATCAAAACAGATGTTTTATCTGAAGATGCGGAAGTTAGTTCTAATCATGTTCCAAATTTATCAAAGCAAGTTAAAACAGCTTCATTTGTCTCAATAAGTGCTGTTATTTTAGTTGCCATTGCAGGATTTTATCGGATTTTAATTTCTCGGAATATTCTCTATCCAGCAGCAGCAGATGAAAAAGTTTTAGTGGGTAATTTAGATGAAAAATCCCAGGGAAAAATGATTTTAGAAGAAACAAGTAAAAATGTACCATCAGTTACCACAAATGCAGATTCAGTAAATAAAAAATCTGACCCGCAAGAGCAAACCAGCACAGCCAATCAGCCAGAAAAAACTCCTTCTCAAACCAATCAAAATAGTACCATATCCCCAGAAGTAGAAACTAGTTATAACCCTCAAAATATAGAATCAAAATCCCAAAAAATTACTGACGAAATCCTCTTGATAGAATTAGAACAAAAACTCTACAATACTATTGATCAAAACTGGCAAATCCCCCTAAACAAAACTTCCATATACATAGTAAAAGTAGATAAAAATGGAGCGATCGCCTCTTACGAACCATTAAATCAAGTAGCAGCAGATAATCTGAATAACACACCACTTCCGAGTCTAGTTAATTCAGAGGCTAAAAGCACAGAGTTGCCTGAAACAGACTGGGCTGAATTTACAATTTTGATGTATGATAATGGAGCTTTGGAGGTACAACCAAAATAACATAAAACTGGGTAATAATCTGAATATAGTGTCTTAACTATTGGGTGACAAAATATCAGTTATAGAATCCATTTGATATCTATTGAATCTATCCCACTAAGATGATCATTTTTGGGGATTTCACGATTTTTATATTACCTCAAGATAAAGTTTTCAAGACATAGTGGGATAGGTTTATTTCAAAATAGATAGGCTTTTTGTACAGAAAAATCCTGTATATTAGCCAACACTAAAATAACTTAATACAGTTAATTAACTATAATTACAAAACTATCTGACATTTAGATGAATCAGTCAAAGTTTATCGGTAAAGTCTATTTAGTAGGAGCAGGGCCCGGAGACCCTGGACTTCTGACAGTCAAAGCAAAAGTTTTATTAGAACAAGCAGATGTAGTCATCTATGACGCTCTAGTTAGTCCTGCCATTTTAACAACTATTAACCCCAATGCAGAAAAAATCAATGCAGGCAAACGTCGCGGTCGTCACTCTCTACCCCAAGCAGAAACAACTCAACTACTAATAAAAAAAGCCCAAACTCATGCAGTAGTAGTACGTCTTAAGGGAGGAGACCCTTTCGTATTTGGTCGAGGTGGAGAAGAAATGGAAGACTTGCTCCAAGCAGGGGTATCTGTAGAAGTTATTCCCGGTGTGACTTCCGGTATTGCTGCACCCGCTTATGCAGGTATTCCCCTGACCCATAGAAATTATAGTTCCTCAGTTACCTTTGTTACAGGTCACGAAGCAACAGGAAAATACCGACCGGAAGTTAATTGGCAAGCGATCGCCCAGGGTTCAGAAACCATAGTCATTTATATGGGAGTTCATAACTTACATAATATTATCAAAGAACTTACCGCAGCCGGACGTTCAAGAGAAACACCCATAGCTTTAATTCAGTGGGGAACTCGCCCAGAACAAAAACAATTAATTGGCACTATTGACACAATTATAGAACAAATTGAAGCAACTGGATTTGAGGCACCAGCTATTGCAGTAATTGGTGATGTCGTTAATTTGCATCAAGTATTAGATACCATTTCCTGAAATTCAGAATTAGGGGTGATTATACGATAATTAATTATCCGGATTCTATACAACAACTGACTCGTCCATTGTTACTTATAACTATTAACTATTGAACCGGACATAATATAACAGTTTATTTCAACTTTTTATGAATATTTCCCCCACCAAAAATCATCTAGTATCCCTCATACTTGCAGGTGGTAAAAGTTCTCGTATGGGTGAAGATAAAGCCTTAATTATGTGGCAAGGTATACCTATGCTAAAAAGGGTTTATCAAGTAGCTGCTAAATGTACAGAAAAAGTTTATATTATTACTCCCTGGCCGGAAAAATATCAGTCTATTTTACCTACAGAATGTCAATGGTTAACAGAGTTAAATTCTCAGGGGCCATTAATTGGTTTTGCTCAGGGATTAGCTCAAATTAATAGTGATTGGATTTTATTATTAGGATGTGATTTACCTCAGTTAAAATCAGATATTATTCAAAATTGGAAAATTCAATTAAACCAAATTTCCCCAGAAAATTTAGCATTAATTCCCAAACAATCTCAAGGTTGGGAACCATTATGTGGTTTCTATCGGCAACAGATAAAAGTTGAGTTACAAAAATATATTGACCAAGGAAATCGCTCTTTTCAAAACTTACTAAATCAGATTCGAGTACAACCTTTATCTATTAATATCCAAGAATCTGAAATGTTGCTTAACTGCAATACACCTTCAGATTTAATTGAATAAGTAGGGTTTGCTGAAAAAGTCTTTTTGTGGATGATAGGAGTCATATTAAATCCGGTTGAATACTTACTATATAGTTGGGGGTGTGGGAACTGTGGGAACTGTCGGAAGTGTGGGAAAATTGGGGGGATGGGAAATGAAAACCGCTGTAAGATTTATTCCCTACCCAAAAATTTTGGTCTAAAGCCTCCCCCTTCTAAGAGAAAATAGGAAAAAAATTTACTTTTAGTTAATCTTATTCTTTTCCAAGAGAGGTAATAATTAATTATTAATAATTAATAATTAATTATTGACAAAATCATTAGCAGCAGTAGTAGAAATATTTCCATTTTCTATAGAACCCCTAAGTGTATCTTTTTCCACGATGTCCGTTTTTTGGACAACACTCGGAAGATAGAGAAAAGGAATATGGGAAAAGGGTTCAAAGAAAAATACAGACCAAATATCCATCCTACAATTCCTACACTTCCCAGACCTCCGACACGCCGCGTTACCGCGTCTATAGAACCCCTAAGTGTATCTTTGACTGAGACTAAATTTTTGAAGCACGGAGTCAGGAAATACAACCAAAAGATAGAAAAATATTCCCATATAGCCCATCACCGCATCACCCTAGCACCCCCTGCACCCCATCACATCATCTATTGTTCAAGAGACCCCAAATGGGTTCTATATCTACTTGCAACTTTTGCCATGCCATTTTTTCACATTATTGAAAATTAATCAACTCCTGTATAAAACCCTCATATTCAATTTGTAGTAAAGGAAAAAGTTCAGCAGCTCCAGCAGTCGTACCGCTACGTCCCAAATTTTCCAACTGATTACATATTTTTCCTAGACTAACACCCCCCAGATTACCACTACTAGAACGCAGATTATGAGCTAACATTCGTAGTTCCTTCGGATCATCAGTGGCAATCGCATCTCGAATAGCCTTTAACCTATCCGGCGAAGAACTGATATATTCCTCAATAATTTCATTCAGAAGTTCCTCACCTCCAATATTCTTAATAGACTCTAAAAAAGAAAAATCTAACATTGGTTTTATTTGCAGTTCTAAACTCTTGTCAACATTATTACTTAAGTTTTGATCATTGTTATTATTATTTTGCCAGACTGAGATATCCGTATTAATTCTTGTGGCTTTTTGTAATACTTCTGCCAATTCTTTAACTTTAATCGGCTTAGTAATAAAATCATCCATACCAGCCTCAAAACATAGATTACGGTCTTCTAAAAAAGCATTAGCTGTAAGAGCAATAATCCGCGGACGTAACTCATCAGACAATTCATAACGGAGCAGACGAGTAGCTTCCAACCCATCCATCTCTGGCATTTGCATATCCATTAACACCACATCATAGGGCTGACGTTGCAAAGCATCTAACACCTCTATCCCATTAGCTACCACATCCGCACGATATCCTAACTTCTCTAGTTGTAGCAAGGCAACCTTTTGATTAACTGTATTATCCTCTGCCAATAATATCCGCAGAGGTTTATTTGTATAGATTTCGTCAACTTTTGGTTCAGTTGCTAATACTTCCACAGGAACTTTTTTTCCGGCAAAAATATCAATTAAAACATTGTAAAGTAAAGAAAGTTTAATTGGTTTGTTGACTACAGCAGCCAAATTGAGACCTTGACTTTTTGCCAGCAGGTTTGGCTGATATAACAGACCTAACATGATCAAAGGTAAATTCTGATAAGATGGATATTTGCGGATATTCCTAGCTAAAGTGAAGCCATCCATCTCTGGCATTTTCATATCCAAAATTGCCACATCAAATTGTATCCCTTGATTCATCAGATCAAGGGCTTCATTAGCTGAGGCTACTGCCTTAGTTAACATACCCCAAGACTTTCCTGTAGCAGTTATCATTTCTCGGATACTACCATTATCATCTACAATCAGTATGCGTTTTTCTACCAAATATTCCTGTGCTTCTTCATTAGCGATCAGGCAACTAGGTGCAGATGTGGCTACTATAGTAAAATAAAAAGTTGAACCTTTCCCTAACTCACTCTCAACCCACATTTTACCCCCCATTAACTTAGCCAAACGTTGGCAAATTGCTAAACCTAGCCCTGAGCCTCCATATTTGCGACTGATGGAAGAGTCAACCTGGCTAAAAGACTTAAACAAGCGGTCTATTGCATTAGCAGGAATACCAATGCCAGTATCTTCCACGGCAAACATAATTTCGTAAAGGCTATTATGACGAAGCTCATGAGTATTTGATAGTTCCACCCTTACTGTTATTTCTCCGCTATCAGTAAATTTAATCCCATTACTGAGCAAATTTACTAAAATTTGTCGTAGACGGCCAACATCACTAACGATTGTTTTCGGTATCTCTGGTGAAACTATATAAGATAACTCCAAATGCTTTTCCTGTGCGATAGAAGCAAATAGACTAAAAGCTTCCTCAATACATTGTTGTAAATCAAAAGGTTGTTCCTCTAGCTCCAACTTATTAGCATCAATTTTTGAGAAGTCGAGGATATTATTAATAATACCAAGTAAACTATCCCCACTGGTACGAATAGTTTCTACATAGTCTCTTTGCTCTGGCCGCAACTCCGTATCTAAGAGTACACCAGCCATACCAATAACAGCATTCATCGGAGTCCGAATTTCGTGACTCATCGTAGAGATAAAGTTACTTTTGGCGATCGCTGCTGACTCTGCAGCTATTGTAGCTTTTTTCAAGGCAACATTTTTCCGGGTTAACTTTTCTCCTTGCTTAACTTCTTGCTCCAGTAGTTTAGCTTGAGCAATAGCAATTCCCACTTGTTCAGCTATAGCTTCAAATAACTCTATTTCTGCTGCTGTCCATTTACGGTGATACTCACACTGATTTAATGCGATAATACCATTAGCTTGACCTTGATCAGATGTCCGCACCACCAACATAGATTTAAGATTACTCTGACGACATACCTCTGCTAACCCTGCCAACAATGGCTCGCTATAAACATTAGGAGTAGAGATAGCTCTATCTTGTAATAATACCTTCTCAGCATAGGGATTACCCCGAACCGGAATCTTCTGATTTATCATTGATATTTGTCCTGCTTCCAAATACTCAGCAACAAAAGGTATTTCTGGAATAGGAGCTTTAATATAGCTATGAATCAGACAACGATTGGCTTTAAAAGCAAGACCGACTTGATTTACAGTAGTTTGAAATATAGTCTGAGCATCTAAACTCTGGCGAATTTCTTGGGTAATTTGCCTCAACAACGCTCCCCGCTGAATTTGTGTTTCTAAAGCATTATTAACTTCCTGGCGTTCAATTTCATTACCAACCCACTGAGCCATCAATTTTAAAATTTGGCTATCGCTATCATTAAATAGCTTCGTGCGCCGATTAAAACTAGTAAAACATAGTACACCATAAGGCTCTTTCCCCACTGTTACTGGCGCACCAATATATGTCTCCATACCAAAAGCTTTATGGGAACGATTGAAACACCATTGTAATTCACTAGCTGCTTCAAAAGACACTACTTTTCCAGTACGAAAGCTTGTGACACAGAAAGTATCTTCTATATCAAACTCATCTCCTGCTTTTACTGGTAAATTGACATTGGGAGACATTTGCACAGCAACGACTTTGTAGCTATTATTCCTCAGATCGCCGAGGAAACCCATATCTAAATCGAAACGTCGTCTTCCCATTGCCATAAGACCTTGCATTCGTTGCTGAAAGTTAAGATTTGGAGCTGAAGCCACCCTATATAGAGAACGAATAGCAACTTCTTGCGATCTAATTTCTTTCTCTATTTGTTTAGCCTCGCTGATATCCCGAACGAAGGCAGCATTATATTCTTTGCCGTTAAATTCCAGATAATTTGCACTAACATTAACTGGAAAAATCTTGCCATCCTTAGTCTTTTGAGTGCTGTCAAATCGCATAAAAACGATTTTTTTAAGTTCCTGCCAATGTTGCCTCCACTTTTGCTCCGATGAATAGATGACATCAATATCCCAGACGCTCATTTTCAGAAGTTCTGTCTTTGAATAACCAAGGCTAATACAAGCTGCTTGGTTAACGTATATAAATCTGCCATCAGGTTCTATCAAGAAAACTTCATCTGCGGCTCTTTCTAAAGAAAATTGACTAATTTTTAATGCTTCTTCAGTTTCTCTGCGTTGAGTAATGTCGTTGAGAGTGCCAGATGTACCAGCAAAATTACCGTCTTTGTGATAATTAGTTTGAACCAATGCTGCCATCCAGCAAAACTCACCATTTTTCTTCAGGTAACGAAGTTCACATTTTTGATTCTGATAATTTTGACAATCGACAAAACTCTGAAGTGTTTTTAAGGCCATTGGCCGATCATCTGGATGTAGAAAATCCGAAAACGGCTTTCCTAAACTTTCTGCCACCGTAAAACCAGTAATCTCTTCCCAAGCTGCATTGAGAAATGTCCATTTACCAGTAGCATCCGTTTGGAAAATTATTTCCTTCAGAGTATCAACTACCGAACGATATTTTTTTTGACTATCCCGTAGTGCAATTTCTACTTGTTGTTTTTCTACTACTTGCTGTTGTAAACCAAGCAAATGCTGTTGCATTTGGTCAGCCATATTATTAAAAGCCGAATGCAGAATTCCAATTTCATTATTATGTTTAATATCAGTACGTTTGTAAAATTCTCCATTGGCAAATGCTTGAGCTAATTCAGCTAATTTTTCGATTGGAATACTAACTTTTCGTTTAAACAAAAGAATAATTAAAACTATCAGGATAGCATTTACTACTATGGAAAATACCAAAATATTAATAGAACTTTTGAGTAGTTCCTGTTGAATATTATTGCTCGAATATCCCACTCGAACTACACCTAGCTCTTTGCCATTACTAATAATTGGGGCGCTTGCCTCTCTAATACCTGATTCTTGTTTTAGTTCATTAATAATTGCCAGAATATTCTTTTTATTAAGATTATTTTGATGAAGATTATTTTTATTAGTAGAGTTGGTAATAGGAAAATCTTTTTGAGCAATATAGCCTGTTAGAGAAACACCTTTTGGGTCAACTATCACACTGTAAATAATATCTGAGTCCAGAGTTGTTTGTCTCATCAGCATTTCCAGCGTCAGAAAATCTGACTTAGGAATTGCCTCTTGACTCAGACTAGTCAAAAATTGGACTTCATTTTCAGCCTTTTTTTCTAGTTTGGTCAACTGCCATCTGAAGTTGTGCCAAATTTGTCCAACTTCAAAGAATAAATTGACACTGACTAATATGATACTTGTAATTCCTAGATAGCGGAAAGCAATACTATTTTTCCACTGATGATGAATAGGTTGTTCTTTAGTATCCATTTATACTTTGTTTTTAAATTACTTTTAATTCAATCTATAGTAAAATAATTCCCAAAAAGCGTGAGGTAGACTCATTCATTTGTTTGAGGAAAGGGGGAACACCGGAGCTAGAAATAGAAAGATCAAGTCTACCTTATGAGCTTGAGAAACGCTATACTAATTTTATCTAAAGCTTGGTTATTTAAACTAGGCAAAGCTATTCGATGATAATCTACAATTTATGTTACTTGGGTTCAAAACCGAACTACACCCCACAAATCAACAAAAAACCTTGCTGGCCAAACACGCGGGTGTGGCTCGTCATGCTTACAATTGGGGATTGTGGCTAACCAAAAATGTATTACAGTATAACCTACTTCACCCAGGCAGCAAAATCAAATTCCCGACGGCAATTGACCTGCATAAACTTTTGGTAGCAATGGTTAAACCGAAAAACTGCTGGTACTACGAGGTTTCTAAATGTGCACCTCAATATGCTTTGAGATATTTATCCGTTGCCTGGAAACGCTGCTTTACCAAAGTGTCGGCAGTGCCTAAATTCAAGAAAAAGGGTAGTGACGATAGCTTGAGTGCGGAATGCGGAGCAAACACTTGAGATGGTTCAATATCGGTAGGTTTTAATCAGATAAAATTACCACGAATTGGTGGGATTAAAACATAGGAAATACTGCCAGATAATGTATCTCCTAAATCTGTAACTATAACTAAAAAAGCTGATAGATGGTTTGTCAGTTTCGCTGTGAGAAACAGAATATAAAATTACTGATTTCTCAGTAGATGTAGTAGGTGTAGATTTAGGTGTAAAATCTCTGGCTACACTCTCAACTGGTGAGGTATTTATTGGTGCTAAATATATGCAAAAAGCTTGAGGCTAAACTATCCCGACTGCAATACCGCTCCCAGGTATAAAACTAAGTTATCTAGCAACTGGAACAAAGCCCAACGAAAGATAGCCAACATCAGAAAGGATACATTGCACAAAATGAATCTGATTCCTGTTTAACGTAGACCTTCCTTCTGCCTACCTTGGAATAGTCTATCTTTTTCGATATACCATTCCTGTCTATTAGAAAGTAGTCTTTGGTTTTATTTGCATCAATCCTATGGTCATAAAAATCGAAGCGGTTATTTGGGTAGCTTATCTTTAGCTGTCTATTCTCACATCCCATCCCCTGAACCCATCCTGTATCCTTAACCCAAAGCATTCGGTAAAAAACCTCATCTCTGTGAGTTTTTTTGTTGTAATCAAATGGATATATCCGAACCGCTTCTACCGCAGTTCCATCCTCGTAGATCGGATAAATTTCTTCAGTCAACTGAATCTTTTCTTTTGCTTCTTTGATTCTCTGAACCAACTCCTTTCCACCAGAGCATCCGGAATTAATCAGCCACTTACAAGCGTCCCTAAACTTGGGGTCCCAAAGGTCAGGATTATCTAAATAGGGCTCTGGTCCCGCATCTAAGAAACATCCAATCATAATGTCTATAATATTAGCCATGTCCCCCGTAGCTCCGGAAATGTCGCAACCATACCGCCCTGCTGACTCTATATCTGATGGTGAGGGTGAGTCATTTGGTGGTGATGGCGGGGAATCGTCTGGAGGTGGTGAGTCATCTGGTGGTGATGGCGGGGAATCGTCTGGAGGTGGTGAGTCATCTGGTGGTGATGGCGGGGAATCGTCTGGAGGTGGTGGCAAAAGAATTTCTTCCAGGAACGGGCGATCGCTGTCCGAAGCTTGCCTTAACCTGATTCCTTTGATTTTACTACCGTAGGTATCCCTGATTGCAGATATATCAGGGATACTTAGCTGATAATTCAGTAGTCCAAGTAGTAATTCTTTCCATCTTTTTAGGCTAAAAACTTCTACTCCATTCGCCTTGCAGAACTCGCAGTAATTTGCGTACAGCCATTCTTTGGCATTTTGAAAAATAGGGTCCCCCGGCCCTCTGGAGGGACTCGGAACCGCTACCCCAACTTGTGTAGCTATGTCACTCCTGTATATCAACTTCTCGTTAACCCAATCAGCTATATTATTCGTTTGAACGAGCGTTTCTACTCTCTCCCATCGAAGAGACGTCACAAACTCCTCTGTTCTCTTGACGTAGTTGAATATTTCCTCCTCAGAAACTCCTAATACCCAATTAAGGACACCAGGCAAATAATTAGCAAAAACCCCCAAAAACTTCTCTTGCAAGGGGTCCCACTCCAGCAGGTTTTTCTGTTTTGATGGAGAAATAACGTTGTCAAATCTAATTCCTATCCTCCTGCGGCCTATAGCTCCTGTCTTATCCGCAAACTGCATTCTCTCGTTAGCAGTCATCAGGACCATCGCCGACGGATAAAAAATTTCTTCTGGATTAGCCCATTTTCTCTCAAACCTAAGCGGGTCCGTTCCTGTTAAATTTTTAAAATTCCCGGCAGAGCCCGTGTACTTGTCCTCGTCGGCAAAACAAATCAGTCTTTTGTCTCGACTACACGCTGTTTCAAATTGACTCTTTTCCCAGAGGGGAAGGCTTGAACGATGTACATTTTCTACACCAATCAGCGCGATCGCTAACGACATCAAAACCGACTTTCCCGTTCCCGGAGCCCCGTTGACTTCTAGAAACCTCTGTAGTCGCCTTTTCCCTCTAATTATTGCTGCCAAGTAACAGCGAACCAACTGTACCTGGTCTAAATGCCCTCTCAATGATTCTTTTAGCCATTCCACTACCGGAGTGCAAGTTAACTGTGGTTGATAATCGTAAGGTAATTGCCACTTGAAATGGTAACTTGGGTCGTGAGGTAGTAATTTTTTAGTAGTCAAATCCAACACACCATTTCTCATAGGGAGTAGGTTTGGGTCGGGTTCCTTGAATCTGACAGACTCTTTCATCGCCATTGACTCAACGACTCCCTTGATATATGAATGAGGGAAAACCCATCCCCGATTGTCAGCCTCTAAATAAATAGCCTTCCGTAACTCCATCTCTCCCAACTTGGCTGACCATTTTCCATTTTCGTACTTTAGCCATTCTAGGTATCGACTGTCGTACTTCCAATCCTTATATAACTCGCAACACTCGCGAGCAAAGTCATTTTGAGATAACGGTATCCTAGCTTCTTTTTTGTCCTTCTGGACTTCCTTCTTGCTGATGAAATACATCTCCAACCATCTGATGGGGTCCATCGTTTGAGAAACAGCTTCAAAATCATGTCCGGCTGCTATTACGTCGTCTATCCCCTTCCCGAACTTCTCATCCCAGAGTCTGACCAACATTTCCTTTCCACCAGCTCTTTTTAGAGCCTTGATAAAAGCCCTCATAGCATCTGCTACTCCGGGTTTTCGGACTATATCGGCATCAAAAGCTATTTCAATAGGTCTGGCAGCATCGATAAATGGCTTAAGGTTTGAAACTAACTCAACTCTACCTTTGACGCATCCCATATCGACCCCACAGAGTCCAATAGTAGGAACCCCGGCAATAGTTGAGGCGATCGCTTTCTTTGCTCCCTCCGTAATCCGAATCGGCTGAAATTTATCATCTCTGACTTTTTGCCAGTAATCAGGGTCGTTGGGATTTATAGGTAGAAAAGCGTCATACCCTCTTTTCGGGGTGAGATATTTTGCCTTATTTCCGTCTAGGAATTCTAAAATCTCATCGGGCTTGAACTGCCCAAAATCTGACAACTTCCCAGAGTTAATATCGTACCCCTGAGCAATCCACTGATTAAACCTCACGCAGGCTAACGTCAAACCCATCTCTTTCCCTACTGCTCGTAAGTAGTAGTGGAACAGCTCGGAATCCCGTTCAAAAATCGCTACCTGTTGGTCGCTGAAAAGAATTTCTACAGGCGGGTGTGCTTCCACGGATTCGAGGAAAGCTTTAACCTCTTTCCTGTCATCCCAGTCTGGATTCCCCCCGCTGTGTCGGCAGTAAAAATAGCTTTCTTTCTCTCTGTTCACCAATAAGAGATGACGATCGCCTTTTTCTTTGATATTTAGGGAATGAATCGCATAGCCTTGATACTCGTAGTCAGGCTTCATTGCCTCCGCTACTAGTTCGTCAACAAAATCTTCATCTGTTATCCGAAACCAGCGAGCAGCGGGAATAACAGGACTATCTACTTCCTTTTCTCTAGTTAAAGATTCCATCGCGGATTTCACTGCACGTCTAAATTCTTCTGGATTCATATTCAAATTAACAGGAATGTCTAACAAGAAATCAATTTGCTCATTCTCACCGTAAGGTACTGTTACTAAGTAAGTCTCTCCATCAAAAACTAGCTTGGCTTCATAAATTGCTTCGTTTGCTACGACTCCAGACCAGAAGCGCACCTTCCTAACCATAGAGCCATCCGAATTAGGCATCCTCGTGCCCATCGTGACAAGCTCTAATTTGTCTCCCACAGCGTCTAAATATTCTTCAAATAGTTCAGCGCTCTCTGAAAACTGTTCTAATTGAGCTTTGCTGAAAAGTGTGTCAACAGGTGTCTGTAGTTCACCTAGCTTTAGGAAATCCGCTACCTCATCCTCATGTTGACGGTCAAGATTCCCAGAGTAGGTACCATAAAAATATCGCCCTACTCCGTGGTTCACGAGCAGCACGTTGCCTTCAGCACGGTCTCCCTTTTCTAAGAAGTAGACTTCATATCCCTCCTCATAAATATCAGGAGCCTTATCTGATTCCAACTCTGCAACAAAACTCTTGTCCGTTATTTTGCTCCAACGGATTTTAGGTTCAGTGGGTGTAACTACCCCCTCGGCCTCCGGGTCGGAGGTATAGACGACTTCCGTCTCTGATGCTAAATTGTTCTCAACGTTTTTGTTTTTTTCTGATTCTTTCTCCATTGTTTCTTGGGGCCGAGAATCAGTTTTTTTTAAGCTTTGACAAATTAGGTCCATTTCACCCTCATCTCCGATAATCTCTTTGAGGGCCTGGACATGATGAGCTGCTTTTTGCTCCCTTTCGGCTAAACCCGCCAGTTCTCCGGCGTTCTGCTGAAACTGGAGTTTAAGTCTTTCAATCTCTATCTCTAAGGCTTCATTTTGGGCCTTGAGTCGTGTGCTTTTTTCAGCAAATATTTCTAAGTTGATTGTTACTGTTTGGACCATTGTCTTTAAATGTAATGCACTACAATCTGGCCAATTCAGTAGATGACGTTCCCCTGAGATCCAAATTACCACATGGCTTTGGTTGACTGGTTAATCATCTAATGTTCATTGACTCCTTTATAATAGCGACGTTATTTTAGCTTGTCAATATTTAGCGACGTTGTTATAGTTATAAGTAGCTTCACTTTAATGTAGTCTCTATGTAGATAAGATTTATGGACAAAAAAGATGAAAAAACCGCAAAGAGTCAGCGGAAAAGAAGACTTAGTGAACCTGTCGATAAGGATTACTCGGAAGGGGAACCAGGGCTTGAACGAGATAGCCTCAAGGTTAAATATGACAAAGAACAAACTTCTGGACAGCCTGGGGAACGGGAGCTTGTCTCTGGTGGAAACGCCCTCACGCCCACCGGAACGCTCGAAGGAAGGGTTGCAGTTGCTGAAAAAAAACTCTCAGACCTTACAGAAGAACAGGTTTACACTCTCGCTAAGAGTTTAGTAGATTCTATCGAGTACGTAGCTTGGTACGAGTATATGGTCGATTCCGACACAAAAAGGCTGGAAAGGTACGAAAAGCAGTTAAGGAGAGAGAGAGTAGCCTATCAAAGACTTTTAGCCGAGCAGGAAGACAGAATTGCTGACGCTAAGGAGAAAATTGTTGATACCAAGACTGCGATCAAAAGTCACAGTTACAACAAAGCATTTTATTTGAGAGATGCTGAAGACTTTCGAGAAAGACTGGTACAGCTAAAAAAAATGAATGGTCTCCCTGTTCCACTGATTCCAGTAGAAGGATGGGAGGATATGGATTTAGAGAAATTAGCCAAAGCAAAAGCTCTAGAAGAAGTATCCAAGGCGTTAGCAGACGAGGGTCAGGTCGATGAGTAAAATCAAAGGCATCAAAGACATTGCTCACGATATCAAGAGGGGAACGCACTTAGGTTCTTTCAAATCCCGAAAGTATTGCCTAGCCTTGGCTTTACTCCCTAAGCAATACCACTGTACTACTGCGGAGCTTTATCACCATGTAGAGAGAGCTGGTTATTGTTGGGATGCTGACACGCGTCGCTGGAGAAAAAAAAGAACTGGGGCGGTGGAGGTAGTAGGGCAAGTTTGTCTCAGTCTGAGACAGCCTTGGGCATGGGCTATATTCCACGCAGGCAAGGATATAGAGAACAGAGCTTGGCTCACTAAGTATAGGGGGCTTTTGTATATCCATGCTTCTCAGTCTTACGACAAAGGCGCTAAAACATGGATAGAAGAACAGTTTGATATCGAAGTGCCGTCACAGAAAGATGTTGAGACAGGAAAGATACTAGGTTCTGTCAACCTGGTAAATATTTCATCTCAAGGCCAAAGTCCGTGGGCGATGCCTAACCAGTATCACTGGGAAATAGCGTCCCCCAGGTTGTTAGACATTCCTGTTCCGGCAAAAGGTCGCCTGAACCTGTGGAAATTTGAGAGATAGATTAAGACAAAAAAATGCCCTAGTTACAGCTAGGGCATAAAAAAATCTCACCACATTTGTAAAACCATTATGACACCTATACCCGAACTACATCCAAATTCATTGCTTCTACCTCCCTATAGTCTAAGTCCCGATGACTTGGCAGATATCTTAGGAGTCAGCCCTTATACCATTGATAACTGGAAGTATAAGAAGCGATCGCCAAAGCCAGTCGTTAAGAAATTTTGCTATTTGCTCTCACAGAACTTGGAGTTTGTCAAAGGAAATAGCATTCACGGGATGAAGTTCCTGTTGTAAAATCTTCCTTCTATCGAATCAAAGAGGCTTGCTACATCAGTGATTAGCAGGCTTTTTTTGTGTCAAAGTGCCTGACTAGATTAAAAAGTTCAATGAATAGTGACGGTAGCCTTCAAGTCTGCGATATTAGTATTCATGGGATGCAGGATATTAAAGTAAAACCCTTCACCAGATGAATACAATAAAACCGGAGGTAATTAGCCACAAAGAAGTTGGAATTCCTAAAAGAACTGTCAAGCAGATGTTAGGAATTAAGCACTCAAATACTTTTATCAAAGACCGAAAAATCCTCAACTTAGACTACTCTCATTTCACCTGGGGGGAGGTTAAGAAGCTCTTGGCGTTGAGATTGTTTTTAAGCAGAGGTAAAGCCGGAGTATTTGGGAGAAAACTTTACTCAGACTTGCTCAAAAAACACACCCCCCAGGTAATAATCGCTAGTCTTGGCGTAGACCTAGAAAAAGAATTTAAGGAGTTACAAAATCAATGGATTTGCAGGATTTAAATAGCCTAAATAGCAGGTCGGCTTCTCAGGAAAAACAGACTGAGCAAACTAACACTAATTCTAGCCAACAAACAACCCAAAAACATCAAAAGTCAAAGCCAAAACCTAAGACTTCAGCAATCAGCAAACTACAGCAAACAACTAACAGTCGGGCTGGCATAGTAGCTAAGGCTAAAAGAGCTAGTCAAGTTAAAACAGCAACAGCAGCTTACGAGTCCGGTCTAGGAGAGTCTCAGGTTTATAATTCAGCCAGGAATCAAGGTTTTGTTGATGGTTTAATTATGGGGGAATTGCAGCGAGCTGAGGGCATTTACGACGAACTAAAAGCCATAGATGATGCAGCGGTAGACTTTGATGTGAGTGAGATTATCGGAGCTTTTGACCCCTTTTCTGAACTGTTGGGAAAAACCCCCACAATCGACGTGGAAAAGTATCAACAAAAATTCTCATTGTTGCCCTGTTCAGAAGAGTCTTGAAGCTAGAAAAACGACTCAACGAACTGGAGAGAAAGCAATCTAGAAAGCAAGCAGAACATATCACATTAATGACAGGATTGTAATGTTATGGCAAAACAAGAAATAGATGACGACAAAGAATACTCAGTAGAGAGTGAAAAGTGGGAAGTATCTATTTCAAATATGTTAAATAAGACTTTCTTCACCTTCAGGTTTTTGTCTGAACGTGGCAGGACTGACCATATAATCCACGTAAACGTAGACTCCCTAGTGAGTCTCTCTTACTCTCATGTGCCTTCCGCTCCTCGTTTTACTTTAGTTTTTAGCAAGGAAATTCCTTTGCTAGAGGAACAGATAAAAGCGTCTAATAGCCCTCTTATCGAATACATCGGAAATAGCACTATCAGGATCGATGACGTGTCTTCCTGTTCTGAGGCTCTGTTTTCTTACTTCGCACACGCTAATTCCTTTCTTGGCGTGCGCGGGAATATAAATGACGAAATTGAAATCGACAGATTAAACGAGTTATTCCCTCTATTGAGTCAATATGACAAACTGTATATCTTGCACGTGATTGCCACCCTACAGCAAGCTGATGGAGAGCGTGATGAGGGTATTCAGAGTGATTTCATTGAAACCTGGACTGACTTAGCAGATGAAAAAAACGCTATATCCGTTATTCAGTCCTTAGCCAATAGCTTGGAAAAATAAGAGGTAAATCTACACCATGAGACTATCAGTAATTGCCTTCTCAATAGGTTACAAAATAGGCAGAAAAATCAAGCAACTATGGGAGGCAATTACTACGGCTTGGTGCAATCCTCCACAAGATGACATTTTTGCAATGGAATTATTAGCAAGATGAAACTAATAATAGCCCTCTCAATTCTAATCATAGGGATAGCCTACAAAATAGACCAAACCACCTCTGAGAACTTCCGATTAATAGTAGAAGAAAACGAGGAACAGTCTACACAAATAGGGCAAAGAAAACGAGATTAAACCAACACAAATAACCAGGAGAACAAAATTAATGAGCTTCTTAGAAAACCCCTGTGAAACTGCTCGTCGGTGTGAGCGGTTGCTAGCAGACAAAGACAATATTACACCTAATCAAGAGCGACAATTACAAACAGAGCTAAAAACAGCAAAAGCTAAAATGTCTTACGAAAAGGCAAAGCAAGAAGTGATGGAAAGTCAAGGCTTTTGGTCTTGGTTGATCTACTAGGATGCAGATACTACTAAAACGCTTAATCAACACCCTAGAAAAACTCATCCATTTTGACCTAATAGCCTTGACAATACTAGGATTATCCACAGCTATCATATTAGCAGAAGACCATTACATTGTTTCAGTCTTTCTGTATTTCCCCCTCCTGATAGCCTGTTCAATCTCTATAGTTTTTCTAGCATTTTTACCACAGCCAGTCAAACAATTCTATTCTCAAAGCTTGCTATTTGGTACAACTTTGTTACTAACAATCCTGCTATTTTGGATTGCTTAAATCACGAATAAAAAAAAGGTTAGGGAACCACCTAGCCTTTTATTTCTTTATCCACAAATAGTCAATATGTTCATAGAAAATCTTAGACTAAAATTGCAACTAACAGAGTGGGTATGTCGAATAACTGGAGTAAGCATAGCTATACTTGCTGCGGTTCAAGTAAGAACAGGTTTGCCGATAAACCTAACCAAAATACCTCAAAAACAACTCTACACAAATCGACACGCTAAAGCATTAATTTATTTAGGAAGTTGTGGGCTGTTTATTTGTTCCTATCGCCTTAGTAAAATCAATAAAAAACTTACAATTTATAGAGATATTGTTGAAGCAGAAAGCCAAACTAAGTTCAGAGAAAGTCTCAAGTCAGCAGCAGTGATTCCTTTGTTACAACCAAGCACAACTAACGCGCTTGCACAACCCCTACAAAACCAATTAAAACCTTTTGATTGGCAGCTATTCAACACCCATCCCGAAAAATACCCCCATTTATTCATAGTAGGAGGAACTGGAGATGGGAAAAGCTACACCGCCGAATCTATTTGTCATATCTTGGAAGGCAAGACGATAGTCATTAATCCACACAAAAAACCAGGAGACTTTCAAGGATTCCCCTGTTTCTGTGGAGGACGAAAATATACTGATGAGTCCTACGACTTACTCAGGAGAGATGCAGACTTTAGTGAGTTACTAAGAGACGAATACCCCAGTTTAACCTGCGTCAAGGCAGTTAAGTTAATGCACCGAGAAATGGATAGTCGCTATAAATTATATAGGCAAGGAATAGAAGATTATCCAATGGTAAATATCGTCATAGATGAGTACAACACGATAGTTGAGACAGTCCCGGAAATCACTTCTATGATGAATAGTTTGATTAGAGAAGCTAGGAAAGTTAAGTTAAGACTAATTCTGTTAATTCAGTCAGATTTGGTAGGTGATTTAGGCATCAAAGGTAAAGGTGCAATCAAGAAGTGTTTTCGATTTATCAGGCTTGGTGAGTTCGCAAAAGAATGGGCTAAAAAACTTGATAATAGCGACATAAAAAGATGGGTTAATTCACAAGAATATCCAATACTAGTAGGAGATAGTATTGCAGTTTTGTCAGGTAAAAAACCGCTATTGCTTAACAGTCTTCCTGATGTAAGAGCTACAGATAGCAGTAGTGAGATTCTCACCAGCCAAGGTGATGACTCCGCCGACCCCTCACCACCCCACTACCACTTAGGGGAGCTTCTGTCTAATAACAAAGCCAACCCCTCACCATCTTCACTCTTGCCTGATAATTGAGTAAAACCAGACCCTAAAAGCAGTAAAATATCCAACGGTGTCCGAGGTGCAATTGTAGCTTTCATTCGAGCAGGTATCAACAAAGAGCAAACAATAAACGCTATTTTTGGATGCAAGAAAAGTGGCAAGAGTAAAGCTTGGCAAGCTGCTAGTTACTGGTATGATGAAATTAAGACAAACTTATGAAGCTTGCCTGCGGTGTTTTATTGAGATGAGCTTTTTTTTTATGTTTAAATATCACGATTATGATAAAAGGAAAAAAACTTGCAAAGTATGTGGGAGAAATTTTACTAGAAAACCAACATCTGATAATTGCCCCGGAGTGCCAATAAGAGAACTGAGGGCAGATGAAATATTGCCTGGGGGATTGTCGGCAGTTAATAGAAGATTAAAATCTGGCTCAATTCCTGTAGCTTATAAAGACTTTACAGACAATTCTAGAAGCAAAAAAAGGGATGAAAGTGTTTTTATCTATAAATTTTCAGACACGGAAATAATAGACAAATCATTGCCTCCAGCTTTTTATTCTGAACCTGATATTCCAGAAAAACTAAACCCAATATCAGAGCATAGAATGAGAAGCCAGAAGCTGGAACCAAAGCCAGGAGCTAAACCAATAGCAATTACTAG
>JASJEE010000447.1 GCA_030064835.1 Microcoleaceae cyanobacterium MO_207.B10 | reverse complement strand
TTAAATCTCGACTGGCACAAAACAGTAAATTTAATTCTAAATTTAAAAATCAAAAATTAAAACCTATAATCTACTATTTCCCTATACGCAATAATACAGAAATCAGACAAATGTAATATTACAGAGGTTGGGTTTTCCTTGTCAAGCCAACATCATCTAATCTGGGTCTGGTGTTGAGTAAATTCTGTAGCGCGTCGGCGGTACTCACACAACCGCTCTAAACATCCTTTCGCGATCGCATCAAACCACCCTTAAATCTCGACTGGCACAAAACAGTAAATTTAATTCTAAATTTAAAAATCAAAAATTAAAACCTATAATCTACTATTTCCCTATACGCAATAATACAAAAGTAGCAAAAATGTAGTTTTTAGCTTGAATTGACAGAAGCAAAACAAAACAAAAAATTACCTCCTTTCGCTCCCAGAGAAGGGTGCGGGAGGTAATACCAAATTCAATAAAGATTGTTACAGTAAAATCCGGACACCAAAGGATAGAAATATTTACACTTGTTCTCTTTCATTCCTACCACCTAACACCCAAGACCCAACCAATGTAGCAATATTTTTTGAAAATGGTATTAGATGGACTAATTATCTTACACCATATTTCCAGCTAATGATGTAGAAGGCTTGACATCCTCCCGACGCTCCCCCCCTTTCACGCGGGGGGTTAGGGGGGATGGAGAGCGCGGGTCAAGGGCCAACGTTGAGATAAATTGAATGTCTTATAGTGCAGGCATCTTGCCCGTAATCAGAGGCATCTTGTCTACTACTCCATTTCCAAAACTTGCCAAACCTCCTGCATCAACTCCTCCAAACCAATACCCGCAACAGCAGAAATCAGGAAAACTTTTCCCCCACTCATCTCCCTAAACCTACTTACCAACTCTTGTATTTCTGCACTCTCCAAATCAACCGCATCAACCTTATTCAAAGCTAAAATTTGCCTTTTATCTTCCAAATTTCGCCCATAAACTTTTAACTCATTTTGAATAGTCTGATAATTCTCCACCGGATTAATATCTGTAATATCGACCAAATGCAACAATAATTTAGTCCGTTCAATATGCCTTAAAAACTCATGCCCCAAACCTAAACCCGTAGAAGCACCTTCAATTAAACCGGGAATATCGGCAAAAACAGTACCATCTCCCGTCGGTTTTCTGACAACTCCTAAATTAGGAACTAAAGTAGTAAAAGGATAATCAGCAATTTTCGGACGAGCAGCAGAAAGAGCAGCAATTAAAGTAGATTTTCCAGCATTTGGCAAACCAATAATTCCCACTTCAGCTAATAGCTTCAACTCCAATCTCAACATTCGCGTTTCACCTTCCAAACCAGGCAAAGCATATTCAGGAGCGCGGTTACTATTACTCAGAAAATGCTTATTTCCTAACCCACCTTTGCCACCTTTAGCAACACAAAGAGTTTCTCCCGGTTTCACCAAATCTCCCAATAAATCCTCAGTTTCCGCATCATAAACCATCGTACCAGGAGGCACTTCAATTAAGCGATCGCTCCCTGAAGCACCAGTCATATTTTTTGGACCGCCACGTTTACCATTTTCCCCTTTAAAAACACGCTGAAATTTAAAATCCAACAAAGTTTGGAGATTTTCCACTGCCACTAAAATCACTGAACCTCCACGACCACCATTTCCACCTGCTGGCCCTCCGGCCGGTACATATTTTTCTCGGCGAAAGGCAACCATACCATCGCCACCTTTACCGGCTTCTACTTGAATTTCTGCTTGGTCAATAAATTGCATAATTAGGGAATAGGGAATAGGGAACAGGGAACAGGGAACAGGGAGTAGTGGAATTTTATTTAGGCAACAAGGGGATAGAAAAAATAATTTTTAATTTAGGGAGTAGGGATGTAGGGAAATGATTTTTGTCATTTTTCAAGTTTTTTAATCAGAGTAATAATCATCTTAGTTTCTTCTGTGAGTAGAGAAATAATGGTTTCTATTTCTTTTTTCTCGCATAACCCTAATCGCGCAGACAAAATCAGATGTGTTTCTAATTCATTAATTGAACCTTGAGCTACGTTTAAAAATCTTACATATTCTCCTGTATATCTTCGTCCATAACCTTCAGCTATATTAGCAGGAATAGATACAGCACTTCTTCTAATTTGTTGTACCATACCATACAACTCATCTTTGGGAAAAAGTTTAGTTAGGAAGTAGCATTTTTCAGCAATATTCATCCCTTTTTGCCAAATTTTCAAATCTTTAAAATCATTAATACTAGACACTCTTAACTTAGCTCCTAATCTTTAACTGTTCCCTGTTCCCCGTTCCCTGTTCCCTAAAAACTAACAATATTTAGAAACATCTTCCTCACATTCATCTGCTAGATAAGATAAAGCACGGAAACGCAAACCAACCAACTGATCGTATAAAGGGTTAAGTTTGCACAGAGCTGGAATATGAGCTATTTTTTTACCAAAAATCACAATATCTCGTTCAAAAGGACATTGGGGAGGAACCATTTTACACACCATGTGAGCCACTTTTTGGTCATGAACATCCCAGCCATCAAGCCAGTCTTTGATGGGAGCAAGTATGGTGTGATGATGTTGTGGATCGTGGGGAATTATAAAATGTTGTGAATCTTCTGAATGTTCTGTCTCTTCAATCCAACTATCTAAATCATCTTCTCTTGCTTGTTGTTTAGCTTTTTCAAGACTTTTGCGCAGTGCTTCTAAAGCTTTAACTTTGAGACCCAGAGCATTACAATATCTATGAAGTATATCATCTTCAGTTACAGAATATATTCCATCTGCCAAGGCTACCATTACAGCGGTTCTCATAAAGTTTTCCGCTATATTTTGGTCTGAACCAAGTACCTTTGCTAAATCATCTGGAAGAATAGGTTCTAGTTCAGAGATTTCAATTGTAGAAGCAAACTCATCGTGACTAAAGTGGTCAATTAAATCTTTTTCTGTAGTATCAAGTTCTCCATCTGCATAAGCAATGGTCATTAGTCCTCTTAACCAAGTAGTAGTTTGTTCTTTGTTCAGGGGAGATTTTACGATACTAGTCATGCCCTAACCTCTAAATATAAATATTTGACTACAACTCCTAATATCTAATTCAAAATTAACTTGATTATAGACTATAGAAGCTATTCTTTATATTTTACCGAAAAACTGGGTTTAAAGCCTCCCCCTTTTAGGGGGACTTTGTGTTATGCTAGAAAAAGTGGAAAGGTATTCAACCACTCTAAAAACCTAGCTACTTAATCAGTAGCGTTAGTACCTTGAAAACTAGAGTTATGGGGTTTTGCACAGGAATGCTTGTGTATGGAAAAGCTCTAAGCAACAAGTACCAGAGTACCAGAAAACCAAAGTTTTTTTAGGTTTGAACTGTACCGTAGGGCATACGGGAACAGGCTCTTGAAATAGAGTAAACGCTTGGGAAGAGAACCATCTCTGGCTTAGGTATCGCAAGGTGTCTGATTTAAGTGGACTCATTGAACCAAGAATCCTGTTTTCAGGAGAATCTCCGCGCCTTTAGGCGCGGAGAGTATGTCAACTCATAGGCTAAGAGACCGTTTATAAACAAAAAATTAAGCCCTTGTAGGGTGAGTTAGGCGAGCATAGGACTATAATTTTTTGTGATTTAAGGTGCGCCGTAATCCACCAAATAGCAATATTTTTCCCTTAATATTTACTTTATAAATGCTTTCTCAAACCTAAAACTTCAAATATTCTAATTTCCATTAAAATATTTGATATAATTTCTGTACTAATTGCTACAATATTTTATCCAAAATTATGCAGATAATTATTAACTTTGATAGTATGGAAATAATCTAACTCATTTGCTGCAAACTCACCCAACCTTGCCATAATTCTGAGTTATTAAAGGAACCAGAGTCGGTTATTTCCTGAATATCTTCTATCATTTTTGTGGCAATTTTATCTAAGGGCAAGTCGTTATAATCGTAACCGAAAGGATTTTCTATTTCTAGACCGATAGCTTCTACTCCTAATAAGGCAAAACTAATAATGCCTGTTACAGGAATAGTCCACCAACTTAATTCTGCGACACATTGAAAAGGAATTGCAAAGCAGTATATTACTAATAAATGTTTTAAGTGAATAGAGTAAGCTTGAGGAATGGGAGTAGAGGCAATCCGTTCACAACCGCCAAAATAAATAAATATTTCTTCAATTTGTTTATTCCAAGTGATTAAGGTTAATTCATTAATAGTTTTCTTTTTAAGAAGTTCATCAAAATATATTGTTAACCACTTAATTATTTGCAAAGGCATATTTTTGACATTAATTAACTCTAAATATTGAATCTCAGAGATGAATTTTTTGATTTCTTCATTGACTGTTTCTTGTCTAAGATGATACTTGATACTGATAAATAAGGCGATTAATAGTTGAATGTGATAGATTTTTTTACGATAATCTTCACTGTTGTTTTCTGGAATAAAAATCATCATATTTTTAGCCAGAGAACGAGAAATTTGAGAAATTAGCCCGATTAGTTTTCGTCCTTCCCAATAGCGATCGTAAGCTGTATTAGTTCTGAAAACCAATAATAAACCAAGCACTATTCCAGGGATTATACTTCCTAAAATTGGCTGATTCATTGGTAAATTATTACCATGTGCAATAGTCACACCAAGAGCAAATAGCATAATTACTAATACTCGTAGCCAAATATTAGGAATTACTGAACTTTTTAAGTCGAAAGCTATAGAAAACCAGCTTTTTTCTGGATAATTCATGGACTACACCTTGAAATCAATTGTGATTGGCAAAAGAGAATAGACTTTCAATAATTAACAATTAATTATTAACTATTACTTCTTCTTCTCAATAAATAGAATTGGGTAAAATGATTTTTTTTCTTTTTTATCCATCAATGGAGATGCTTTATACCTTAATTTGTCGGCAAAGTATATATAGAAAAAAACTGCAATTATTTTGACAAATAAATTAGGCAATTATATATAGCAATCCGCCGATAGGTTGCAGGGTCATTTCATTCTAGATTTTGGCAATGAATTTACTGGCTTTACAGATAGCTAAAGATGCGTTGTCTAAAGCTGGCAATAAGGTATTCTCGTAAATATATAAAAT
>JASJEE010000446.1 GCA_030064835.1 Microcoleaceae cyanobacterium MO_207.B10 | reverse complement strand
TCACAACCAAAACCTTGTAGGGACGTTCCATGGAACGTCCCTACTGTGGTCTACTGAAATGAAAACCGCTGTAAGGAAATAAAAAGTGGTCGTTTTGCTGTCGCACAACTTTACCTAACTGAAGGGTGTAGCCGACATGAAAAGTGAAACTTCCCGGAGGGTGGGATGGCGGAATGCTACCGCAAAGCTTCGCTAAACCTGTTTGCGACAGCATTCCGCAAGGAAAGCGTCCCGGAGGGAAAAGTTTCCCCAAGAGTGCAGAGCCACTCCGAAGCATCGCCATATCCAATCGACCAAAAGAAAAGAGAATATTCCAAATTTCCAGCCTCCTTATTGCAGAGGTACTGTTAGCGCAGCACCTCCGGAAGAGGCTAACTATCAACTGTTAAGTATTAACTGATAACTGAAATGACCTTTTATTGATACTCTCGTTTAATTGATTTTGCCCATACTAAAAATGGTATTACACCAGCTCCTAATAACATCGCTAAAGCTAATAAAAAAATAATTATTCTGGTCAGACGAGGCAGTGATCGCGACACCCAAGGAAATACATAAGGCTCTAATTCTGAATTGATTGAATTATTAGATAAGTTGAGACTAACCTGAGCATTATGTAAGGAACCACGGTCAGCATTTATCGGCTGAATATAATTAATTTCATACTCATCAAATAAAGCTTCTAAAAACTCAGTTAAGCTTCTAGAAATATCCTCAGCATTACCAGAAAACTGTGGAATCCCTCTGGTAACTTCTGCTATTTTTTGCAGCCGTTTTTGGTCAACAAATTCTTCGGCAGCAAGTTCAGTTAAATCTTCAGAGTTATTACTTTTTTTTCCGCCTCTAACACTAATATCTCTAATAGTGGGAGGTTGTTCTAAATCATATTTTTTTTGCAATTGTTGAGGAGTTAAACCATAACCTAAAGTATGCACCGTTATATTAGGATAACTTTTCAACATAAACACAAGTTTTTCAAAATCTTGAGCTTCTAATTCTGGTTCATTTTCTCTATCACCATAAATACTATGATATCCGTCAGAAAGTAAAATTATCGAACGTCTTGGTTGGGGTAAATTAGCATCTGGGGGTGGGTTAAAACGAGTATCTTCGGGGTTGCCAAAAAATTGTACTGTCTGACGTAAAGGTTCATAAATATCTGTTGCTGCACAGAGATTATCCAGTTGATTTTCTAGTTTTTTTAGGGTTTCTTCAACTTTTTTATCCCCTGCTAAAATAAAGTTATCTAGTTCTTTTGGCGTTACCTGATTTCCCGGACAATTTTTACCTCCCTTGCCAAAAGGTACGATAGAAATTTTAGTATTTGTACTTCTTTTTGCTAAATCTTGATTGAATTTTCTAATCGCAGCGATCGCTCCTTCTAATTTAGTTTTTTCCCCACTACTATCTAATTGTTTCATACTGCCACTAAAGTCTAATAAAACAATTATCCAAGCAGGAGGTAATTCTTCTGCTTGGGGAATTTTCCAATTAATATCTGCTTGATTTAAGGTTTGACATTTTCCTGTTTGAGGGTTTGCTTGGGGCGGACAAACTGTTAAGTTAAAATCATCTTTTTGTAAACCCATTACTGGTTTATTATTTTGGTCGTAGGCTTTGATACGGAGTGTAACTTTGCCCTGATTTCGGTCAGGAATAGCTTCAATAATTTCCACATTTTTGATTTGAGCAAAGCTAGGATTTACCCAAGCACTTACTATTAATAAAGATAGGCTAACCTTGCGGGTCCAAGAAGCGATTGTAGTAGACAAATCTAAATAATTTTTTACCATTATAGACTCCATTTTCGGCATAAAATGCAATTAAATCGTTATGCTTTAATTTGATTGGTGTACTTTCGGTTAAGGGTGCGCCTTGATATTCTATTTTAGAGAAAAATTTGATGTTAGGTACGAGAATTGTTTGGCTAGGTGCTAAGTCTAGGTCAGCAATATGTAGTGGTAAACCGGGAATACAAATATTGACTCCAAATTGTTGACTTCCCAGAATTTTTAACTGGGCTGAACCTATTTTTACTCTCCCTCTAGCTGGTAATTGAATTGATAATCCTTCTTCTATTTTATCAGTAAAGTCATTACTCACAAATTTGAGTTTAGGTTGAAATTCTTTCTGAATATGAGGATAATTATTCGGTGTTTGAGAGTGACTAATATTGATATTTTCTGTATATTCAAAACCTGCTCCGGCTCTGAGGGCAACTAGATGACTGGGAGAGGTAGAAAAACTCAAGACCAAACCTAACAAACCGCCTAATAAAGAAAAACCTATAGGGTCTTCCCAAGCTTTTAATGCTGTGGGCATTCCTCCCATTTTTTGACGTAGCCATTCAAAGATAATTGCTGCTAATAAAGCAGTCAAAATACTGGTGGTGAAACTAATAGCAAGTCGCTGCCAAAAACGGCGTTTATCTCCAGCTTCTATACTGCGCCACCGCCAAGTCCAACCTTCAGCTAAACCCACTGCTCCACCGATTAATATCCATCCAACTATTCTGACAAATTCATCTGGTACAGTTATGACTTGATTTCGTAGTTGTGGATTGAGTAATATTTGTACTAATCCCCCAGAAATAATGCCGATTAATAGTCCTAATCCTACAGCTAAAGTTAGTGGTATTATACCTCTGCTGAAGTTCCGTTTAAATCTGGTAGGATTACTTAAAAATATATCTGTAGCTACGACACCAACTGCTAAAGAAATTGCAATGCAAGGGAATAATACTAGTTCGGGAAGTTTTTGTAACCAGCCTAAATCGCTGAGGATAAATTGCCCTAAGCTCCAACCGATTAATGCTGATGTAATTCCTGATAGAATATATAGATATATTCTCATAATTTATAGTTAACTTTGATTTCGAGATTTTCAGAATTACCTGGTAATTAGCAAGTATACAAGTTATTTCAAATAATTTGTATTTTAAATAGTATACCCTAAAATCTCATTTCAGTTATCAGTTAACAGTTATTAGTTAGCAGTTAACAGTAACTCATGCAATAGGGAGGCTAGAAATACTTAATTTTTATTTGTTATCTCCTTAAAAGGGCAAGCTTGAGACGTGATTTTCCGGTCAATCGTATAGTTAGGAGAAAAGAAGGCACGATAGACATTTTTTACACAGATGTATGAATAATTATGAGCAAGGAAAAATCTGAATCTAAGTTTGTCATTCCCTTGTCAGGGTTAAAAATTTTTCTAAGTTTCTTTTCTAAGTTTCGACTAATAAATTCCCTGGCTGAAATTGGTGAATTTTATGGGTTGTTTTTTGATAGACATTTATCGTTCATCCCGTTTGGTAAATGAAAATATCTGAGTAGCGATCGCTAAACAATTCCGAACACTATCTCTTCCTATTTATTACTTTCTAAATTTATTTTATCGCTCCTTTGGGGCAAAGAGTTAGCCGCCAGAATTAATATCAATAATTAAATAATTTGTTTGTTTTGATTCTCTTCTTGTCTCATTGGGTTTAATACCCCATCAACGACCAAGTTTTTTAGAAATAGATTGAAATTTAAACTCCATTCTATTTCTCTCCTGACTCCTGAATTCTGTATTCTGACTTCTTCTTCAATTACGAGTAAAATTTGCCGTCCTTTAACAAAAAATCACTTAAAAAAATTAAAATATTGGTTGACAAAGTATCCTTGACAAGATATTCTAAATATAATGGAAAAGGTGCGCTCATATATAGTCACAATTAACCAGATAAAAATCAAAATAAATAGCCTTTGCCACCAGTAAATAAAATGCAGCCTGGAATAACTCTGAGAAATCACTATCGCATTATAAAATCTCTGGGAACAGGAGGTTTTGGCGATACTTATTTAGCCCTAGACGAAGATTTGCCAGGAAAACCAAAATGTGTAGTTAAACATCTCAAACCAAAATCCTCAAATCCAGGAATATTACCCATAGCTCAAACCTTATTTGAGCGAGAAGCAAATACCCTTGATAAACTAGGCAAATATCATCAAGAAATCCCCCAATTATTGGCACATTTTCAAGAAGAAGGAGAATTTTATTTAGTACAACAATATATAGATGGGCAGGATATTAGCAAAGAACTTATCCCTGGTAAAAAATTAAGTGAATCTTATACAATTAAATTACTCAAAAGTATCCTCGAAGTTTTAGCATTTGTGCATCAGGAAAATGTGATTCACCGAGATATTAAACCACAAAATTTAATGCGCCGTCGGCATGATGGCAAAATAGTTTTAATCGACTTTGGGGCAGTCAAAGAAATTAGCACTTTAGTAATAAATGCAGCCGGAGAAACAACTGTCACTGTAGCAGTAGGAACGCCCGGTTATATGCCTAGCGAACAAGCGATCGGCAAACCAAAGTTTAGTAGCGATGTCTATGCAGTGGGAATGATTGGCATTCAAGCATTGACTGGGAGGAAACCGCATCAGTTGCCCGAAGATATGAGAACGGGAAATATTTTGTGGCGCGACAAAGCGGAGGTGAGCGAGGAGTTAGCAGACATAATAGATAAGATGGTGCGCGACCATTTTAGCCAGCGTTATCAAGATGCGACAGAAGCATTAGAAGCATTTGCTGCAAATATTGAAGTTGAGAATGAGTCGGTTTCCGAGTTTCCCCCACTGATAACTTCCACCCAGACGTTCACTACAGTTAAAGTTGATGGCAAGGGAGCAATTATTGAACGCCGTCAGGAGCAAGCAGAGGTGATGACGGAAAATTTGGGTAATGGTGTCATTTTGGAAATGGTATTAGTTCCTGGGGGTAGTTTTCTCATGGGTTCTCCAGATACGGAAGCATATCGAAGGTATAACGAGAGTCCACAACATTATGTAAATGTTCCTACATTTCTCATAGGGAAGTATCCAGTTACTCAGGCACAGTGGGAAGCAATTATGGAAAATAATCCTTCATCATTCATAGGAACTAATTTCCCTGTGGAGAAAGTATCATGGAATGATGCCTTAGAATTTTGTCAACGACTTTCCGAGATGACGGGCAAAAATTATCGGTTGCCCAGTGAAGCAGAATGGGAATATGCTTGTCGTGCCGGAACAACTACACCATTCTATTTTGGGGAAACTATAACGTCTGAGTTAGCTAACT
>JASJEE010000445.1 GCA_030064835.1 Microcoleaceae cyanobacterium MO_207.B10 | reverse complement strand
ACTAATAATTGTCAAAAACAGCTTTTGAATCTTGGTAACTTATGAGCTGTTGAAGTATAGCTGAAGTATAGCATTACTTTGGCTAATTGGCATAACTTCTATTTAATGTCTAGGTTTTATGTTAAGAAAGATGTTTATAAAGCATAGCCAGAAAAGAGGGAGCAGGGGGAAATAATTGATGCTTTTTTACGATAACTGATTTGATTATTGATTATTGAAGATGTCTAATGTAAATATTGACATGAGCGGTATCTAAATACCACTTTTAAAATATGTCTATAATCGTGTTTTGTCCAGGAAAATTGTAGAAAAGATTAGAAATCTTCTGGATTTCCTTTTGCTGCCATGTTAAATAGGGGGGGCATAAAAAGGCCACCAATTAGGAATCCCAGGCTGACGGTAAAAGCCAATATGATTCCTATAGGCATTTCTATAGAACGAAAACCAATAAACTTTAAAGATATGGGAGCGGCATTCTGAACTGAGAGGATTGCAATTCCACTTACCCATAGAGCTAAAATCAAACTGGCAAGCATTGGTGATATAAATTTTTGCATAAGTAACAATAGCTAATCAAAAATAGATAATATTGAGAATTATCACTAGCTTATTATAAATTATCTTACAAGTAAAATAGTTATAACTAAATCACTCACAAGATTTATGATTTAATACGATCACTTCTATAATTTTGACAAAGAATTATATTGTAACATTAAATTAGATAAATTAACTTTAAACCTTAACTGAGTTACAACATTTATAAATGCTAGTTCCCTTAACTCGTAAAACATTTGAACAACTAATTCCTACTGTAGCTACAAGCGATCAATATGCTTTTTCTTGGGGAAATTTCTCCGATGTTTTAAAACGGGCTTTAATTTCGGCAGTTTCAGTCTTAATTATTGTGTTAATTAATGTATTTACTACTGATGATGCCGACCCTTTATTTTTATTAATTGGAATTACAGCAGGTCTTTATTGGTTGTGGGGACCAGTATTGTTAGCTAGTCTCCGCAATGCTGAATTTAGACGATATCCATATAGTGGTCTCTGGCAAGGGCGAGTTTTAGATGTATATATTACAGAAGAAGTAACTGGTCAGGAAGAGAGAGTTAATCAAAAAGGGGAGTTGATTATAGTAGAAAATTTAGAGCAACGAATCAATTTAGAAGTAGGGGATAAAACAGGATTTTTGGCTGAAATTCAAGCACCTCTACGTCGTCATCATCAAGGAATTTCTAGAGGTCAGGTGGCTGTAATGTTAGTGGTATCTTATCAACAAGATTTAGGAAAAATTTCTAAGTGTTCAGATGTTTATCTTCCCACTGTAAATTTATGGGTGAGTGATTATCCTTATCTGAGACGAGATGTTTTTGTTGAAGTAATTAATCAAATACGCTCATCTCGTCGGAAAAGTCAACAACCCCCACCAAGTAGTTATAGAGAAACAAGTAGGATGCGATCGCCGATTGACCAAAATCATCAGAGATATTAGGATAAAATTTTAACTAATGCTAAAAATTCAATTTTGGTTTGAATTTTGGTTAAATCGGTTTTGGTAATTAGCTAAGATGAATTTTATTATTAGGGGAAAACTCATTGCTAAATAACATAAGTTAGTTATTCAAAGCTATTAAAGAAATTATTCCTAAAGCTTGATATCTTGATTTACCGAATAATTATTAATTCAACAATTCAGGTGAAAAGTCTCCCTTTTTAAGCTATGCTTTATCAACATCTTTCTTAACATAAAACGTAGACATTAAATAGAAGTTATGTGTAAGTATGAGGTCGGCTTTTTGCGAAGAAAAGTGTCTAATTCAATAAAATTTTTTGAGGAATGTAGACAAGATTCTGACTCCCCACTCTTCCCCCACCTCCCCCTCTCCCCACCCTCATACAAGGGTTTCACGAGTTCCTTTCCTGATCAGGGATAGCTTTTTCAGGGGATAAAATTCCAAATTTTCCTTTTAGTCAATCCCCTCGTTAAAATAAGGGGTCATTATTAATTGTTAATTATTAATTGTTAATTGCTGAACAAAGCCGTTGAATTCAGTTTAACTGCCTTGTCCCTGTTTACCATAGGCTTGCCAGGCCAAGTCCACTAGACCATTAATAATAGCCACAGCTACTACTGCACTACCCTTACGGCCATCAATCCGAATATGAGGAATCATAGAATCGTACAAACGGGACTTAGCTACATCCACACCCACAAAGCCCGAAGGTGTACCAATAACCAAACCAGGTCGAATTTCCTCTGCTTCAATTAGATCGACAATAGCACACAAAGCCGTTTGAGCTTGACCGATAACAAAAATTCCCTCTGGATAACGCCTAGCTAAAGTCTCAATTCCCCAAGCTGTGCTAGTTTTTTCCTTCTGAGGTCTAGTTATAGCATCCATTGAACAGTAAACAGGGTTAGCAAAAGTGCTTTGAATGACTGGCGTAATTCCCACCTGCACCATTGGCACATCCACTACAATTGTTGTACGAGCTGCTAAAGCAGCAGCTCCTGACTGCAAAGCATGGTCAGAAAAACTAATCAAAGATTTGTATTCAAAGTCTGCTGTAGCATATATCACCCGTCGAACAATCTCGTACTCTGCTGGAGAAAAAGCATGAGGACCAATTTCTCGATCAATAATTCCTAAGCTTTGGGCATCTGTGATGTGCCATTCCATATCAAAAAAATGCTCCCTACACTAATAGCAACTGTATATAAATAACCTCTCATAGAAATGCTCATTTCAAAGATGCTACTTCAGTCTGGTTGGTAGAGATGAGTTTGGCAGGGTCAACTGACTGCAAATGTCCATGATTTAAAGTCCAACATTTGTCTGCTATGGACAAAAGGTCACTGGCATCGTGGGTGACAACTAACAAACTCCAATGAGTTTTCAATTTGGCCAACAAATTTACCAGTTGCTTTCGCATGGACCAATCTAATCCGGCTGTGGGTTCATCTAACATAAGTAGATGAGGTTGACGAATTAACTGTACTGCTAAAGCAAGGCGACGTTGTTGACCGCCACTTAATGCTTGAGGGGATGTATGTAATGGTAAATGGTCTAGACCTACTTCTTCTAAGGCGGAAGATATTTGTTCTGGGCGTAACTCTGGATGGCCTAATCTTAGCTCTTCCAAAATGGTGCCTCCGCAGAAGTGTCTTTCTGGGAATTGAAATACTAAACCACCCAGTTGTTGGAGGTGTTCAGAAGTTAATTTTTGGTCTCGCCAATAAATCTCCCCAGTGGAGCATTGAGCTAGACCAGCTAATATTTCTAATAATGTAGTTTTGCCAGAGCCACTACAACCGATAATCAGTCCCATTTGTTGAGGTGCTAATTCCATGTTGATATTTTTGAGGATTGGAGTGATACTGGCTGCTGGATGATAATCTAAGTTTTTCAGATAAAGCATTAATATATTTTATATTTTTTATTTACAATTTCAGCTTTGAAGTTGTCGGTTGAAAAGTTAAATTTGACTAGCACAAGCATTTTATTATGCCCAAGTTTGTGTTAATATTTCATGTGAATTTACTATTTGAGACAATAATTTATTGATAATCTATCTTAGAGAATAACATAACATATAATAAAATTTACCTAAACATTCAAAATAAAAGTAGTTTGTAGCAAAATAATTTATGCAAAAAAAAATATTTAGTTGGTGGCAAAAATCTCAAATTTTGAAGCTAATATCAGTTATTTATAGTGCTAGTTTGATGAGTCTAAGCCTGGAAATCAGTCCGGCAATAGGAGACCCATTTCGTCAGCAAAATCCTAACAACATAGGAGAAAGAACTGAAGCAGCTTTTAAGTCTATGTTTGAGGAAGGAAACTATCAGAAAGCTCAAGATTATTTAAAAGTAGCGGAATCACAAGAGATAAATGAACCTCTTGTTTATGCAATGCTGGCTTCCTTACATTATTTAGATGAAAACTGGGAATCTCTGAAATTATACGCTCAAAAAACTACTGAAGTAGGGAAAAATTTAATCGTAACTAATCCGGTTCGCGGTCATATTTATGCAGCCACAGGGCATTTTCTAGAAGGTGCTTATATTTTATCTAAGGAAGGTACGCTCAAAGGAACTCCTAAAGCTTTACAAAAATTGAGAAAAGTGTTGAGTCATTTTGAGGCAGCAGAAAGAATAAATTCATCTGACCCAGAGTTAAATTTACTGAAAGGATATATGGATTTAATGTTGGCTGTAAATTTGCCATTTTCTGACCCAGGTAAGGCAATTGACAGATTAAAAGAGCAAGCTTATCCCCATCATTTGGCTTATCGAGGATTGGCTGTAGCTTATCGGGATTTAGATAAGATAGAAAAAGCTTTGGAATATGTAGATCAAGCTTTATCTGAAGTTCCTAATAATCCAGAAGTACATTATCTGAAAGCGCAAATTTTAGTTTCCCAAGCGAAGGATAAAGATAATAATTTATCTCTTAGAGAAAAGGCTAGGGAAAATTTTGATATAGCTTTAACAAAATCAGCTCAATTGCCTAGACGTTTGGTTGCACAAATCTTTTTTGAACAATGCAAAAATATCAATAATATTGAAGATGGAAACCTACCTTGTGACCCGATGCGAGATGCTATTAGAGATGGAGTAGGTCCATGGGGACCACCTGAATTACCAATACTAAGTCAAATCAAAACTAGAAATTCAAAAGTTAAAAATAATCTGAATCCCTAATACTATTTGCACTAAATATTGCTATAGGTGTTAGGTGGTAGGTTTTAGGTTTTAGGTTTTAGGTTTTAGGTGAATTATTGTAATTCAAAAATCACGAAAAGCGCTATACTTACAACTTTAAAAAAGGTGGTATGAATGAAACAGAACAGGTAGAAATTTTCCTATCCTTTGGTATCATAATTTTACTGTAAAAATCTTTGTTTAATTTTGTCTTTAAACCCTATTTATAGGTAAAAAAAATTAGAGTCGCTGTGTTATATAAAATTGAAAAAAGAATGTTATAAATAAACCGGGTAGTTAATAATTAATTATTTTCCTACCACCTACCACCTAACACCTCACACCTAACACCTAACACTTAGAAAGTTATTTGTAGCAAACATTTATTAATTTGGTATTAA
>JASJEE010000444.1 GCA_030064835.1 Microcoleaceae cyanobacterium MO_207.B10 | reverse complement strand
CTACTCCCCTACTCCCCTACTCCCCTACTCCCCTACTCCCCTACTCCCCTACTCCCCTACTCCCCTACTCCCCTACTCCCCTACTCCCCTACTCCCCTACTCCCCTACTCCCCTACTCCCCCAACAACTCTAATAATTATTTAACTTATTTAACCGGATTTGATATTATCCCCCCTCCCTGTTCCTAGTTAAGTATTTCCCATATCCTTGATTTATATTTTCTTGACGAACTATCTGTTAATTTTAAGGAACGACAACAATTTTTCCCATCAAACTACGCTGCTCTATCCTGCTCAAAGCTTCTGACACTCCCTCCAGACCGACTACTTGCTCAATAGTTGACTGTAACTTTCCTTGGACAAATGCTGGTATAACTAATTCTTTGAGAGTTTGCCAACTTGCCTGATAATAACTGTTATACCAAAGGGCGATGCCGTAAACTGTAATATTGCGCCCCAGTAATTTTCCCATTGGTAAAGCAGCGTCCAAACCAGTCGTCGTACCATAGCAAGCAATACGACCATTATTAGCTATTACACCTAAACAGTCAGCAAATGTCACCTTACCTGCTCCATCAAGTGCTACCTGTACCCCTAGATTTTCAGTAATTTGGCTTACTTCAGAAACTATATTTTGACTGCTATAGTCAATTCCATAGTCAGCACCCAATTTCATCAGATATTCTACTTTCGCGACATTACCAGCAGTAGCGATAACTTTTGCTCCTAATAACTTAGCTAGTTGTACTGCTGCAGTCCCCACACCCCCACTACCAGGATGGACTAGCACCCATTCTCCTATCCGAACTTTTGCCCGATAAATGAGAGCTACAATAGCAGTCAAATAGTTAATAGGTAAACTAGCTGCCACTTCAAAGGATATATCATCAGGGATAGCTAATAATTCTGTAGCAGGAGCGATCGCCTTTTCTGCAAAAGCTCCTCTAACATGACCCACTACCCGCATTCCTGGACAAAACCCTTCAACCTTTTCCCCCACAGCATCAACTACACCTGCTGCTTCTTGACCAAGAATGTGAGGCAATTCCCCGTCGTTTGGTCTTTTATATTTTCCGTAGGTCATTTGTAGGTCTGAGTTATTAATTCCGGCAGCTTTTACAACCAGTCTAACTTCACCGGAACTAGGGGCTAAAATTTCTGTTTCTTCTACTACTTGAAGACCAGAGATACCAGAGTATTCATGTATGCGAACTGCTTTCATTTTTAGTGGGTTATCTTTAACTTTTTTCGTGGAATAATATTTAATATAAATTATAAATTAGGTTGTAATATTTTGTTGTAGGGATTTGGTTTTTAAATACCATTTTTGTTTGGGTTTGGAGACTAAAACCCTACAGTTTTTTTCGCAAATTCTTTAGGATTATACCATTTTCAGAAAATATTGCTACAGTGGTTTATCTGGAGGTGTTAGGGGATAGGTAAGCACTCAGAACTCAGCTTTTTCAGGCTTTATACTTCTAATACCAAGCGTGATAAATGTTGGCTACAAATATTATCAATATTGGGTATAGGGTGTCGGGTGTCGGGTGTAGTTAAATAATCGGAAAAACTAGAAAAATAGCTGCTAATGAAAGGAAGAAATTTGCACAACCTTGTTAATTAGTTAATATTTGAAGTCTTCTCAAGCATAACATTCTTTTTTTACGCATTTTTATATGAGTAAACCACAGTTAAAAATCTAGGTGGTAGGTGGTAGATGTTATAGCAATTTAGCAAAATAATGTTACAAATAATTTGGTCAAATAAAATGATTTAAGTCAGATATCTATTTGAGGAAATGGAATTGTTTCAAGCAAAAAAGTGATGATAATCGTTCTTTCTCTTGACTACTGAGTACTAGAAACAACTAAAGTATTTGTAGCAAACATTTATCAATTTGGTATTAGGAATTAGGCGAAAGGAGGGATGGGAATCCTAAGAAGGCTGAATTTGTGGTCTACTCGGGTAAAAAGCGCTGTATGACGATGTGGTTCATCAATTTTAAAAGCGGTGTATTACTAAAAAAAATTTATTAGTTTCACTTATTTTCAACAGAAGTATTTGCTTACAAAGACTTGACAAATTGTTGGATATTTCTAATCCTCTCAAAAAGATAAAAGAGGTTAAGTGTTTGCTACAAAACCTCGATTTTTTATCTGTGAAAATATGAAAATTTTAACTTACTCTTTCTTCTTTAATAATTGTTCTTTTGACAATTTTATCGTTCTGAAACCAATGCCAAGTTCTGGCGCGATGATTATTATCAGGACTAATATTAATCATTTCATAGATATAAAAATCTGCCATTCCTTTATAAGTTATCCACAAAATAATTGTTGAATCATCTACTTCCCAAGCATAACCATCTAATCTTTCTGTATCAAACCAAATCTTTTTATCCCGATATATTCCGGGAAATTGATATTCTTCTTTTTTACCATCTGCCCAGTCATAACGATTAGTTTGAAAATATGGATATTCTCCACTTTCTGGGAATTGACAAGTTAAATGACAGTTATGTTTATCGATAATATTTCCTTCATTATCTATTACTGTATATGTTCCTTTCCAATCTCCTTGATGGCGATATAATACTGGCATTTCTTCTCGGATATTAGACATAATAACTACTCCTGATTGATAAATCATAATGATTATATATTACACTTGTCACTAAATAGGGTTTGCTGACAAAAGTATTTTTGCTGTGTCTAGTAGTCAATAGTCAGTAGGGACGATTGAGGGAATATTATCGCAATAATTCTCCCTCAAAAATTCCCCTTTTGTCTACTAAAAATTCTGAATTTTTGAGCTACGAGTAGCAAAAAACTGAAACTTTTTTCGCACAAATAATGCCTCAAATCTTTACCCTATAACCTTTTAATATTTATTCAGCCAGCCCTAAATAGAAAGAAAAAATTGCTCAAATCTAGACAGAGTAAAAATTCCCAGCTTTTTGATTTGGCAATAGTTAAAATCCTTACAGAAGAATGTTTTTGGGGATTTTTTAAGTTATAAAGCGATAAGTCTATTAATTTTGTAATTTTGTTGATATTGTTATTCCTGTGATGATGCTAATTTTTTTTTGCTTGATAAAAGAGAAATATTAAATGGCTATCTATATAATCTCTAGAAATACTGCTTATTTTTTATATGTGTCGATATAAGCATCAATTTTGCTGGCAGAGAATTAATATATATCTTAAAAAGATTATTTATATATAATCAAATGTTTCTTAGGTTGAATTTTTGTTGTTCAGATTTTGTTGTTCAAATTAGACCAATGGTCATAAGTCAATATTTATGCCAATTAACTTTAAAGATGTCACAAATAGGTGAAAACTGATGATGCGAAATAATAACCTGAAATTACCGAAAAATTATGGGTATGCGCCTCCAATTTTAAGGGGATAAAAAAAAGAGAAGATTCTAAATTTCAAGCTTTTTGCTTCAGCTAGAGGTACTGATAACTATTAACTGATAATTGATAACTGATAACTGTTAACTGAAATTACTGTAGCATCGAATTTTTCAGCCGATAAAATCTGACTTCTGACCCCCGCCTCCGCTAGGAAAAGCTTTTGAATTCTGACTTCCATAAAACGATATTATATCAAATCTGGTTAAACAGTTATTGCACTAACTATCTTTACTCAATACAAACTCTCCATATTAAACCCCTACTCTCTTCCCATATTAAAATCTTTTCTTTCTCTTGACTTCTGACTTCTGACTTGTGACTTCAAACTTCTGACTTAGCTGATCATACAATAATTAATTATCCGGATTATATATTACCCTACTTCGACCCGTCCTTTAACAACAGAACGCAATAATCTATCGACGCTACGACGCTCTTCTTCACTAATAGAATCATCCAATACTGCAGCCATCAGGCCATAACGGTCAGATATAGTCAGAGGAAAGTTGTCAGCCACAGAGGCCATTATTTCGTTAATTGCGCCGGGGAGTAGTTGAACTTGAAGCATGAAACTTAACCTTGAACTCTATACTTTTATCATCTCCTGTCTTGAAGATTATAGTGGTGACTGATAATAGAAGTTAAGGGTGATTTTTTGGTGTTGTGAAGAGTGAGGTATTCAACTATGAGAAGGTGAAACAGATGGGTAAACTTTTGTGATGAGCATCACTTTTGTATAAATTGAAATAGCACCTCAGCCTTCAGCAGTCAGCCATCAACTCTCAAGGCGTATTATGGGGGGATACTCAAGAGAAGCCTCTCCGGGTCTACCCCCCTGAATAGGCAAACCACGGGCTTTTTCAAATAAGCCTGGGGGACTTATACCAATTTGATAAATGTTTGCTACAAATATTATCAATCTTGGGTTTTGGGTATGGGGTTTTGGGTGTGGTGAAATCAGAGGAAAAACAAAGAAAAAGGCTGGTTATCAAAGGGATAAAGTCGAAAAACTTGATTAATTAGTTAATACTTGAAGTTTTCTCAAGCATCACATTCTTTTTTGAAATTGGTATTATAACAATTCTCAAAAACTTTGCTATACTTGAATTCTTGGCGTTGGTAATACCAATTTGATAAATGTTTGCTACAAATATCTAGGGGACTTTTTAGGAGTCAGTCCTCATGAGTCAGGAGTCGCATGGGAATGGCTTCAATACCATTTTTTAGGCCGTAAATCATCTTTTTTGTCAAAATGACATCTCCTGTAAAATATGCCTGATTGCCCTTACTATTCGTAACATTCTTTTTTCAAAATGGTATAATTGGTCGGATGATTTTTTGTAGGGGTAAAACTATTTGCTTAATATTTTTGGATATTTGAAGCTATTACAAAGGAATAAAATTGGCAGTTTCATCCCTTAATTTAGCAACGCCGAATTTCCTATTTATAAATACTATTTATTGACGTAATTTAATTGTTTACTTAGATAAGTTAAATCTCTGGTTATTTTGACCACCTTTCAGAGATTTTTTGTAAAGGAAATATAAAAAGGAGATAGGGAACACTTAACTGGGAACACTTAACTGGGAATAGGGAATAGGTCCGAAGAAATCAAGACAAATATTTGTCGCTATTAAATCTAGGAATATATGTACTGAATACTTCTCTATCTACCTGATTTCAATCCCTTGAAGTATTACCGCTTTTAGAT
>JASJEE010000003.1 GCA_030064835.1 Microcoleaceae cyanobacterium MO_207.B10 | reverse complement strand
ATAAATGTTGGCTACAAATGAATAGGGGATTTTTTAGGAGTCATTCGATCCATAGCTCTTTTTCCACCCCACTGTTCAACAATTTTATCATCATATTCATCAGAAATTTGTAAAACTGCTTTGACAGATGCTTCTAACTCTTGTTTATCACAAGTCGAACCAACTATTGTATGTTCAAATATAATATTATCATTTTCATCTATGCCGAAGGCTCCAAAACGCATCTTACTATTTTCTCGCAGTAAAAATTCCATTAAATTTGGTTGAAGTTCTACATCTGTCACAACGTAGGAGCGAGTATTAATTATGGCTTCATCATCGCCCCAAGGAAAAACAAATATTTCTACCAAGGCAGAACCCATAAATAAACTAATACCAGGCAAGCCTTTAATAATACATGGAAATTTGTCAAATAACTCTCTCATCCACACAGTAACTTGGTTGTAACAAGCTTCTTGTACATTTGTCTCAAATTTCATTTTTAGAATCCTTTGAGTAAAAAACTATTATTATAGGTCATTTCCGTTATCAGTTATTAGTACCTCTGCAATAAGGAGGCTTGAAACTTGGAATATTCTCTTTTTTTATCTCCTTAAAAGCCTATGTTTTATCAACATCTTTCTTAAGATAAAACGTGACAAAAAATAGAAGCTATGTGAATGCTATTAAATCCATATTTCGGAACACTAAATGTATTTTAAAATACGTTTTTTGGAGCAAGAAGTAATTTTGCGGTCGTTCTCCCCCCTCCCCCCACACTTGCCCATCTTCCTTATTAGAACAGATTACTATAGTTATCAGCAAGTTGATTTGTGATATTCTGAAATTAGATGTTTGTATAATAAAATATACAAATATCAAAGGTTAGTTATGATTAAGAGGATACTGATAATGAGTGAAACTTTGACACCAGATTTAGTTGCCCCAATTCTCACCGTATTGGGTTCTGTGGGTTTTTTCTTACTGGCATTCCAAGCACTACGGCTATTGAAGCAATAGTAGTATTGGAAAATTGATTTCTAGAAAGTCAGCAATCGCTATAATTTTGTTTTGAATAGTAAATATTTTCAGATTAAAGAATGCTGCAAAAAGGCAAGCTCTAAATTGATGCTGAAAAGAAAAATAGCTTTTCTAATTGATTTTAGAGAACTATGTCTATTATTTTCCTTTTTTTTATTCCTGACTTCTTTCTCGCTTTTTCCTTTTTCCCTCTTTTGTCTAAGATAGCAATCCGCCCATAGGTTGTAACAATTCAAAAACTAATAAGTTCAAGTTCAGAAACTATTGCCTATTGACCATTGTCTCCAAACCTATTCCCAAAAAGTAGACAAGATTTTTGACATGAATAAAACAGGATTGCTATATGTATAACAAACATTTCTAAAATTTAGTATTAGAGAAGTATTTCCTTTTAGGCAAAATTTTTCAGCTTTCTTTTTTGTAGCATTCTATTGTCAAATTATAGCAATTCCCACAATGATGAGGTACAAAATTCCTTTGTTTTAGGGAGTAGAGATTAGGGAGTAGGGAAGATGGGAGAATAGGAAGGAGAAAATTCAGAAAAACAACTGTACCTCATCAGCTTGAGAAACGCTATAGTAGAATTAAATAAACAAATTAAAAAAGGGTATAAATCATAGAAAGTTGTAGGAACTTTCATTTGTGGAATTATTCTTTGAATATTTTCATTACTCTCCCAAAGACTGTTGATATTTATCCAACAATTCTGGGATATAGTCATAACCATCTACTCCAATTATAGGAATAATTTCTCCTCGTTTTTGGTTAAATATTTTCATAAAATCTTCTCCCAACTGCCCCTTTAAAATTATCATTAGCCCTGCAGTTTTCCGCCACTCATTCGCACCTATTTGCTCTAACAAATACATTCCTAAAGTACCTGAAAAAAGTGCTTTTTCTAAATTTTGCAAACTATAATAAGCTTGGGCAAGATAAGCTAAATTCAAACCTTGCAAATACAAATCGCCAGAATATTGAGCAGCTTGCCAACCACCTGCTAAATATAACAGTGCTTCTTCTGGTTTTTCTAAAACCATAAATGCAATTCCCAAACTACTAAAACACAGAGACTTACTCTGACCATCACCTAAAGTTTCTGATAATTTTAAGCCCTGTTGTAGATAGTTAATCGCATTTTCATAAATCTCTGTTTCCATTAATTCCTGTTGTCTAGCTTGGAAAACTTCACTAAAACCTAAATTAGCTAAAGCATTAGCTTCACCTTGGCGATCGCCTGACTGTCGTGAAAACATTAGAGCTTTTTGACTATAATTAATTGCCTCTCCATAATCTTGCATAGCAACACAAGTCCGACTGAGATGATTTAGATTAGCAATTTCACAAGATTTATCTTCTGTATTTTGAGCAATTTCTAGAGCTTGTTTATGGAATTCCATTGCTCGTAAATATTGCCCTAAAGTACCCTGAGAATAACCTAATAAAGTTAAAATTCTAGCCTTAGCTTGGGTGCCTTGAAGTCTTTGCAAAGGTTCATCTAAATAACTGAGAGTATTCTTTAAATATTCTCCTGAAAAAGAAGCAAAAATTCCACCATATAAGGGAAAATATTCCCTTTGAGCAAATGCTCTGAGAATTTGTAATGTTACTTGAAAACAAGCATTACTTAAACTTGGTAAAGCTTGAAAACCATTGGCTAACTGACACCAAATATTCGCAAAAGTTAAAAAGGTCGAAATTGATAATTTTGCTCCTACTTTAGCATCATAAATTAATTTATCAAACCATTCAACTAATCCCCGTTGTAAACATTGTAAAATTATTGCTAATTCAACTAGGTTGTTAGGTTCAATATTAGCTTTACTGGCATATTCTACAATTGACTTTTCAAAAGCAATAGTATTAAATAAATCTTCTGGGAAACTACTGTTTACCTGTTTTCCCCACAATACCCAGGGGCCTTTTTGTTCCGGAGTACCCCCAAACCCTATTTGTCCACGACTCTGGTCATATATCCAGCTAACTAGATAAGGTTGCAGATGTTGCCAACTTTCTAAACCTTTAGTAATGCCATTCAAAAATTGCTGCAAGTCTTGTTTTAGGTCTGGGTTTGCGGTTTGAGTTCTTTCTTGGTCAAGGGTTTGGGCGAGTTTCTGTAGTTGGTTGAGGGTGAGGGGTTGTTTTTGGTTGGGGTCGATGGCAGAAAATAAAGCGGTAAGACGCTCTTGGGGTTCAGCATTGAGAATGTTTTGTACAGATGAAGCGAGCGCTTCTTGGTCACGGTTTTGTTTTTCCCATCTTTCCCACTCTCCTTGAATAGTTTTTATAGCACGAAGACGGCGGTTAGCTTTTGCTTGTTTTAACTCATCTGTTTCTGTTTCTACTTGATGTTGGGTGCTTTGCAGACGTTGGTCAAAACAACGTTCAAAAATTTCACCTGTACCAGGAGTAATTTCTTTAACTAACATTTGATACACTTGTTCTTTAGAACGAATTTGACCTTTGAGAGTTATTTCCACAATATTATCAATCAAGTTTAAATAGCGATCGCTTAATGATATAGATTCTGTCATTTTAAATTTTACTTTAGTTATTTACAACACAAAAATGGATTAGTTACCAACAACAAAATACTTTTATACAAAGCAAAAAGAAGAATGTTTAATTTAGAGATAAAGTTCGATAAAGCTTTTGCTTAATTTAATCAAACCTCTAAATTTCTGGCGTTGCTGAACCAAGGGAGGAATATTTGCAGAAAAGGTAAATTCCATCCTTAACTTCCTTTTTCTCTAAAACTATAATTCATCAATTCATCCTACTTTACTGTTTCATCTTAAATGGTGCAATAAATTTTAAATTCTGGGTTGATTAATCTCCCCCTCTTCTCCCTCTTCCCCCTCTTCCCACACCTTCAACTCACACTTTTTTAATGCAAATTTTTAGATTAAACAATCCATTACACTCCCCACACTTTCCCCACCCGCCAGATATACAACGCCAAATCTATTTTAAGGCTTTCATTTCTTTCTACTGCTGTTCTTGCTTCAATAATTTATCACAATAAACATATCCTCAAACATTTCATTAACCATATCTTCCATATTATCCATATCTCCAGAATTAGGCCCGCGCAAAAATTCGTGAAGTGTAATTTTACGCTGTTGAAAAGCTTTGACAAAATCATGCAACTTGGCAATTAAATTTAGTTCTAACTCTGCATCTTTAATCAACTCTGCCATCAGATTTTCCCCCGAACGTTTGGCTTTGCGATAATGCTTGACCATATTTCCTTGAGGTGTATTTCTAACTTCTCTTACCTCTGCTTTTATTTGTTCATATTGTTGACTGAGTAAATTTATTTCTATTTCTAGTCGTTCACATTCTTTATTAATATCATTCGGAAAAAATTTTACTTTTTCGTGGTTTTCCTCTTTTTCAATCTCTAATAACCGCGCCAAGTCACCACCTTTATAAGCAATATTAATTTCCTTCATTATTTCAGTATAATAAACACGACTTTCATCATCACTAGCTTTATCGGGATGAAATTTATCAGCTAATTTTAAGAATAGTTTTCTCAAGTCTCTATTAGGTCGTGATTGAGAAATATTTTCTTGTTCATAGATTTGTTTATAATCTTCATCAAAGCCAGGTTCTCTCCCAAAAAAATCTGACTCTGTTGATTGTTCTTCCTCATCTATAAGTTCTTCATGAGATTTAGTAAAATGCTCAATCCGAGGAGAAATACGTCCTGTTATTTGGAGTATTTTGTAGATACCAATAATTTCTTTTTTTTGACGTTTTCCTAAACGCTTGTTACTTAGAATTTTATCAAATAAAGCATGAATTTTTTTATCTAAACTCTGAATTTTTTCATAAAAAGGTCTACTTACATGAAGCATTTCCTGAGCAATAGTTTGCATTTGTTCAGTAAGGTTAGATAACTCTGTTTTTTTGCTCTTTATTTGCTTGAGTAGTTTTTTGTGCTTTTCTTGGAGAAACTCAGCTCTAGCATTAGCGGAAGAAAAGGATAAGGCATTTTCTTGAGTTGGAGTAGTGGTGGCAGTTTTACTTTTAGTTTTTTTTGGCATAGAGATATAAAAATGACAACTTTTAAGATTCAATAATCTTTTACAGTTTACCGTTATTTGATAAAAATGTCTTACCTTCAACCCCAAAGCACTTGGTTACAAAAAAACAGGGGTTGCCAAACCCCTGTAACCATTTAGATGTACCAACAATATGCTTTTTATTTTTCAGTAGTCTTTATCTTTACATAAACTTTCACTGGTTGTACTGCTGTCATTTTTTCTGCATTGACTTCAGCTATTAAGTATTCTAGATTTTTTCTGGCTTCAGTTATTTTTTCTTTGCTGCTATCAGAAAATTTTACCACACTTTTAATGGTTGCCTTAGTAACTAGTTTGAGTACAAAAACTAATATTGATGCGACTGCTACTAAAGCGCCTAAACCAAGCTCTACTCTGGATATATTTATCTGTTTGACTGTCTTCAGGATGCTTGAAATGATCATAATAATAGATATCCTTGTCTATAGAATTCAGCGTTCGGTATTTCTAACAGTATTTCCAAGAATGCTTAATTTATTTCAACGATGTAGATGCTTTGATATTACTGTAGTTATTCAACTATTTTTTTGATAGTTAGGAATATAAAGATTTTGACGAGAAGCCTTTAATTCCACATATCCAAAACTATTACTTCATACTTATATTCCTAATATTTGTTTGGAGCGCCGTTAAGTTAGCCATTTTTTCCTCTCCTTAATATTTAGCTAGCTTTCTATCTGGATTTGTAGAACTGATTCAGGTTGATAATTTCTTTGTTATAGCTAGGTTAACTTCTCATTAATTTCTACATTAATACTCTTATCCAAAAAAAGCAACCCCTGTTACAGTTATTTATATTTTTCTTATTTATCAACTTTATTATTAACCTGAAAAACATTGGTTTTAAAGAATTGTAGCTATTTAATAATTTGAGTTAAACTAGGCAATTGAGAAAGATTGCTCAATAAGATAATGTAATACTTAGTTGTTGACCAGATACAGAATTATCATCAAATCAATAGTCGCAAGATATTTACGATGATACAATTGCTAACTTGATTGGGATTTATGGCCAAAACTATTCTACTTGGACGAGAAGGATCATTTCACTTATCAGTTATCAGGGAAAGGTTTTCACAAGCGCAATTAACTTACCCAAATTCTCAAGCTAGACGTGCCAGTAACTTGGGTATAATTAAAGAGATACCTAATAAAGCAAGTTGTGATTAGGTTAAATAATAGGGAGACAAAGAACATAGAGAAATATTTGCTTATTCTTCGGGAAGCAAGCTACACTCTTCAACTCAACCTAATATCTAATACTAATTTGATAAATGTTTGCTACAAATAAATTTCTAGGTTGTACGTACTAGGTGAATTATTAATTATTTCCTAGCTAGTTTATTTGTAACATTTTTTTTCAAGTTGCTATAAGTTATTAATTTGAGCTTTTTTAGAGTCTCTCCAACCATTTTTCTAATGCTAGGTCAATTAATGAGTCTAGAGATTTATAAGCATCTAAAACTTCTGTTTTTAATTCTTCTCCCATTCTTGATTCCCATAGTTTTTTATAATGTTTAAATAACTCCACATCTTCATCATTTGTAATATTTTATCGTAGGGGTTTGGTCTCCAAACCTAAGTAAAAATCGGAGGAAAATACCAGACTATTACAGTTTTTTTCACAAGTCATTGACAATCGCTATAATTTTTTTTCAAATTCTTTCTAACCATTTTTGGAGTGCTAGGTCAATTAATGAATCTAGAGGTTTGTAATAATCTAAAACATTAGTTTTTAATTCTATTCCTACTTTTTCTTCCCATCGTTTTTTATAATCCTGAAATAACTCTATATCTTCCTGTTTCAAAGATTTTTGGTATTTAGGAGACCAAACAATAATTCTATTAACTTCTTTGATATATTTCTTCCCCATATTTTTGCTTCTTATTGGTAAAAAATACCAATATGTACGACTACCATTAGTAATAAGAAAAGGAAAATAATTTTCTCCTTTTCCAATAGCTTCTATTAACCTTCTAATACTCCTTTTGTGCCGATTTATTTCTGTTCCTACTCCACTCGAAACATAACCTTCAATCAAAGCTTTATCTTGCCAATTCTCGAACTTTCACCACCTTTATATGGCAGCCAAAGAAACAATATTACTTCATCTTTATAAGAACAAAACTCAGCACAAAATTTACTACTTTTACCACTACCACTTCCGTACTTAATACTTCCAGCAGAAGCAAATTCCTGAATTTTAGGATGAAACGCCAAAATTTTTCGTCGCATCCTAAAAATCTCTTCTTGTTGTGGAGAATCAAAATTATTTACAAGTTTCAAAAGTGCTGTCGGTGGGGTAGGTAAATCTAAATCTAAATCTAAATCTAAATCATTATCTAATTCTTGATATGGAATAATTGCTTGTGAAGTCTTCCCATTATCCACATCTTTTAAACGAAGATAAAACTTATCCTCATTTTCAATCACAGAAAACTCTAAAAATTGAAAATCAAGAGTATGATATTTTCTATCTGTAAAATTATCTCGATGAAAATTAGGAGTAATTGCTATTAATCTTACAGGTTGCTGATAATCAACTTTGTCACTAAAAGGTTGCTCATCTAATAAAGCATCATAATAACGAGTCAACTCTTGAATTATTCCCCTATCCTCAACATTTTTTAATTCCAAAATTACTAACTTTTGATGACTATCAACTGCCAAAATATCGCATCTTTGATTATTAACAATATACTGCCTGTCTAAGACATTTAAACCTAGTAATTTTTCCAAATTTTCATAAATAAAATCCTCTAAAATTTCTTCACTAACAAATTCCCAACCAGAACCAGTTTTGATTAAAGATGCGTTGGTTAACATATTTAATTGAATCTAAATTTTTCCCTTAATCTATAATAACTAAAGTAATAAAGTTTCTGTTGACCAAGTTGCACAACTACAGCAAAAAAAATCATTATCTTCTGTCCAAATAGCTGCTGGTAAAGCTAATGCTAAAGCCAGGGTTTCCGAATCATTAGGGTCTCTAAGAATCCTTTTTTTAGCTTAATTATAGTGGTAAAAATTCCCCAAGTAAAACTTTAGCATCAATTACTAAATCTGGATTTGCAGTCTGGCGATCGCTTACCCTACTGCAAATTCTGTAAATTGACGTAAATAAGGAGCTTTAAAGGCTAAAACAATATCTTCTTTGGGAACTCCTACAGCTACTAACTCATTTGCTATTCCTGTTTCAGTTCTATCTCTCTGAATCCAAATTTTACCATCTTTTATATCGACATGAATCACACAACCGTAAACCCGTTTTTGCTCCTCCCATCCCAGATGAATTACTTGATAATGTTGCCGTTTTGTATCAAAAATTAATTGTACTTCTGTCTGTGTATCTAAGTCATTACCTGAATGTTTCGTCAAAATATTTTGAACTAATTCTTGATAGTTTATTCTTTCCATAAAGCTATCTCCTCTTTAATAACTTCAAAAATAAGTAACTTGAGTTGATATTCGGCAATTAATTCTTGAATAAATTGATTTCTGAAAAAATCAGTGTAGATATCTTGGTTAATTGCTAAATATAAAACTCTCTCTGGTTGTTTTTTTCTAAGAGCAGAACGATAACTGAGAAATTGACCTAAAGCTACATAAAAGCTAGCTAAATCTGATGCACCAATAAAAGATTTAATCTCTACAGCAATCTTTATACCATCTTTCTCTGCTGCTATAAATTTTTCTCCTGCTAAATCTATAAAAAAATCAAGTTCTTCTACTTTAATAAATAAAGGATCGTGAGTAATTATCCATCCCTCTTTTTCTAAGGCTAGACGAACAGTATTATGAAATATATCTTTAGCTGACATAGATAATAGTAAGTTCGAGGATTGTATTTAACTTTCTGAGTTGCGAGATGCTTTTTATAAAGTAGTTAGTGTTAGATATTATTTGACTTAACCTAACACCTACTACCTAAAAACTACTACCTAATCATTTAGCCCAACGATTTTGACTTTCCTCTAAATGTTCTAATAATTCCTGTTTACTCAAAGCAGGTTTTTTACAAATCAAACCTTGACAAACTAACCCTACAGAATTTTCTGGTAAGTCAGTTTCAACCTTATATATAGTAGTAGGAAAATACTGAGTAATCAAATTAGAAATTTCTGCTTCAAAAGTTCTGACTAAAGTTTGATTTCTATACCAGTCAAGAGCAACAAATAAACTCGGACAAGCTTGAGGAGATTTTTTCATTATGCTACTAAAAGCATTTAAAGCAGACTCGGCACGATCGAGATAATGTAACTGTTCAGTCAACAAAGATAAACGAACTAAATTACTTATTGCTACTCCATTTGCTGCGGGTGTTGCATTATCAATATAATTCCTTTCTCTTAATATTAATTCCCCACTAACATCTGTAGGTGCATTGTAATAACCTGCTGCTTCTAAACTCCACAAAAATTCGTCAAATTCATCTTGTAATTTGATTGCTGTTTCTAACCAAAAATTACTATTTGTACTATTTGATGAACTAATAGAAGCTTGTTGTAAATCTAGTAAAGCTTTAATAAATAAAGCATAGTCTTCTGACTGCGCCATTACTGCTGGTTTACCATCATAATTTAGTCGATAAAAACGTCCTTCAACCGACTGATTTGTGATGATAAAATTAGCAGCATTAACAGCTAATTCTAAATATTCTGAATTGTCAAATATTGTAGCTGCTCGTGCTAAACCAGAAATCATTAAACTATTCCAAGCAACAATCATTTTAGTATCTGTTACTGCTGGAATTCTACCAGGCCAACGATTATTTTTTGCATCCTGATTATTAGTAGCTGGGGGGAAAGTTTCTACATGAAAAGGTTTGTCTCCATACCGCACTTCAAACAATTTAGAGAGGCAATTTTCTAGAGTTTCACTTAACTCTCCTGCTTCTTTTCTTTGCAAGACAATTTTTCCCTCAAAGTTACCATTAGATGTGATAAAAAATTGTTCTGATAACTCAGATAACTCTTCTGAAGTTAACAAATTTTCTAATGTTTGATAATTCCAAACATAGAAAGCTCCCTCTTCTGGTTCCACTTCATCTGGAGTAGTAAAACTATCAGCATCCTGAGCAGCATAAAAGAATCCATCGGATGCCTTCATTTCTCTTTTTAGCCAATTTATTGTCCCAATAATTGCTCGTTTAAAGGCTGGTTGTTGATAGCCTGCACTCCATAAATTAGCTAAATATTCAACAATTTGCCCATTATCATAGAGCATTTTTTCAAAGTGAGGAACTGTCCAAGTTGCATCTACTGTGTAACGATGAAAACCTCCGGCAACATGGTCATAAATTCCGCCTAAAGCTAAATATAACCCCCTTTGTAAACAAATTTCATTACCGTTATATTGAGATTCAAAATTAAACTTTGTTCCTTCTAATGCTGCCTCAACATAAGGTATCATCGGAAAACTTTGTTGGGAGTAGCGATCGCTAATAATTGCGGTACTAACTTCTAAACCTTTTTGTAATACTTCTGCGCTTAAATTTTCTGCTTCTGGCAATAAAACAGACTTTCTTAAACTCTCTAACATTTCTGCTTTTAAAGAGTTAAGTTTAGTTTTTTCAATGTCATAAAAACCTCGTATTTTTTGCAAAACCTCTAAAAATCCTGGTCGTCCGTAACGAGGTTCAATAGGGAAATAAGTACCACCAACAAAAGGTGTTAAATCATCAGGAGTTAAGAAGATATTTAACGGCCAACCACCCTGTCCAGTTAACATTTGTAATGCCTGCATATAAATACTATCTACATCAGGTCTTTCTTCTCTATCTACTTTAATTGGTAAGAATTTTTCATTCAAATATTCAGCAATTTGGTCATTAGAAAAAGCCTCATTTTCCATCACAGTACACCAGTGACAACTTGAATAACCAATTGATAGAAAAATTAGCTTATTTTCCCGTTTTGCAGTTTCTAAAGCTTCCTCACACCAAGGCCACCAATCCACAGGATTTTCTGCGTGTTTGCGGAGATAAAGACTTTGGGATTTAGCTAAACGATTAGTCATATTAATGTTTTCCCTAATTACCGATTATATTGTCAATTATCTCAGTTTTTTGCACAATGGATAATTAACTGTGCTGAAGATTATAACGTATTTATTAATTTTCGGACTTGATTGAAATAAACTCTTATGATTTAATTTTAATATTGACTTTTTATTGTTAAATAAAAATGATTGACTTTGCTTGATGATTCTTGTAAGTAAAAACCAATATATTGAATAGTTTTGTGATGTTTCAGCCTGAGAGTATATAGGATATTTGAGTAACCAAAATATTCATTTATTCCTGACTCTGAACTTTCCCAAAATCACCAAAAATCCCAGATTTTACTTTTGACTTCTCGGTGAGCAAATTCTAGCTTTTTCCACCAAAGATTTTTCATGGTTTTGTACTTTCTGAGGCTGAGATTAGACTAGATATTTGACTGAAAAAATATTCATTGAGTCAGCAAAATTCACCTTACTCTTAACTCCCAAAAATCACCAAAAATCCCAGATTTTACTTTTGACTTCTCGGTAAAAATATTCCGGCTTTGACTACTAGAATTTTTTAATGGTTTTGTGGTTTTTCAGCCAGAGAGTATATAGGATATTTGAGTAACCAAAATATTCATTTATTCTTTACTCTTAACTTTCCCAAAATTACCAAAAATCCCAGATTTTTACTTCTGACTTCTCGGTGGAAATATTTCGGTTTTTCCACCAGAGATGTTTAAGATTTTGTACTTTCTGAGGCTGAGAGTAGACTAGATATTTGACTGAAAAAAATATTCATTGATTCATCAAAATTTACCTTACTCTTAACTCTTAAAAATCACCAAAACTCCCAGATTTTTACTGCTGACTTCTCGGTAAAAATATTCCGGCTTTGACTACTAGAATTTTTTAATGGTTTTCTGGTTTTTCAGCCGGAGAGTAGACCAAATATTTGACTAAAAAAAATATTCATTGAGTCCTGATCCTGAACTATCAAAAATTACTAAAATTTCAAAATTTTACTTATTTATTCCCCCATAATTTATGAACTACTCAAGAAGAAATTTTCATAAACTCACTATGCAATTTTCTCTAGGAATGGGAATTGCACCAATATTGTCAAAATATCTGAATCTCAACTTATCAGACAATTTATTAGAAAATAAAATTAAAGAATTTTTTGCTTATCTCGACCCAGAAATTGATTTATTAATTCCAACATATTTGGGAAATGACCAAAGAAGATTTTATGGTCGTGGTACACCAGAAAATTTTCAAGTGTTAGATAAATTTAAACTAGGAACAGGTGTAACTTATGTTGGTAAAACTAGAAAAGTCTGGAGTGGAGCTGGATGGACTGGACAACCAACTATTACTAAAGATAGGGGAAAAACTTATTTAGTTATTGGCGGTTATGACTATCTTTTACGCAAAATAGATATTGCTAATAATCAGGAAGTTTGGCAATATAAATTTGATGATGTGATTAAAGGTTCAGGTACTATTTATATTGATGAAACTGCTAATGAAGAGAATCGCATCGTAATTTTACAAGGTAGTAGAACAGGTAGACCGAAAAAAGGAATTGCTCCTAGTTTTCGGGCTATTTCTTTTAGAACAGGCAAAGAAATTTGGCAACTTAATATTAGGAAAACCCGTAGTTATAGCCGAGATAATGATAGTTCTGCTTTGCCATTAGGAAATGGTTTAATTTTCAATGCTGGGGAAAATGCCATTGGTTATTTTATTAATAGTTCTGCCAATAAAGCTAAAATTAAATCTGGTATTAAGCAGCCAGAAATATTGTCTGAACTAAAACTTTATGTAGATAGTGATGCGAGAAGACAAGGGGGAAATCTTGTCTCAGAATCATCTCCTGCTAGACTCAATAATAAAATATTTTTAGCAGCAGGTTCGGGGCATATTTATGGTATTGATATTGACAGTAAAAAGATAGTTTGGGATTTTTATACAGGTTCAGATTTAGATGGTACTGTTGCTATTTCTAAATCGGGTAAATTATTTTGTGCTATTGAGAAACAATATATTCCGGGAAATGGTGGAGTAGTAAAATTAAATCCTAATAAAACACCCCAGGAAAGTGTCGAATGGTTCCTACCTACAGGTAATATTAAATTTAATAGTTGGTTAGGAGGAATTATTGGGTCGGTAGCATTGAATGATGAATATAATAATTATGGTGAATTTCCAGCATTATTTGCTACTAATGCTATTGATGGATATCTATATATTGGTTCCCAAGATTTAACTACAGGAAATAAAGTTAAGGGACCCTTGAAAAAGTTTAATTATGATACTCCTTTAATTGTATTTAAACAGAAAATCGGACCTTCTATTTCAACACCAATTTTTACTGATGGAAATAAATTAGTAACTGCTGGATATAATGGGGTTTATATGTTTAATTTGAATTGGGAATCTGCTAAACCCGATGATAAAAATGCCTTACCTAATAACAAGGGAGAATTTTTCCGTTTAATAGTAGAAGAAGCTGGCAAATTTACAGGGAAAGTTTCTTTTGAATCTACTCCTATTGTTTGGGATGGAATTGTGAGAATTTGTGGTCGGGATGGTTGGTTATATAGTTTTGCTTGAAGCTTTAGGTATTATACCAAATTGATAAATGTTGGCTACAAATATTATCAATCTTGGGTGTGGGGAGTGGGGGTGTGGTTAAATAATAGGAAAAACAAAGAAAAAAGCTGGTTATAATAGGGATAAACTCAAAAAAATTTATTAACTAGTTAATAGTTGAATTTTTCTCAAGCATAATATTCTTTTTTCAAAATGGTGTCAATTTTTTTGACTGAATAATTACCAAAAAATACGCTATTATATAGCGCTACATTATAATTTCTGAGACAATATATTTAGCAATTACCGTGGATAAAAAAAATATGTCTCGTTCTTTATTTGCTGGATTAACAGACTATTCCTACCAGACCTTGAGTGATATGTTGCAAGATTTGGAGGAGTGGATTGTATCCCTAAGAAAAACACATGATTTTTTCGACAAAACTATAAATCAGCTTACACAAAATGGTTACTGGAATAAGACTGTTCCTTTAGAGTTAAATATTTTATTTGCTCTAAAGTCTTAAATTCTATCAAACGAGTCTAACAGAAATTAGGGAAATTGTTAATTCTATTTCTATAGAAGTTAAAATCCATCATGTCAAAAGATTGCAAAGGTTAGCAGATAAAGCAAGAGAATATAATTTAAAGTACGGTAAAATTTGGCATTCCAGTGAATTCGACTATTTTAAAAATTATGGAAATACCAATTTTTATCAGACTGAAAATCTTTATCGTAAAGGTAGGGATATGATGGCAGATATGGAGGATATAAGTAATCTTTCTTATAGGTTAGAAGATTTCGTTGGTAAGCTAAATATATATAACAAGTTTGTATTAAATAGTGAAATTGATATTGAAGAAACTCGCTATTTCGAGTTTAAGGATATTAGTAAATCTAGACGACCAGAAGATTAAATAAAAAATACTGCTGATGAATATGTTGTAGCTTTTTTAAACAGTGAAGGTGGAAGTATTTTATGGGGAATAACTGATACTCGACAAGTAGTTGGTGTATCTCTAGATAATCAAAAACGAGATTCATTAAGAACAGTTGTTGCTCAGAAATTATCAAGTATTCAACCAAATATTGATCCTACAAGATATAAAATAATCATTCACTCTATATATGATGATAATGATAAATTGATTCCTGATTTGACAGTAGTAGAGATAAAAGTACCTCTAATAAAAACAAAAGACCCCTTTTATACAAGCAGTGGAGATGCTTTTGTCAGAGTAGATGGAAGTATTCGTAAGATATCAGGGCCAGCACTTACAGACTGGATAAAAGAACGTCACAATTTGGGAAGCTAAGTAAATTGGTGGAAAAAAATCAAAGTATGTAAAAAAATTTTAATCAGTTTGATTTGAGTAAAATTTTAAATTTTCTGTATTTTTTGCAAATAGCAGGAAAAAAATAAATATATCTTCCGCCTACTTCCCTATCTCTCCTAACCTAAAATATATCTTGATTTTGGCAATATTGATTTAGGTAACATTCCATGTACTCCTTTATTAGGAATATTAACAACTTGAGTAATATGAAAATTTACAGCAATAGAACATAAAACATAAGCATCTTCAGCACTAAGCCCAATATCTTTTTCTAGCCAATTAATCATTTGTCTCAAAGCCGATTCAAAAGCTTCATCTAAAGTCTTACCAAATCCCAATGAAATAATATCAGTAGGTGTTTCTGCTATAGGAGAATTAAGTTGTAAATCTCGCCTAAGATTAATTTTAATAGTACCATTCATTGAAGTTTCAATTGCAGTTACATCTATTTCTCCATCACCCTGGGCGGAATGACCATCCCCAATAGAAAATAAACCCCCCGGCACAAAAACAGGTAAAAATATTCGCGAACCAATCTGCAATTCTCGACAGTCAATATTACCTCCATAACTACCAGGAGGAATAGAAGAACGTTGAGTATTTTCTGTAGCAACCCCCAAAATTCCAAAGAATGGTTGAAGAGGAATTTTTATCCCGCTCTGAGGAGGAAATTCTGCAATTTTTTTCTCTAAATCTAATGGAAGAAAATTGAGTTTCGGTTCGGTAAATTCTTCAGGTAATGCTCCCCATCCCCGACGAATAGAATTAAATCCCATAGATAAACTAGGGTAAATATTTTCCAGAATAATTTCTAGTACATCTCCCGGTTGAGCATCATTAATATATATCGGTCCGGTTAATAAATGAGGACCCAGACCGACCTTTCTTTCTGGTGGTAAATTATGACAAATTTCCAGAAATTCAGGAGTTAAAAAATCTTTAGGTGCTTGGTCATAAAGATAATAACCCGTATAAGTTTCTACATCCACGCTATCTCCAGAATTAATTATTAATGCTGGTTCTAGTTGATGTGAAAATCCTCCTAAATGAACAGTTTTACAGTTAGCTTTTAAAATATGATGAGTCATTTCAGTTATCAGTTATCAGTTATCAGTTATTAGTTATTAGTTATCAGTTATTAGTTATTAGTTATCAGTTATCATATCACTACCTCTGGCGCTCACCACCGGGATTAAAATACTGAAGTTTACTTTCTCTTGGTAATTTCATTTAATTTTAATATTTATCAATAGCAGGGAATAGAGAATAGGGAACAGTTGGAAAAACATTTTCGCTGTCTAAAATTTATCATCAGTCTATGTCCTAAGCAATTATTTGTTAATTAAAACAGCCTTTCGAAAACTATACCAATTACCAGGCATTAATCCTATTAATTATCCATTATTTTTTGATTGTTTGCGGGGTAAAAATGAAGTTACTTATGCTGCTAAAACTTTTAAAAAGGCAAAATTTGTGATTTTAGATGCTCCATTACTAGCACGTTTAAAACGACTTTTGACTCGCAATGATGCTTTTGATAAAATTACAAAATCTGCGGAAGATGAAATAGTCGTTCCACAAAAAAATCTAAGTTTTTCTACTTTAGGTATACCTGAAGCTTCTAGTTTATTTACCTCTGCTGAAGCACAAGAAATTTTCACCAACATTAAAACAGGAATCTACCAACAGACAGAAGTTAGTCAAAAACTAAAAATTCTCGTTGAAGAAAGTATAAACTACGATTCAGAGACAACAAAAATCGCTTTACAGGCGATCGCTCCTCAACGCACTTTACTTTTAGATACTACTAAATTTACACCTCAACAAATAGCTCAAAAAGTTATTAAATATATTAGATACTAGGTAAGTGCATTATTACAAAATTCAATAATCTGTAGGGGTTTGGAAACCAACCCCTGACCAATTGATAATTAATAATGAAAGAATCTAAAAATTGCTTTTTTCATGCTTGAATAAGCTTTTAAGTTGTGGTATAGGTTGCCATTAATCAATCATTATCCATTAATTAAATATCCCTTAATTCCAAAATAACTTAAAATATATTAAAATAATTTAATATCTAGCATTTTTTTGAAAATAAATTGTAATTAATCATACTAACAATCATCCCTAGAATATGTTTATCTAAAAATATAGAATTATACCTAAACTAAAAAAATGTTATTAAGTAAACTAGCGATAGTTGATTCTACTCTGCGAGAGGGAGAACAATTTTTTAAGTCTAATTTTTCTACAGGAGATAAAGTTGAAATTGCTAGGGCACTCGATCAATTTGGAGTAGAATATATTGAAGTAACATCTCCAACAGTTTCTCCTCAATCTTTTGCAGATTGTAAAAACTTAGCCCAGTTAGGCTTACAAGCTAAAGTTATTACTCATATTCGTTGCCATATTGAAGATGCAAAAATTGCCCTAGACACAGGTGTAGATGGTATTAACTTATTTATGGGTACATCTCAACTTCTACGTCAGTTTGGTCATGGTAAAAGTATTGATCAAATTATTGATATAGCTACAGAAGTTATTACTTTTATCCATCAACAAAATCCCCAAATAGAACTGCGTTTTTCCACAGAAGATTCTTTTCGTAGTTCCCTATCAGATTTACTGCGAGTTTATTTAGCCATTAATAAGTTAGGAATAGTTAAGCGTTTTGGAGTAGCTGATACAGTCGGCGCAGCAACACCTAACCAAGTGTATCAACTAATTCAAAAAATTAGACAATGTTTTTCTGAGGATATTGAATTTCACGGTCATAACGATACAGGTTGTGCAATTGCTAATAGCTTTAGTGCTTTTGAAGCTGGAGCAACTCATATTGATACAAGTGTTTTAGGAATAGGAGAACGTAATGGTATTACTCCTTTAGCAGGATTAATTTCTCGTCTTTACACCCTTGATCCAGTAGGTTTAAGTCGTAAATATGATTTACCTTCTCTACAAAAGTTAAATCAATTAGTAGCAGATAAAATTGGATTATCTATTCCTTTCGATCATTGCATTGTGGGAGAAGCTGCTTTTAATCATAAAGCTGGGGTACATACTAAAGCAGTTATTAATAATTCTCAAACTTATGAAATAATTGACCCCAGTGATTTTGATTTGAATCGGTCAATTTTGATCAATCATAAACTTACAGGTAAAAATAGTATTGCACATCGCGCTGATCAACTAGGTCTGAATCTAGAAAATTTCCAAATTCAAGCTATTACTCAGACAATTAAAACTTTAGCAGATGAGGAAAAATTAACACTAGAGAATGTAGATGAAATTTTGTCTTCATACAACAAAAATATTAGTTAATTTAATTTGTAAGCATTTCCTGGGGAATGCTGCGCCAACAGCTATTAGCAGTCAGGATTCAGCTTTTTTTTAAAGCATTAAATACATTTACTATGGATAGTTAAGGTTTTCATACTTGCTTTAAGCTTTACTTAAGCAAGGATTTAAGTGTTTCAATATTGCCATCTAACTTCCTAGATACAGCTATTCCATGTAAATGTGGCAAAGTGATTCTAGTAGATTTGATTAATCAGAATGAAAACTTTATTCCAGACTTCAAAAATTATTTAAAAATTTAGTGCCACTGTACCTAATAAACCTAGAATTTACTGTATCTGAAGCTAATAGCTGATGGCTGAATACTTACGTTAATTTTGTGGTTCAACCTAATTATCAAGTTGATAGGAGTTGAGAAAAAAGTAAAGTACATTATTCAACTTAAAGTTACTTTTTTTTTAGACTAATTTACTCAAACAATTTCAGAATTGAAAATCACCTCTTCTTAGGAAAAAGAGGATTTGCTAAAAGGATTTTTTTTCCTTTTTCTCCATGAATGGAGAGCCTTTATCCCCAGGTACACAAAAAATTACACATTTTTCCAAATAGAACTTTTTTTAATGCCAAGGTTACAGAGAATTAGAGTAGGAAATCAATTCTGTTTAGGTGCTTACCTTAACTTTTCGGTAGAATGTTTTTTTTATTCTCTTAGTCAATTGGATATTTTGTAGTAAAACGACTACTTTTTCTCGTCAAGTAGAAGGTTTTATACCTTAATTTTTAGGTAACTATAGCAATCCTATTTTATTAGTGGCAAAAATCTTACTGATTTTTAGGGAATAGGGAATAGGGAACAATAAACAGGTGGGAGTTTCAACTTTTTTATCTACCTTTTGATTTGTCGCAACCTATGCACGGATTCCTATATAATTATCTGAAATAATTATAGCTATAGCAAAATTCCTAACAGACTTCTTTGCTCCCAGAGAATAAAAGCTCCACTGAAAATTACAAAAGTAATTACTAACTGACGGAACAGTTGAGGACTAATTTTTTCTAATACTAAATGACCTAACCAATTTCCCGGAAAAGCAGCTATTCCTATGAGTATCCCATATCCCAAATAAGGCAAAGTTAAATTACCAAAAATTGTATAAGTAATCGCCTTAACAATATGAACTACTATTCGGTTAACTGCTTGAGTACCCAATAATTCTTCTTTTTCCAAACCAAAATTTAGGTAAAATGGTGCAAGTAAAGGTCCCATACTACCAATAATCCCTGACAAAAAAGAATAAATAAAACCTGCCGGCAAAAAATACCATGCACGAACAGTAAAAGATTTTTCTTGATTCTTAATAATTAAATTTATCCCAGACAGAAATAGAAATAATCCTACAAAAAAACTCAGCCATCTCACAGGAATTTGGGTTAACATAAAAGCCCCTAAACAACCACCAACAATAGCACCAGGTAGTTCCCAAGCAATGACAGTCCAATTAATTTTTTGCCGATAAGCAACAGCACGTTCCGCATTACCGATAATTGCTCCAGTTGTAATAACTGGTGCAATAGCTATAGTTCCTAAAAATAAACCAACTATTGGCATTAAGAGAAATGAACTACCCCCACCCGCTAGGGTACTAACAAACCATCCGACAATACTTGCTAATGTTAACCACAAATAGGTCATATTATTTTAGAATAAAAGTTTATAGTTTTTGAGTGCAATTTTTTAAGTGCTTATGCAAAATTAATTACAAATTTTATGATACATCTCCAATCTTATCTATAAATTATCAATTATTTCTCCCTATCCCCTCTTCCCTGTTCCCTCTCTCAACTAAGAAATTTATTCTATTTTCACAACTACTTATCATTTTTTATATCTCTCCATTCTGATTTAACCTCAAAAATTATGCTGGCAAATAAACTGTTGTGTATTTAAAGCAGTTATTTGTTATCTGCTTAATTAAATAACCCTTATCACTTCTGAATTCTGACTTCAAACTTCTGAATTGCGAAGACGCATTTAAAATGCGTCTTCGCTTATACCACCATAATTTCCAATTATTTAATCAGTTTTTTCAAACCTGAGTGCTGCCGAATTCAAACAATAACGCAAACCAGTCGGTGGCGGACCATCATTAAAAACATGACCAAGATGAGCACCACATTTATCGCAAAGAATTTCTGTTCTCCGCATAAATAAACTCCAGTCAGCCTCCTCCTTCACATTTGCTTCATTCGTCGGTGCCCAAAAACTCGGCCAACCAGTGCCAGAATCAAATTTTTCTTCAGAACTAAATAAGTCTGCACCACAACAAACACATTTATAAATCCCTTTTTCCTTATGATTGTGATATTCTCCTGTAAATGGTCTTTCAGTTCCCTTTTTTCTAGTTACGCGGAATTGTTCTGGGGTAAGTTGCTCTTGCCAATCTTTTTCACTTTTTTCAACTTTATTAACCATACCTGAAATACTCCTTTTGGTTGATATAAATTGTTCTGCTTGAGTAAGTATTCAGCCGTCAGCACTTCAGCAATTAGCTATTGCTTTTGGCTTTTAATGTTAGATAAAAGCTTGACTAATTGAATCAGAATTTATATTTACTATCAAAGCAGTGCTGAAAGTCTATATTCATTAAAGCCCACTTATGAGAGCTGACAGCTGACAGCTAATAGCTAATAGCTGAATGCTTACCTGCTTGACAAACTATAACATATTGTTAAGTAATATACAGGTTTGCCATTTTAGGGATAACCGAAATCTAATTATCCCTAAAATTTTACGACTTCTAGAATAAATCCTGAGCCAAATAGTAACCCACTAAAAAAATGCAGATAAACACCAATAAATTTAGAGTTACTAACTTTCTCCGGTTGATCGTGATAATTACCAACATGACGACATAGCTGAAGAGCAAAAGGTAAACTACCAAAACTTAACAGACTCCAAACAGGAAAAAATCCTAGACCAACACCAATAGAAATTAACACAAAAACAATTCCACAAGACCAATTTAATATTTGAGAACCTACCTTAGTGCCCATTCTCACAATAGGCGATCGCTTCCCTGCCGCTAAATCATCTTCAACTTGATGAAAGTGAGAACAAAATAGAATGATAGTGGTAGTAATTCCAATAATTATTGATGCCGCAAAACTAGTCATTGACCAAGTTTGAGTTTGACTATAATAAGCAGCAGAAATTGCCAAGGGACCAAAAGCAAAAAAACAGAGAATTTCTCCTAAACCTTGATATCCCAATCTAAAGGGAGGTCCTTGGTAAACATATCCCAAAAAACAGCATAACAAAATCAACCCAATTACAGTTAAATCATGCTGCCACCAACTAATTGCTAAAATCCCCAAAATTCCCAACAATAGACATAAATTACCAAGCCAAAAAATCAAAGATTTATTTCCGGTCAAATTTACCAAAGAATGGTGTTTATTTTTATCAATACCTGTTTCCGAGTCAAACACATCATTACTAATATTTTCCCAAGCTAAAATTAAAATTGCTGATGTGATAAATGTCAAAAATACAGACCAATTTATCAAACCTTTTTCCCATATAGCGATTGCCGTTCCCACAAAAATTGGCATAATTGCCACACTATACATTGGTGGTTTAATGGCAGCTAGCCATAATTTATTGGCGGATTTATTTACTGTTTGAACTGTCATATTTATGATCAAGTTAATATTTCATTTTGGAAATAGTAGTCAGCTCCATTGTCATAGCAAGACTAATTATTAAAAACTGAGCTACACTGACTACAGATAATCATACATATTCTTGAACCAAATAAAAACAACTAGACATTTATTAAACATAAAATCCTGCAAAATATGACCAGAAAAAGTTAACATAAAACACTCGGATGTGGAATTATAGGAGTTTTCATAAAACTAGACTACATAATATAATTTGCGAAAACTTAAGTAAAAATGTTGCCTAATTCCTGCTACTGACTACTGACTACTCATTCCACTCTCTGATTTTGTTATCTACCTAAGTGAAAAGCGCTATAATTCCCAATTCCCACCTCACAACTGCCCGCTTACCATTCAAATGTGTAAATAAGACCGATATTTAACAAAAAATAATCTAATGTATTGTTCCTTAACATTTGAGTTTATTTGGCCTTTATACTTGCCTGAATAATCCCCTATCCCCTATCGTCACAAAAGGGATATAAAAAAAGTCATATTTGAATTGAAGACCAATTCACTACAATATTGCCAAAAATCCCAAAGTTCCTGGTCTGTAACCTCTGCCTTATCTCCTTTCTCTGCTATTTTTACCTTGAGTCAAAATCAATTAGTATTGAGGGATAAAATTGGCCATAATAAGGAATTGGACAGCTCCATTAATCACTCTCTCTCCTTTAGTGAAAATTTGCTATTCTTATTTTCATGCCTGTAATACCAACTCCTGTTAATCTATTTCAGACCTACCAAGACCTGCATCAATTTCTGTTAAATTGTCAGCAGACATTAACAGATAAGATGCAGACAAAAATAATTAGCATTTCTTTGGAGATATTACCCGTAGATCCCCTAACAGTATTACAACAAATTTGTGAACCGGATCAACTACATTTCTACTTAGAAAAACAAGCTATTGGAGACACAAATATCCACAGAAATAGTTTGGCGATCGCTGCCATAGACTCCGCCACCCACTTCACCGCTACAAGTGGGAACCGCTTTGCACAGGCTCAGTATTTTATTAAGTCATGTCTTGAAAGTACAATTTCTTTAGGCACCACACATTTACCATTTTCCGGTCCCCATTTTTTCTGTAGCTTTACCTTCTTTGAAAAAGATTCCCAAGCTAATACAAATAGCTTTCGCGCCAACGGTAATCATCAGCAAAAATTATCTATCAACCCTCACTTTCCTCCAGCAACAATATTTCTGCCACGCTGGCAAATAACGCAAAAAAATAATCATCATATACTTGTAATTAATACAGTTATTAGTGCCACCATAAATATTGAAAATATTTCCCAGAAAATTTGGCATAAATTCCAAAAAATCACTCAAATAAATCACACTCTTTTATCAAATTTAACTAAACCTGACAAAAATCAGCGGAAAATCAACGTCAATCATCTACAAACATTTAAACAATCAGTAGCTTCAGCCTTAGACTTAATTAACTCAAAATCTTTAAGAAAAATCGTTTTAGCCCACGCAATAGATATATATTCTCAAACTCCTTTTAACTTAATTAACTCCTTAAATAACTTACGATTCATTTATCCAGACTGTTATGTCTTTTCCACCAATAATGGCAATGGTCAAAACTTCATTGGTGCAAGTCCAGAACGATTAATTAGTATTCATAATAATCAATTAGTTACAGACGCTTTAGCAGGTTCAGCACCCAGAGGCAAAACTCCTAGTAAAGATGCCAAACTAGCCAATAGTTTACTATGTAGTGAAAAAGATTTACGAGAACATCAATTTGTGATTGACTTTATCGTTAAACGCCTCCATGATTTAGGATTAAAACCTAGTTATTCATCTCAACCTCATCTATTACAATTGTCAAATATTCAACATTTATGGACACCAATTACAGCAGAAATTTCCCAGAATATTCATTTGTTAGAAATATTAGCAGAACTCCATCCTACCCCTGCCGTGGCAGGAGTTCCTAGAGATATGGCCCAACAACAAATACATAATTTTGAAACCTTTGATCGCTCTGTTTACGCTGCACCTATAGGATGGATAGATTATTTAGGAAATGGTGAATTTGCTGTAGGTATTAGGTCAGCTTTAATAGACGGCGATCGTGCCAGACTTTATGCAGGTGCCGGCATAGTTGCTGGTTCAGAACCAGATAAAGAATTAGCAGAAGTGCAACTTAAACTACAGACATTATTAAAAGCTCTAGTTTAAGCAGTTTAACTTTTAGGTCAGTTGTGATAATTTTTTTACCTCTCCTACTTTCTCAAAAAGTCCAAATATTATTTTCTTATTTTTGTGACTTCTGGACTTTTGTTGATAAATTTAAAATTATCTATTTGACTTTAAATATGTCACAAATAGTTTCGCTCCTAATAATGTGAAATGATTACTTTAAATTGCTTGTAAAACTGTATAATTAACAGATATACCCTGCTTTGTCTAAAATCTAAAAACTCTAACGTTGTACTTATGACTGTTTCATTAGTAACTACTACAGAAGCTGCTTTTTTACTAAATATATCAACGGGTAGATTGCGGGCTCTACTTAATCAAGACCGAGTTGTCGGCGCTTTTAAGGTAAAAAGACTGTGGATGATTCCAGTTAACCATCGTGGGATGCCAGAAATTAAACCAGGTCGTCGTGGCCCTGAAGGTACTTGGAACAAATTTAAACGCAAAGCTAAAACAGTTGTTCATGTTTTGCGAAAGACTATTGACTATAACCGAGATAATGGAACAGTTTATCCAGCGGTAGCAGTAAAAGTAGGAGATAAAAAGGATTATTGTCATGCCTTGAAAATTAGCGGACCTTGCCAAATTGTTTATCAACCTCATCAACCCAATAAAAGTCAAGCCGGGGGAGCCCGTTTGTGGATTGAAGTTGAACCAGAACATATAGTAGAGCGAGTATATTTCAGTGATGGAGATTATGGTCCGCCACCAGAAGTAACTGAACAGAGGCAAAAACTGAAAAAGAAATATCCAAAAAAGAAAAAGTCAAAAATTCAAAGGAAAAGTAAATAACAGAATCAGTTAGATATAGGAAAAAGGAGAAGTTAAATTATTTATTGAGTGGAGGCAATTTTCAATGTTAGCCTTTGCGTAGGATTCTGTAGGAAAGCTCCTTGAAAGGAGGTAGGAGAAACCTTTACTATCACCATTAGTGTTGGTTTCAGGTACTTCACATTACTTCGTTTCAGGTCTTCAAAGTTGTCAATATAGGATTTTTATTTGGGTTGTAAACACACTTATTGGCAGAAAAAGCAAAATTAAAGAGACAAAAGACAAGAGTGGGAAATAAATACAGAGTTTTATTTGCCAAGAAAAAAATATCTTCTAAGTTTACATCTAATACCATTTTGATAAAATATTGTGGAGCGTGGTTGATTTGGAGGTGTTAGGTAGTGCGGTTGTAGGTATCACAGAGAATAACTGCAAATTTTCCAATCCTTTGATGCTCGGATTTTACTGTAACAATATTTCTTGAATTTGGTATAATTTGAAAATGCTATATTTTGGTAAATATCGCTATAGCGTTTCCCAAGTTACTGAGATATAGTTGTTTTTGCGATTTTCTATTCCGCTGCTTCCTGAATTACTATCCTCTACTTCCTACTCCCTAAAAGAAACGAGTTTTATACCTCACAAGTATGGGAATTGCTATATATTACTATTCAAAACTATACTTGGCTAATTTTAGAAGTTAAATCTTTATTTTATTCCTTTTTTATTATATTATTTTCCCTGTTTCCGACTTCTGTGAGAAGTCTACTCAAAACTCAAAAATGCCAATTGATTTTAGAAATATCAACACGGTCTGGTCATCCATTTTAGTAGAAACATTACAACATCTGGGATTAACCACAGCAATTATTAGTCCTGGTTCTCGTTCCACACCCCTAACATTCGCCTTTGCCACCCACCCAAAAATCGAAACTATTCCCATTCTCGACGAACGTTCAGCAGCATTTTTTGCTCTAGGAATAGCCAGAAAAACTCATCAACCTGTAGCCATAGTTTGTACTTCCGGCACCGCTGCCGCCAATTTTTATCCTGCCATAATTGAAGCAAAAGAGAGTCGCATTCCACTATTAGTTTTAACCGCAGACAGACCTCCAGAATTACGAAATTGTCATGCAGGTCAAACCATCGATCAAGTTAAATTATATGGCAATTATCCCAACTGGCAAACAGAATTAAGTTTACCTTCATTAAACCTCAAAATGTTTTCTTACTTAAGACAAACAGTAATTTATGGTTGGGAAAAAACAACTTTTGCAATACCAGGCCCTGTACACTTTAATATTCCTTTTCGAGACCCTTTAGCACCCCTACCAGAAACAGAAGTAAATACTTTAGAATCAAAATTTCCTCAAGACTTTTTTGCTGGTGTAAAACCAATTTTAGAAACAGGGTCAATTGCAAATTATGATTTTATACCACAATTAAAAAATCAACTTATTTCTCAAACAGGCATCATTATTGCTGGTTTAGCACAACCGAAAAATTCCCAACAATATTGTCAGGCGATCGCTCAAATTTCCCAACTTTTAAAATTCCCAGTTTTAGCTGAAGCATTATCCCCACTCAGAAACTATTCCCAGTTAAACCCTTATCTAATCAGCAGCTATGATTTAATTTTAAGAAATCATAAATTAGCATCAAAACTCGTTCCTCAAATAGTCTTACAAATTGGGGAACTACCAACAAGTAAACAACTAAGAAAGTGGCTAGAAACAGGGAATACCCGCAGATTAATAATCGATAAAAGTGACCAGAATTTTGACTCACTGCATGGTAATACAACTCATTTAAGACTATCAGTAGAACAACTAAGTCAAAGATTAATATCGAAAAATTTCACAAATGAAGCTGATGAAAATTATTTAAAGCTTTGGTGCAATACCGAAGCAAAAGTTAGAGAAGCTATCGACAAAAAAATGACAACAATTAATTATATATTTGAACCTAAAATTCCGTGGTTCATTTCTCAGATATTACCCCAGGGTACACCAATATTTATTGCGAATAGTATGCCAGTCAGAGATGTAGAATTTTTTTGGGTTCCTAATAATTCACAAATTCAGCCATTTTTTAACCGAGGTGCAAATGGAATAGACGGTACTTTATCAACAGCTTTAGGTATTGCTCATCGCCATCAAAGCAGCGTCATGTTAACAGGAGATTTAGCACTTTTACATGATACTAATGGCTTTTTACTAAGAAATAAATTAGTCAGTCATTTAACTATTATTTTGATTAATAATCAAGGAGGTGGAATTTTTGAAATGCTACCTATAGCTAAGTTTAATCCACCTTTTGAAGAATTTTTTGCTACTCCCCAAGAGATTAATTTTGCTGATTTATGTAAAACTTATGGTGTAGAATATCAAAATATTTCTTCTTGGCAGCAATTACAGCAACTTTTAAATCCTCTACCTAATACTGGCATGAGAATTTTAGAATTAAAAACAGACCGAAAGGTTGATAGTAAATGGCGTTTAGATAACTTAGATAAATTTGCAGCAGATTTAGTTTTATGAAACATAGTTACGGTGTTTCTCAAGCTCGTGAGGTACAGTTATCTTTTTGTCTTTTTTCCCTATTCCCTATTCCCTATTCCCTATTCCCTATTCCCTGTTTCCTGTTCCCTGTTTCCTCAAACAAATTAATGAGCGTACCTCACCAATATGGGAATTGCTATAGCGTTTCTCAAGCTCGTGAGGTACATTATCTTTTTGTCTTTTATTCCCTGTTCCCTCAAGCAAACGAATGACTGTACCTAACCAATATGGGAATTACTATATAAATTTTTGATGCACTATAGCGTTTCTCAGCCTAATGAGGTACACCTATTTTTATTTGTTCCTATTCCCTATTCTCTATTCCCTATTCTCTATTCCCTGTTCCCTATTCCCTGTTCCCTGTTCCCTAAAACCAAGGAATTTTGTACCTCACCAGTATGGGAATTGCTATATATTATTTAGGGTTTGCTGAAAAAGTATTTTTGCTGTTTCTAGTAGTCATATCATGTCCGCTTGAATATTTATACTTTGGTGTTAGGAAGGAAGAGGGCAGAAGTTAAAAGGTAAGCATTTAGCTTTTCCTGGGGAATACTAAATGCTCATAGCTTTTGAAAGAATAAAACAACTACTAAGGTTAGATGATCACCTTTTTCTTAATAACTTTAATTCTCACCATCAGACTAATTCCTCCTGCCAAAATAATAAGTTAATAACTCATAGCTGAAGTCCGCAGTTCCGACCATAAGAGGCTAGCTGACGGCTGACGGCTGAATGCTTACGTTAGAAGGCAGAAAGAAGGGTTTCTTCCAATTGAAACTTAATTATATACACAAACGATGCTACCGGACATGATATAAATAGTCAGTAGCCAGTAGTCAGGATAAATGGTAGATTGAGGGAATATTATCGCAATAATTCTCCTTCAAATTTTCCCCTTTTGTCTACTAAAAATCATGACTTTTTAAGCTACCGGTAGCAAAAAACTGAAACTTTTTTCGCACAAATAATGCCTCCAATATTTACCGAATAATTAAGGTTTAAAGCCTCTCCTTTAAAGGAGAAAAAATAAAAAATTTTCCTTTGAGTCAATCCTCTTATTTTTAAGGAGAGGTAATTATTAATTGTTGAACCTATAACCTTTTGATATTTATTCAGCTAGCCCTATTTAATTAAAATATCTTTATCCCATTCTTCAGGAACCTGATAAACCTGAGATTTTCGACAACGTTTAAGATAAAGTTTTACAGCTTTATCTTCTGGGTTAACTTCAAAAATATCTAGAAGAATTTCTTTTGCTGCAACATATTTACGTTGATTATAAAGAATAACAGCTTGTTCAAATTGAGTTTTAGTTTGTATTTTTAATTGTTTTTGTGTTTCAGCATCTCCATCAAAAATTTCAAATACTGCAATAGCTTCTTTTTTACCTTTTACCTTGACTCTATCTAAAAAACGATAACTATATTTATCTGATTCTTCTAGACTAAAAAAAGTATGTTCACTAATTATAATATTAACTCCATATAACTTAGTTAAATTTTCCAAGCGGGAGGCTAAGTTAACCGCATCACTAATCACAGTACCATCAATTCTCCGACTTCCCCCCACAGTTCCTAACATTAAATCCCCTGTATTAATACCAATACCAATTTTAACCGGTTGCTGAGATGCTTTTCGATATTCCCGATTAAAATCCCTTAAATTTTTCAACATATTAATTCCAGCATTAACTGCATTATCAGCTTTTACGGCAAAAAGAGCCATAATCCCATCACCAATATATTTATCAATAAACCCATCATTATCTAAAATAGCTGGTTCCATCCGAGACAAATAAGCATTAATAAATTTAAAGTTTTCTTCTGGGGTCATACTTTCACTTAAAGTTGTGAAAGAGCGAATATCAGAGAACAAAATAGACATTTTTTGTTGTACATGGTCGCCTAATTTTACATCTACAATACTCTCACGTCTTAATAAGTGTAAAAAAGTATGGGGAACAAAACGACCATAAGCAGCATTAATTTTAGAAAGACGAATATGAGTTTTAATTCTCACCAGCAATTCTGGTTTAGAAAATGGTTTAGTTAAATAATCATTTGCTCCAGAAAGAAAACCTTCTACTAAATCAGAAATTAATGGTTTAGCAGTTAACATGACAATGGGCAATTCACTATGTAAATATTTTTCCCGTAGTTTTTTTGTCACTTCATAACCAGTCATGTGAGGCATCATTACATCAAGCAAAATCAAATCTGGCATCAAGCCATTTTCAATGATTTTTAATGCTTCAATTCCATTATTAGCTTGAGTAATAGCATAATTTTGTAAAGCCAAATTATTTCTGAGAACTTGTAAGTTAACTGGTTCATCATCCACAATCAAAATTTTAAAATCTCCACTTTCAGCTACTAGATTTTCTAAAGCAACTTCTTGATTTTCCTGCTCATATTCTGTAATTAATTGTATTTTTGGAGATGATGCAGTTTGTGGCAAATCAACTACTTGAGTTTCAGATATTGGCAGAGTAAATTTAAACTGAGAACCGACACCAACTGCTGATGAAACTGATAGTGAACCACCATGTAATTCGACTAATTTTTTAGTAATAGCTAAACCTAAACCAGTACCACCATATTTTCTAGCAGTAGAGCCGTCTGCTTGTTCAAATGATTCAAAAATTCTATTTAATTTATCTTGAGGAATGCCAATACCTGTATCAGCAATAGTAATTTCTAATAATGAAATTTCATTGGTAGAGTTTTGATTCTGACTTTCTAAAACTTTAGCAGAAATTTCCACACTACCTGACTCAGTAAATTTAATTGCATTACCAACTAAGTTATAAAATATTTGTTGAAGTCGATTTTCATCAGCATCAACAAAAGGGGTATCATGGCTAATAGAATTAATTAGTTGTACAGACTTTGAACCAATCATAGAACGAGAAAGAGTCAGAACTATTTCTACTATTTCTCTTACTCCTAATGGTTTTAATTGTAATTCAATATTGCGATGTTTAAGTTTAGAAAAATCGAGAATATCATTAATTAAAGTTGATAATCTTTTGCCAGAAGAAGTAACCATAGAAAGATTAGATTTTACCAGAGCAGATAATTCTCCTGCTGCTCCATCTATTAATGATTCAGCAATCCCAATAATTCCGTTTAAAGGGGTACGCAGTTCGTGAGATGTATTAGCTAAAAATTCGTCTTTTAATTTATCTAAACGTTCTAATTGTTCATTTTTAGTTTTGAGAATAGCAAAAGAATTTTCTAACTGAAAAGCCATAGAATTAAAAGCTTTTGCCAGTACCCCTACTTCATCATCACGATTAAGTTCAATTTTCTGATTAAATTCTCCTTCAGATAAAGCTGTAGCAGCTTCTTTTAGTTTTAAAATTGGTTGTACAACTCTCCGAGAAATTATAATTCCGACTAATATTGCTAAAAGTAATGCCACTAAACAAAGAAGAATAGTAACTTTAGTTTGTGCCTGAATTCTATCCATAAAGTCAGATTCAGGTATTACTACTACGATTAACCAATTTAATCCATATTCATCTTGATAAGGTAATATTTGTACTAAATTTCTCTCTCCCTCCAGTGTGAAATCAAATTTTTGCCGATTCTGAAGAGTGGAAAATTCTCCTAAGTTTTCCTCCATATTTTGGATAGTCGAACTAATTAATAAATCCTGAATTTCCCTCACATTTATCCTTTCAGTTTCACCATCTTTGCTAATAAATGGTTGTGTATCAGTGGAACAACCAACTAAATTTCCATTCCGTTCCATAATAAAAATTTTGCCAGTCTCGCCAACTTTTAATTGCCTCAAAAAATTACTAATTTCTATCAATGATAAATCAACAGCAAACACAGCTTCTAAATTTCCAAAACTATCAAAAAGAGGCTTAACTGCAGGCAAAGCAATATTCGGATAAGGAGCTGCCCAAAGATAAATTTCTCCCCAAGTAGCTTCACCTTTTTCACCTGCTTTATACCAAGGTCTAGTCAATAAATCATAACCAGGAGAAACAGATAATTCTTGAATCCGATTTCCTTGTTCATCAGTACCATAAGTATAAAAATTTCCATTAGCCGAATTTTGAGATTTATCCCAATAAGCCACATTAAAACTTTCTTCAGGAGTTCTTTCAGCTCCGATAAAAACTTCTTCACGAGTACCTACATAAATATAAGTTGCTGATTCAAACAATTGAATTTGTTGCCAGAAATGACGTTCAATTTCTGTGACATTTTCTAAACTTAATTTACCTTGTTTAATTTCATTAACATTAATTTGATTAATTAGATGAGGAACTTCTAAGTAATTATTGAGGCGTTCTTCTACACGGTTAATCAGTTCTCTTTGTAACTGGTCTGCTAAGTCATTAATCGCTTCCTGTCCATTTTTCCAGGAGAGGTATCCCACTAATCCAGTTGTACCCAAAGTGAGGATAACAAAAGGTACTATCAGGGTGATCCGAAGCGGTATTTTTCCTGAAATCTGGACAGCTAATTTTCTCAGAGACCGGAAAGACATAGGGGGCGATCGCCTTATGCTGAAGTTATATATTTATTGCCTGCCCATTTTTCGTGGGTTAGCTGCTCTAAATATATAATACCAATTACTCAAAGTAATGCTATATTTAGGTTTGGCTGAAAAGGTAAGAAAGGAATTGATTATTAGTTACTCAAAAAAATAATCAAAAATTGTTGAGATTTATTATTCTTAAATTTGTCACAACTTATTTAGGATTTGTATAACTAACAAAAATTCTAGCTAGTTATTTCAGATGAAGCGATGTGAAATTATTTGTGACATAATTCAAGTGAATAGTATTATTACCAGCAGTGAAAAAAATCATGCCCTCATGAAGGCGTGGGAATGTTATACCAAATTGATAAATGTTTGGTACAAATATTATCTATCTTGGGTTTTGGGTGTGGGGTTTTGGGTGTGGTGAAATCATAGAAAAAAAAATAAAAAAGCTGGTTATCAAAGGGATAAAGTGGAAAAACTTGATTAATTAGTTAATAGTTGAAGTTTGCTCAAGCATCACATTCTTTTTTAAAATTGGTATTACAAATAAATTGGATAATTGGAAAAGATAATTCATACCATTTCTCTGTAACAATGCGCTTAATAATTCTTGCTCAGACCTGATTACACTGACTATTCTCATCTTTATATTAAGCGCAACTTCATGGAGAAATGGTATCAGGTATAAATATCTGATTACAGCGGTTTTCGCTCTTGATGAACCACCGGAGCCATAAACAAAACCTTGTAGGGACGTTTCATGCAACATCCCTACTTTGGTCTACTGAAATGAAAACCGCTGTAAGATTTATTCCCTACCTAAAAATTCTGGTCTAAAGCCTCCCGCTTTTCAGGGGAAATAAGCAAAAATTTTCCTTTTAGTCAATCTTCTTCTTTTCAAAGAAAGGTAATTGTTAATTATTAATTATTAATTGTTGAACTACCACCTAAAACCTATAAATATCGTAAGTATTCAGGTAGCCTCCTGCGGAGGAACTGCATTAACAGCGGTCAAATTTTCCGATAGAATACTGCGCCAAAAGCTTTTTAATTAACGAAGCAAGTATTCGTTTAATCTAGATTAAATTTTTAGTAAGCATTCAGCTAGATCGCGGTCAGCTCAAGCGCTTTTTTATAAACATTGCTTTTTCCTCCGATTGGCGCGTCAAGTCTTAAATGTTACTTGAGGAAATATGGTACGATGCTTATTTTTCAAAGCTTTTAATCAAAAATATATTCCACTACTTTAAGCTTGACGCACCACTATAAAGGTAATAAAGCTGATTGCTAATAGCTGATTGCTGAATGCTTACAATTTTTAACTCGAAAAACTAGATATTCGTATAATGATACTTTCTCAGGATTGAGCCGTCAGCTATCAGCTATCAGCTATTGTTTTTTATTTTAGATAAAAGCTTGAACGAGCCAGAATTATACCATTTTTGTAAAATATTGCCACATTGCTTAGTTATAGGTTTTAGGTGGTAGGGATTAATAGAAAAAGTTTAAATTTTCCGCTCTGAAGGGCTTCCGAATTTTACAACTATTAACTATTAACTATTAACTGATAACTGAAATGACAAAAGCTAGGTTTTATTGCTGAGAGCTGAGAGCTAATAAGTGAATCCTTACGAAATTTATTTTTAACAAACACTTCTAAAATTGGTATTACAAAACTCCTTAATAATTTTGAAAAACACCAAGTCAAAAGTCCGTCAGTTAATGGGATATCCACACACCTAAAAACTCAAAATTCTCAACTGTTTCTATGCTAATTGAAACAACATTCTTAACCCCATTTCTGACTTTTAAACTTTTGACTTGTTACCTCTTTAAGAATTCAATGCAGCAGCACGAGCAGCAGCAGCTTCATCAGGATGAATATTCAAGCGAGTTAAATTCACCCGACCTTTGCTGTCAATTTCTCGTACCTTAACAATAACCTCATCTCCAACCGCAAGCTCATCCTCTACCTTACCCACGCGATAATCTGCGATTTGAGATATATGAACCATTCCCTCCTTTCCTGGCAGCACCTCCACAAAAGCACCAATAGGAATTATCCGAGTCACACGACCAGCATAAACATCTCCCGGATTAAGTTTCCGCGTCATTCCCTGGATAATATTGCAAGCTTGTTGAGCTTTTTCCCCATCAGTAGCTGAAACTGTAACAGTACCATCATCATCAATATCAATTTTGACACCAGTTTCCTCAGTAATACCCTTAATAGTTTTACCACCAGGTCCAATTACTAGCCCAATCATTTCTGGGTCAATCTTGAATGTTAACAACCGTGGAGCATAGGGTGACATTTCCTCGCGAGGTGCGTCGATGGCACTCAACATCTTCTCAAGAATGTGCAAGCGTGCTGGCTTCGCTTGATGAATAGCATCAGCAATCACTTCCAGGGACAAACCCGTAATTTTCATATCCATTTGCAAAGCAGTAATGCCACTATCAGTGCCCGCAACTTTGAAATCCATATCACCTAAGAAGTCTTCTATACCCTGAATATCTGTCAGGATACGCACTTCCTCACCTTCCCTAATCAAACCCATAGCTGCGCCACTTACAGGTTTCAAAATCGGAACACCAGCATCCATCAACGCTAGAGTAGAAGCACAAACAGAACCCATAGAAGTCGAACCATTAGAAGAAAGCACTTCTGAAACCACACGAATCACATAGGGAAAATCATCACTGGCTGGTATAACAGGAACCAAAGCACGTTCTGCTAAAGCACCATGACCTATTTCCCGACGACCAGGCGATCGCATCGGTTTAGTTTCTCCCACTGAAAAAGGAGGAAAATTGTAATGATGTAGATAACGTTTTTCATCTTGGGGATGCAAATCGTCTGCCAACTCTTGAGCATCACCAGGAGAACCCAAAGTTACAGCCGACATCACTTGAGTCAAACCTCGATTAAATAGAGAACTACCGTGAACTCGTTTTGGTAAGACTCCTACCCGACAAGAAACAGGGCGTACCTGATCTAACTTCCGACCATCAACCCGAACACTATCATCGATGATTTGTTTCCGCATCATCTTTTTAGTCACACTTTTAAAAACATTTCCCAACGCTGCACTATTAGAGTCAACAGCAACCTTCACTGGTTCCTCATCAGGAAGTTCTGCAATCTCAGCAGCAATAGATTCTTTGATCGTATCGAGTTTGGCATCACGCTGACTTTTATCCAAATCATATTCAGAAAGAATCAATTTAATACCCTCCGTAGACTTTTCTTGAACATAGTCTTCCAGAGTCGGGTCTACTTCCGGGGGTTCAGCCTGAGCCAATTCAATGCCAAGTTCAGCAATCATTTCTCTTTGGGCCTCAATTAGATCACAGACCGCCTCATAACCAAAATCGATCGCCTCTATAATGTCCTGTTCCGGCAATTGATTCGCCCCAGCTTCCACCATAATTACCCCTTGAGGAGAGCCAGCCACAACTAAATCTAAATCGCCATTTCTAACTTCACGGTAAGTTGGGTTAATAATAAAGTCATCCCCGACTAAACCAACCCGCACTGCTGCCATTGGTCCATAAAAAGGAAGTTGGGCCAGCAATACAGCCACAGAGCCACCAGTTACAGCGAGAACATCTGGCGGTACTTCCTCATCCATGGATAAAGTTGTGGCCACAATTTGAATATCATCTCGGAGCCAACCAGGAAATAAGGGGCGTAGCGGTCTGTCAATTAAACGGCCAGTGAGTGTCACCTTCTCTGGTGGACGACCTTCTCGGCGTAAAAAGCCACCAGGAATTTTACCACCAGCATAAAGTCTTTCTTCATAGTCCACTAGCAACGGGAGAAAATCTATTCCTTCTCTTCCTTTAGAAGTAGTGGCTGTCACTAACACTGCTGTGTCTCCTGACGAAATCATGACGGCACCACCAGCTTGAGGCGCGAATAAACCAACTTTTAGTCTAATATCCCGTCCGTCAAAGGATATTGATTTATCTATCTCTTCCATCCGATTTTTATTCCTTCTCTACCATTATTCTTTCGCTTCTGTGGCAATCGTAGCACTGTTAATGGGATAAGTGTGAGGGGTTTTTAAGTCAAAAGTCAAAAGTCGAAAGTCAAAATTTTGATTTTCCTGGGTTTGTGGAGGAATGGACTTGCTGTCTTTTGTTGATCAGAAAACAGCTATAATTACCCTAACTTATACCATTTTCATAAAATATTGCTACATTGCTTAGTTATTGGTTTTAGGTGGTAGGTGAATTATTAATTACCAATTATTTACTGGTAGAGACGTTGTATGGAACGCCCCTAGGAGTTTATTTGTAACAATCCCGCGCCGGATACCCGCCGGAGTCTACCCTCTCGCAGGCGGGGACGGGCACAAGGTTTGTCATTGCGTAAGGGCTTAGGGCGGCTTTTTTGAATTTGGTATTACCTGCCACAATTTTTAATTATGGGGGTTGCATCCAGTTATTTTTAACTTGGATGCCATTTTTCATCTATAAATAAATAGAAAATTTTTCCATTCCCCAAAATTAGCATTAAAAAATAAGTTTTTTTGAAATCTTTAAATATGGCAATATTACATGGAATTTGGTTAACTAAAAATCAGCAAAATAGTTGTTTGTTTATTTGGGGTGAAACCTGGCGTAGAGTCACAGAAGATGATACTGGAGAAGCAGGAAATATTAGTAACAACCCTTACTTAATCACAGTCAATGAACTATTAAAAATATTAACTGAAAAGAATCATATTCATCTAGAAAAGAAATTAAAGCAGACTAATGAAACCATCGCTATACCGACTTACCTATCAGCATCTAGCCAAAAACCGATTCCGCTTCATTTCGCCACAAATTTATCAGAAACCACAGAAAATTTATATCTTTACCCTTGGCAAATAGAAGGTATTTGCCTCAAACCCCTAGAAGCTATCAAATTTTTACAATCTATTCCTCTGGGAAAAGTTGCCGAATCTTTTGTTGGAGGAGATTTAAGGTTTTGGTCTCATCTGACAAGATGGAGTCTCGATCTATTGGCAAGATGTAAATTTTTACCCTCTGTTGAACAACCGTTAAATGCAGAAATATTTGCTACTTGGGAACCCTTACTCGATAGTTCGACAGACCAAACTAGACTGAAAAATTTTGCCTTACAAATGCCTCTTGTTTGTCGCACCTCTCAGATAGATTGGCAGTTACCTATTTCTCTAGAAAATCTCCAAATAATTCCAGAAAATAATCAGTCAAAGTTACCACAACTACAGTCTAGTAGGGAACTGATTCAAGATTTTTTAAAAAATACAATAGATTCCCAAATTAGAGAAGGAACAGCCGGAATATCTCAAACAGAAATTGCCTCTTTAAATCCATCGATTAGACAATGGTTAAAAGCATTATCTGGAAAATCCACTTTAAAAGTAGCTGCTGCCAAAGAACTACAGCAAATTATCAGAATAATTAATAACTGGAAGTCGCCAATACAAGAAGATAAAGCAATAGAAAATCAATTCATCTCCTGTTTTCATCTCCATTCGCCATCTAATAATTGCCAAAAATGGCAACTAGAATATTGTCTACAGGCATCCGATAACCCAGAAATTTTAGTTGATGCTCAGACAATTTGGCAAAATCCCATAGCCAGTTTCAATTATCAAGGTCGAACAATTAAATTTCCTCAAGAAACCCTGCTCAAAGGTTTAGGTTTAGCATCAAGAATTTATCCAATTATTGAACCTAGTTTACAAGAAGCAACTCCCCAGTATTGCCAATTAACTCCACAACAAGCTTATGAATTTATTAAAAGTGGAAGTTGGCGGTTTACTGACAGTGGCTTAGGCGTGGTTTTACCACCTAGTTTGGCAAACCGTGAAGGATTGGCTTCTCGTTTGGGTCTGAGTATTCGGGCCCAGACTCCAAAAACCAGAAAAAGTGAAAGACTGGGCTTAAAAAGTCTCCTCAACTTCCAGTGGGAATTATCTATTGGAGGCCAGAAATTAACCAAAGCTGAATTTGACGAATTAGTGGCTCAAGATAGTCCCTTGGTAGAGATTAATGGTGAGTGGGTTGAACTGCAACCCCAAGACGTGCGGGCCGCCCAAAATTTCTTTGCCAGTCGTCAACAGGAAATGGCCTTATCTTTAGAGGATGCTTTACGGTTGGCTACTGGGGACAGTCAGACTGTGGAAAAATTGCCCGTCGTCAATTTTGAAGCGGGGGGTCAACTGCAAGAACTTTTGGACACTTTGACAAATAATCGTTCGTTAGAGGAAATTCCCACACCGAAGAATTTTCGTGGGGAACTGCGATCGTATCAAGCGCGGGGTGTGAGTTGGTTAACGTTTCTCGAACGTTGGGGTTTAGGTGCTTGTTTAGCCGACGATATGGGATTAGGAAAAACTATTCAAACCATAGCATTTCTCCTCAACCAACAAGAAAAAGAGACACTGGAAGCACCTACATTATTAGTTTGCCCTACTTCTGTATTAGGCAACTGGGAACGGGAAGTAAAAAAATTCGGACCTACCTTAAAAGTAATAGTACATCATGGAGATAAACGCGCCAAAAATAAACAATTTGCTATAGCAGTTAAAGACAAACATTTAGTAATTACCAGTTACGCTTTATTGTATCGAGATGAAAAAATATTACAGCCAATAAAATGGCAAGCAGTAATAGTTGATGAAGCGCAAAATATCAAAAATCCCGATGCCAAACAATCTCAAACAGTCAGAAAATTAGACGCATCATTTAAAATTGCTTTAACAGGAACTCCCGTAGAAAATCGGCTTTCAGAACTATGGTCGATTTTAGATTTTTTGAATCCTGGATATTTAGGAAAGAAGCAATTTTTCCAGCGTCGTTTTGCCATTCCCATTGAAAAATATGGCGATACAAATTCATTGCAAACTTTGCGCTCCCTGGTTCAACCTTTTATTTTGCGTCGCCTTAAAACTGATAAAAATATTATTCAAGACCTACCAGAAAAACAAGAAAATACAATTTTCTGCCCCTTAGCAAATGAGCAAGCGATGCTCTATCAAAACATAATTGAAAACTCTATAGCAGATATTGAAGCTGCTGCGGGTATTCAGCGCAAAGGCAAAATCTTAGCATTATTAATTAAACTCAAACAACTTTGTAATCATCCTGTACTTTTGCAAATCAAAAAAGGCAGTAAGAAAAAAGTTGAAATTAGCGCCAAAAACTCAGGAAAATTGCAACGTTTAACCGCCATGTTAGAAGAAATCATCTCCGAAGGAGAACGAGCAATAATTTTTACTCAATTTGCTGAATGGGGAAAAGTTTTACAACCTTATTTAGAAGAAAATTTAGGTAGAGAAGTATCATTTTTATATGGAGCAACTCGCAAAAATAAAAGAGAAGAAATGATCGATCAATTTCAACAAGACCCCCAAGGTCCGCCAGTAATGATTTTATCATTAAAAGCCGGAGGTACGGGTTTAAATCTTACCCGCGCTAATCATGTTTTTCACTTCGACAGATGGTGGAATCCTGCAGTAGAAAATCAGGCAACAGACCGGGTATTTAGAATTGGTCAAACGCGGAATGTTCAGGTACATAAATTTGTTTGTACGGGAACTTTAGAAGAAAAAATACATGATTTAATTGAAAGTAAAAAAGAATTAGCAGAGCAAGTAGTAGGGGCGGGTGAACAATGGTTAACTGAACTGGATACAGACCAGTTGCGGAATTTATTGATACTTGACAGAAATAAAGTAATTGAAGAAGATTAGGTAATACTATTTTTGTAAAATATTGCTACATTACTTCTTTATAGGTGGTAGGTATTAATAGAAGCAGTTTCAGCAATTAACAATTAGCGAAAAATTCTGGTTTAAAGCTTCCCCTTTGAAGGAGAAAAGCCTCTAATTAGGGCTGGCTGATTAAATCTCAAAGGATTGACTGATATTGGTTTGAGAAATTTTGAGCCCGGAAAAAGTACCAGATTTTCGGTTAAGAGAGTGGAAAAAATGAGCATTTTGGGGTAAATATGGCAGAAAGTGATTCTGTCGATCAACTTCTTTATAACTCTTATTTCTCCTGACTCTTAACTACTCCCTACTCCCTAACTCAACAAAAAGACTTTATTCAGCAAACCCTAGATAGAGAGTGTGGGAAGATTTGGGGATGGTATATAAAAGAGGTTGACTAACTATTATCTATTTGCTAACATATATTCACATAAGCTCCTATATGTATGCCAAGATAGGATTATGGGTTATGTTCCACTTAGGAAAGCCGTAGAAATACTTGGCTTGCATCCTAATACATTACGCAAGTATGCAGATAAAGGCAAAATAGAAATCATCAAAAACGAGGCAGGGCAAAGATTGTATAACGCACAATCTTACATCAGGGGTGCAACTAGAGCTTCCCTTATTTGCTACTGCCGAGTCTCATCCGCAAAACAAAAAGATGACCTCAAAAGACAAGTTGAGTTCATGCAAAGCCAGTACCCAAAGGCCGAAATCATCAAAGACATTGGCAGTGGACTTAACTTCAAGCGAAAAGGTCTTAGAGCCATACTGGAGAGACTCTTGCGAGGCGATCAGCTCACAATTATTGTTACCTGTCGGGACAGACTCACCAGATTTGGATTCGAGCTTATACAGTATTTGGTCGAACAAAACGGTGGGAAAATCCTGGTTCTCGACAAAACTATATATTGTCCAGAATCAGAAATGGTCGCCGATGTTCTCTCGATTATTCACATATTCTCCTGTAGAGTCCACGGACTTAGAAAGTACAAACAAAAAATCAAAGAAGATTCGGATTTACCTCAACCGTGAACAAAGGCAACTACTAAGGCAATGGATAGGTGTAGCTAGGTTTACCTATAACCGAACCGTTGAATACCTTCAGCAACCTGATACCAAAGCTAATTGGAAAGCAATCAAGGGTGGGATTTTGAAGAATTTACCAGAGTGGTCTAAACCTGTTCCTTACCAGATAAAATCTATTGCTGTTCGTGATGCTTGTATAGCAGTCAGAGAAGCAAAAGTTAAGTATTCTCAAACAGGACAGGTACAGCTCCTTAAATTCAAATCTCGTAAAAATCCTATTCAGTCTTGCTACATACCGAAGTCAGCAGTATCAACAAAAGGTATTTACCACACTAAGCTTGGGTTACTCAAATTTTCTGAGCCATTACCTGAGACTTTTGGAGATTGCAGAATAGTTGTTGCTAGAGGACAATATTACCTTTGCTTGCCAGTTGATGCACCAAAACATCCGACTGAAAATCAAGGTCGGGTTGTAGCATTAGACCCTGGAGTGAGAAACTTTTTAACGCTATTTTCAGAAAATAGTTTTGGTTGGATAGGTTCTGGCGATATTGGAAAAATCCAAAGACTTTGCTATCACTTAGATGATTTAATCTCTAGATTGACGAAGGCTAAATCTAAAACCAAGCAACGCATGAAAAAAGCAGCCAATCGAATGAGATTAAAGATTAGAAATCTCATTTCGGAAATGCACCATAAAACAGCTTTATTTCTAGTTCAAAACTTTGATGTGATTTTACTGCCAACTTTTGAAGTTTCTCAGATGACAACCAAATCAAGCAGAAAACTCAGAAGTAAGTCAGTCAGGCAAATGCTGAATTGGGCGCATTATAGATTTGAACAATTTTTGAAACATAAAGCTAACGAATACAATAAAACTGTTTTAGACGTAAGTGAAGCCTACACTAGCAAAACTGTTAGTTGGAATGGTGAAATCCTGAATAACTTAGGTGGCAAAAAAGTTGTTACTGGTAATGATGGTTTTCGTCTCGATCGCGACTTAAACGGAGCACGTGGAATCTTTATAAAAAGCGTGGTAGAGCAATTTTATACCACATTGGGAGATACCCCCTCAGTAAGTTGATCTTACTGTGCATTGTTAACAAATGTTAGCAAAATAGTATCGGCATAACTTGGACTAATGCACCTAGCCTCTCTTAACTAATTTGAATGTACTGGAAAAATCACTGTCGCTGTCGTACCTACTTCTGGACAACTCTCCACCTTAATATGACCATGATGATTTTCTACAATTGCCAGAGCGATCGCTAAGCCCAAACCTGACCCAACTGTACCGCGATGGGAACGAGCTGGGTCTACTCGATAAAAGCGATCGAATAAACGTGGCAATGCTTCAATGGGAATACCAATACCATTATCCTTAACCGTTACTTGCAAAGAATCATTTTTGAGATTCAGGCAACCCCTAGATATTACCCCCTTACCTGAAGCAGAAGTAGCGATTTCTCCTTTCTGAGTCCTCAAAATTTGCTTCTTGGGTTTTGCAAGGGGCTGCAACTCTACTAATACTTGACAACCAGATGGAGTATACTGAATTGCATTACTAATCAGATTAGTAAATAGTCTAGCTAATTGATCCCAATCTCCCTCTAGTGTAATATCTTCCTCAGTAACAGGATTATAAGTGTCTGTCAATTTCTCTTGATTATTGTCAATGTTCCACTTATCGTTCCACTTCTCACCAGTTAGATAATTATTGCCACTAAAATCAGGTAGAGAAATTTTTAACTCTAGACCTACACCCTGAGTTGTAGCGATCGCCTGTTGTTCCTCCACTACCTCCATCAACAAAGCATCCAAAGGTACTGGTGAAAACTGAGATTGCACTATTCCACTATCTTGACGCGCCAAAAATAACAAATCATCTACCAACCGACCTAACCGACGGGTCAACCTTTCAATAACTTGTAGTTGTTGCTGATGTTCCGATGAATCTAACTCCGGGTCTGCTAAAGCAACTTGTACATTAGTTTGAATCATCGCGATGGGACTTCTAAGTTCATGGGAAGCATCAGCAGTAAAAGTTTTCAAATGTTGATAAGACTCGCGCACTGGTTCCATTGCTAACCCGGAAAGCAACCAACCAATACCCCCCACCGAAATTACTATTAAACAAGTACCGAGACTTAAGTCTACCATTAATTGGCGGATAGGCTTTGTTACCTCAAACCAAGGATGACTAACTCGCAAATATCCTAAGACTTGACGACCAACTTCTACTCTATCTGTCAACTGTCGCAGCAATAATGTATTGTCAGTCTTTTGTGGTTTAAGAACTTCAACTTTTCCTAAGTGGGGAGTTACTCGCACTGTTTCCCCAGTACGGTTTGAATGTATAGGAATATTTAGAGGTTCAGAAAAGGTTGACCAAAGTAGTTCTCCTGTGGGGCTGAACCATTCAATATCAATATGGTCATCTTCTACTGTATTAGCATTATCTCGAAAACTGGCTTCGAGGTTGACACCAACTTTTTTATTATTTTCAGTGGGGGGAATAGTGATAGGTTCAATGACTAGCGATCGCTCTACTACTTCTACTACATGAAGTAATGTATCATCTATGCGTTCGATTAGGGTACTGCGGAAATAAATATAAAAGCCAGTGGCAAATATTAGCAATAAAATAGCTGTGACTATAGTGTACCAAATTGCTAAACGACGACGGGTTGCTTGAAACATATTTATAGTTGTTTGACGGGAATTGAGATAAAAAAAAGAAGATTTCAACAATTAAAAATTACCTATCTTTAAACTGACTAAAAGGAAAATTTATTCTGATTTCCCCTGAAAAGAGCTATGTTTTACCCACATCTTTCTTAACATAAAGATTGACAAAATCAACAAATTATATCTAAGCCTTTAACAGGCTTTTTCCAGAGAAAATATGTATTGAAAAGTAGATTTATTTGGAGAAGTCAAGTAGTTTTGCCTAGCTACTCTGACTATTTCTCCCTGCTCCCCTGCTCGCTGCTCCCCTTCTCCCCACAAGGGTTTAAAGACTTATGGGTAATGGATACTTAAAAGAGGGAGGCTCCAGACCAGAATTTTTCGGTAAATGCTTTTGATACTTAATCACTAAACTCTAGATAGAGAAGAGAGATTAATTTTTAACTGTACCTAACTTTCTACGAATTCATTGGTTTTTCATGCTTTATTTAAACAGTCAATTGTTCTTAGCGTATGTTTTGTTAAACTAAGCAGACCAAAGTCTTATTCTATTTCAACTATAGGTTGATCATTTCTTAATTTAGCAACATTCGATACGATAATTTTGTCTTCTAGTTCTAATCCTGAAATAACTTGGTAATCTTGACCCAGGATATTTCCTAATTTAACAGCTTTTTGTTTAGCTATTAAACTAGAATCTTTACATTGAGATTCTTCTTCTTTTGCTACAAATACAAATTCCTGCTCACCAATATTGGTGATGGCTGTTGTGTGGATAAAAATACCAGTTGTTTTTTCCCAGATTACTCTTGCTATTACTTGCTGTCTATCTCGAAAGTTATATCCTTGACTAGGAACTTTAGCTTTAACCAATACAGTTTGAGTTCCCCGATGAGCTTCTGGTGAAATAAAATCAATTTTGCTAGTAGCTAATAACTTACGATTATTATTATCAATAATTTATATAGGATTTCCAATTTTAACTCTGGATAAATTATCAACTGGTATATCAACCTGAACATAAAAAGATTGGTAGTTAACAACTGTAGTTAAATCTTCTCCTTTCATTATAAATTCCCCTTGATTAAAATAAAATTCACCTACTATTTCAGTCAAAGGGGCTTCAATTTGTTTACCATTTTTAAGCTTAATAATTGGATATCCAGCAATTACTTTTTCTCCCATTGAAACAACTATTTCATCGATTACACCTTCAGAGTTAGCTCTAATACGTGCCTTTTTTTTGCAACAACGTTGGCACGATACTGTGGTGATGATAATTGCGGCGTTTCATTGGGATTCATAATTTCCGCTTCTACAAAACAAGGGTTTGATGAAGGGTTTGACGAAGGGTTTGATGTCGGCTTACAACCATAAGTAATAATGGAGGTAATCAAAGTGATAAGAAGAGTTGTCGTTAAAAATTTAGGAACTAATTTCATGTTAGGTTAAATAACTAAGTAGTGGTGCAAAATAAATTTCCTAGCTGGGCTAATACGAGAGAAGTTGTCAGTGCGTGCGACTAGTTAATTGACTACACGAACCTATTTTAATACACTTATTTGTTTGAGTAAAATGTGTCTAAAAATATTATTTTTTCGTTTTTATATATCAAAATATTTAGGGTTTTTTAGCAAAAATATTATTACTGGGATAGGTTCACCTACAGGGGGGTATTTGTAGAGAAGCTTCTGTTTAGTATCAACTGATTTTATAAGTCTTTTAATGCCAAGCTTTTGAGTCTTGGCATCAAACTATATAACTTGCTGTTTTTAACCCAACCAAGAACATTTTTATGCCTCTAAGATAAGATAATTATTATCTCAGTAAATCTATTAATAATCCACAAATCAATTTCAAACGAAAAACCAGGGTGGTAATCTAAAAAATGAGGCGGTGATATATCCACTCCAGAATCTGGGATTCTATCTTGAACTCCAATAGTAAACAAAAAAAGCAAAGCTACCAGAAAATAGATGTACTCCAATACATCCAAGCATTTGATCTGATAATAGAAAAAATCTAGGATATTTTTTTATACTCACTATGCCAGCTAAAACCAAACTTTATTAAACTAATCTGTAACTTTGTAGGCATAAAAACTTGTTTTTTCTAGAAAAGAAAAAATCAAACATAATTTAAGTTATTTTTTACCAAAAGGCTGTCCCTAGTCAAAGAGATTTAGCTGTTTGATATATTTAGGAAGACAAACTACTATTTTAATATATAAAGATGAGGAGGACTAGAAAAGTGAAATCAAGAAAAGAAATCCTAACTGATTTTATGAATTTTCTGAACATAGGAAAATACAGATACGAAAAGTGTCTCTTGAAACTGAGGGATGGAGAAGACTGTTTGGCAGAAATTGAGTTAATTCATAATAACTTTCTACAGTTTTGTCCTGATTGGGATGAAGCTTTGAAAAATTATGACTATGAACAGATATGAGGAAGATGAATGCTTACAGTATCTTCTAATTCCTTTAGAAGATATTGATATTGAGCATCTTTACTACTGGAATCAAAAGTCTTCCTGTTTTATAAATGCTCAGTGGAGTGTAGATAGCAAATCCTGGGTAGATAATGAAACAAGTCCTGGTTCAATTCCCTTACCTAACTATTTTTCAAATCCAACAAAAGATAATAGATGTCTCAAAGAAGTCGGCTATTTTGGCAACAGGCAACAGGTAAGAGTTTCAACTTTTTTATTTACTTTTAATTTGTCACAACCTATGCGCGGATTGCTATATTGAAGATTTAGTAGTAGGTATTAGGATTACCCTTAACTATCCTCAAAAGTGCTGTAAGTAAAAAATAATCAAGATTTCAGGATTTACTAATATCATTATTCAATTTGTTGCTAGGCATTCTCAGACTACTATAACTGATTCATCATAAGAGTTTTTGCTTAGGTTGATTTGGTAAAAGTCTTTATTGCGTATGGCGCAATAGGAGTTTTTGCTTAGATTGATTTGGTAAAAGTCTTTATTGCGTATGGCGCAATAGGAGTTTTTGCTTAGGTTGGTTCGATAAAAGTCTTTATTGCGTATGGCGCAATAGGAGTTTTTGCTTAGATTGATTTGGTAAAAGTCTTTATTGCGTATGGCGCAATAGGAGTTTTTGCTTAGGTTGGTTCGATAAAAGTCTTTATTGCGTATGGCGCAAT
>JASJEE010000449.1 GCA_030064835.1 Microcoleaceae cyanobacterium MO_207.B10 | reverse complement strand
GGGTGTAGGGTGTAGTGATAAAAAGACAAAAAACCAGATAAAAAACAGGCACTTAATGACTAAAAATCAAGAAATTGTAGTTATTAATTCATAATTTTAGAACTTCTCAAGTATAGCGTTGTTTTTGGTAATTGGTATAACTAGGAGATAAATTGAATATAAAAAGCTCTAAAATCCCTAGCTATCCTAACTTATAGCTTTATTCATAAAACTATATTGAGAAACAAAAATGTAAGCATTTTCTGCAGAATGCTGCGCAAACATTAGTTAGCTTTCAGTTATGATGGAAATCAAATAATTACTAAGATTAACAATTGAGCCTTGTTCCATATTTTCAATTATCCCTCAATAATATTAATACTAATGCCACTTATAGCTGACAATAAATTAATAGCTGATTGCTAATTTATGACAGCTCGATACTTACCCCATATCTAATTTTCCATTGCTTCTAAAGATTTTATCCACACATATAAACCATAACCAATTTGAATCGCCACTAATAATATTAGAAGCGTTAAAAAAATAACGGAACCTAACCCTTTGCCAAATAAACCTAATAGTATCGCCAATAAAGCAGCACCCCATTTCAAACAGGGGCTGAAAATCGGGTCAGTCAAATCATTATCTTTTCTTCTGAGAGTAACTTCAATCAAACCTATTACCCCTAAAAAAACAGCCACAGAACAGCTAATTAAAATTCGCACATTGTCTGAAAGCGCTACATTTTCATTCGCAGAAATTACATGAACAATTCCAGCCCCAGTAGCAGTAATTGCAATTACTAAAGGCATATGTAAATATGCCCAAGCGAAAGAATAACCCATACTTTGCTTAAATGGTCTACGGGCAATAAAATCAAAATAAACCCACCAAAAACTAAATACTAATGTCATGCCAAAAATACCAGTCAAAGCAGTAAGTAGAGATAAATTTTCATTCTTAGATATTCCCTCTACAACGCCAATAACTGATTCTCCCAAAACAATCATCACAAATAAACCAAAACGTTCTGGTAATCTAGAGGTACTAAACTTAGGTAATGCTGCTTGTTGTCTAATGGTAAATAAAGGAGTCAACAAGTCAACTGTTAGACCTATTCCCCAAAGTACAAAACGTCCTGGTGAAGGAATAAAAGCAGAAATTATAAATAAAATAATAGAAATACTATAACCAATTACCAAACGTTTTGCCGTCGGACGAAAATTTCTGTCGTGATAACCTCCACGCCACCACAAATAAGTAACAATTAAGTGAGCTGCTGCATAAGATAGGGCAAAACCAGCAGAAGTTTCTCCTAAACCATGATGAATAAAAACGGCTAACCCAGCTACAGGTAACATTTTGATAAAGGTAAAAACACGACTTTCTAATCCTTCCGTTTGAAAGCGTTCATTATAATAAGTTGCCCCTACCCAAATCCACCAAACAGGAATTGATAATAGAATAAAACTACCCACTCCAGCAGCAGAAATATGAGCTGAAAGATAGTGGGCTAATTCTCGCATTACGGCTACAAAAACTAAGTCAAAAAATAACTCCAGCCAGCCGACTTTTCGTTCTAATTGTTGTTCTTCATCTTTACGAAGTTGAGGTCTTTGCCACCAGATATTTTTAACCATATTTATACCTACTTAAGTCAAAAGTTTGTCCCCGGCGCTTGAGCGGGAGTGAAAATCAAGATAAGTTTATAACTTCTGTATGATAATTGATTATATTTTCTGGCAAGAATTTTATTATTTTTTTTATAGAACTGAGCAAAAAGTGATTTTTTGTCCGTAGCAATAAGTCTTCTGACTTGTAGCTTATGGTCTCTCCCTTCTTCTGTAAATCAGATAATATTTTAGTAGCTTGAATTTATTTTTAGTATCTCTTTGTATAGTTGCAGTAAAGGAATTTGACTAACTCCCGAAAACTGTGGGTCTCCTGTTTCTATAACTATCCATTCACCATTTTCTAATTGCCCAATATCTGCCGATACATAGATAAAATTCAGTCTTTTTGCTGTAGCGATCGCTAATTCTAAGACTTGCTTTTTTTCACTAGTAGATAGTTTTTGAGTGGGTTGTCACCTTGCCAATAATAACCCCAACCTAAAACTTGTTTGCGGTAAATAAATACCTGATATTTTCGCCCCAGCGGAAAGCCATTTTCAGCAGAACGACTGTGGCAGTTTCAACTTTTTTATTGACTTTTTAATTTGTCATAACCTATTTATAATTGCTATAGTTATTTCAGTCATCAGTTCGCTTCCTAGTTGATTTTCCTGAATTTTAAGAGACTGTTTATTAGAGGAATATTAAATCTGGGCGTAGGGTGGAAAACGGCGACAATAAATATTCTGATTCATCAAACTCTTAAATTTTCGCCGTAACCAACCAAACATACCAAAGATTAAAGCAATACCCTGTCTTAATCTTTTAACTAAGTAAGATAACTACCAAAAACTTGATTCAAAGCATCAGGTTTTAAATGATAATTCCAACGACACATTTGTGCCATTACTTTCGTAAAAGTATACCCAATCTCAAGACCATATTTTAAATAAGAAAAATCCATAATATTTTGACCAGCAGTTCGTTCTTCTTGATGATGATTTAATAGCTTAATTAAACAAGATATACTACCAATAACTCGCTGCAAAACTGAATCACCAAAACCCCATCTAGTGATTCCCCAAAACTTAGCTAAATGATTAACTTCATCCTGTAAAGGTTGAGCGATCGCCATTTGTAATGCTCCTGTAGAATGAGACATTAACCATAAATAAATAGATACAGCACTCCATTCTGAACTAATTCTACTCACACCATGATTATATATTTCTGTCCGTAAATTTCCTGTAGGTTGATAACCATGAACAGTATTAGGTTTTGGCTCTAATTTTTCCCCTGTAAGTTGTTGATAAATCTTCCTAAAAGCCGGAGCGTGTTGTCGTTCTTCTTTTTCCCAAATACCTACTTCAATTATTCTCCCATTTTCATCAGTTACACCACCCATAAATCTAGCAAGTTGAGGATGAGCTTTTTGTAAATAATTCCAACTTTCTTGGGAATAGGAACGAATAGGAGCTTCTATTTCTACTGCCGAAATAATTACTTGTAAAAATAGTTTTGGTGGAATCCCAATAATTTGACTGCTGTTAATAGCTTGCCAGTTAATTTTTTGCCAATGTCTTTGTTGCGGATTTTTAAATTGTTGGGGTAAATCTAATAGTCTTTCTGTGAGAATAGCTAGGGAAAGATAACGTTCGAGGAGATAATTAATTCTGGCTCTTGTTTGTAGATAGTTAGGGGTGATATGGCAATAGCCAGCTAGGTCTAATTGATTGTGGTTAGTGGAGTTAATTGTTGTTACTAAGTTCATGTTTTTTTTGTTAATTAATGTGGTGCAGACGCACATATATATTCCATCAGGTGTTACCTAATTTCTGGCAAATTTTTCAGAGAAACTGACCAGATAATCAGGTGTCACTTTGATGTTCTTGCCTTTGTTAATACCAATCCTAAACTAACTGTTAATGTGGAACCTAATATGTAGGTGACAGTTAGTTTTTTGTCATAGAAAAGAGTAGACAGTTATCAATATTTCTCTCAACTGGCACAGTGCAGCGCTTGCCACCCTCTGAGATTTTTTAATTAGTTGATTTTATAGTGGTCTATAGCTCAGTTATACCAAGCGTAAAAAAATCATGTTATAAATTTGTAGGAGTCAGGAGTCATAATTTAGAATCATTATTCTCCTAAAATTGATTGATGATTTAGATTTTTATGATATATTTTTTGTTTATTGTCACCTAGTGACTGTTTAATAAATGCCAAAAAATTCAAGATTAATTATTAATTGATTAATTCTTATTGCATAAAATATTTTAATAAATTCAAGATGATGTATTTTTGATTAACAATAAAGCTTTACCCTGACAAATTGTTATATGCTATTTCTCATTTGGGTTGCAAAATCGTCAGCCTGTCATACCTGAAACCTAAAAACAGTAACTATTTGTAGCAAATATTTATCACGGCTGCTATGACATCTTAAAACTCAATAAATGATAAATTTTATAGTTAATAAAAATCACAAATCAAGGTGATATGATTAATAAACTTTACCGTTTTTTTCAGCTAGCTACCCAAATATTAGTTTACATTTATTCCGCTTTGCTTATCCTTTATTTTATTCTCAGATTAATCTTCTGGGATAAATTCTGGCTTATAGCTTTACTAGGAAATTTTATCCCCTTAATTCTTTTACCCATATTACTCCTCCCACTAGTCGCATTTTTAATTGTCAAAAAACGTTGGTTTTCTATACTTTCATCTATTACTTGTCTCTGGTTAATTGCTTGGCTACATTTACAATATTTTACCCCTCTACCTATTCCTACAAAAAATGCTCAACCTTTGAAAATTTTATCCTTAAATAATAGCTGGCATAAAACAGAACCGACAACCTTAGTGGAAGTAATCAAACGAGAAAAACCAGACATAGTATTTTTACAAGAAATCACCTATTACCACATCACAAAATCCTTTCCCAAATTAAAAGCTGAATACCCTTACCAAACCTCAGACGATATTAAAGGTTACAGGGCAGCAATTCTCAGTAGATATCCTATAGAATTTAAGGAAAATCTACACTTAGCAGGTCATTCAGAGGTTCAAGAAGGGGCTGTAATTAAGATTAACCAACAGCGAATTGTTGTGTGCAATATTCAAACAATTTGACCTTGGATTCGACCTCGGAAAATTTTATCCTTTTTTTTGACTATCCCAGTTTTTGACACTCCGTGGAATAAATTTACACGGATTCTTAAGCGGAACAAAAGCACCTGCGAGATGGAGATGAGTCGTGGAATTTCTCTTCTATTACTGATAGAGTCAGAATCATTAATTCATTTTCTCAAGCGCATACGAGATGGAGGTGGTTAGTGGAATTTTCTCTTCTATTGCGTATAGAGCCACAATAGTTTCATTTTCTCAAGCGCCTGCGAGATGGAGGTGAGTCGTGGAATTTCTCTTCTATTACTTATAGAGTCAGAATCATTAATTCATTTTCTCAAGCGCCTGCGAGATGGAGGTGAGTCGTGGAATTTCTCTTCTATTACTGATAGAGTCAGAATCATTAATTCATTTCCTGAAGCGCATACGAGATGGAGGTGGTTAGTGGAATTTTCTCTTCTATTACTGATAGAG
>JASJEE010000448.1 GCA_030064835.1 Microcoleaceae cyanobacterium MO_207.B10 | reverse complement strand
AGTCGCAGCTTTTTCGTTTTGCATAACTAAGCTTTCTGTCACTTCTAACTCTAGATAATTTTCTGCTAAGTTTGTGTCTTTTAAGATTTTAATTACTTGTTCTTGAAGATGCTTTTGAGTAAATTGTCGTCTAGATAAATTCACTGCTATTTGCAAATCTGAAAAGCCGGCTTCTTGCCAAATTTTAGTTTGGTGACAGGCGGTAGATAATACCCATTCTCCTATAGGAATAATTAAACCTGTTTCTTCAGCTAAGGGAATAAATTCTGCTGGTGAAACTAAACCTTTTTCTGGATGATTCCAACGTAAGAGGGCTTCTGCTCCTGTGATTTTTCCAGTTTGAATATTAACTTTTGGCTGATAATAAATTTGAAATTCTGATTTTTTTAAAGCCTTTCGTAAACTTGTTTCTAGAGCTAATTGTTCTAAGGAAATAATCGTTGCTTCTGATTTATGAAATTGATAATTGTTACCTCCTTTTTGTTGGGAATGATACATGGCTGCGTTAGCATTTCTGAGTAATTCGTCTGCTTCTAAATCATCTAATGGATAAAATGTGATGCCGATACTGGCAGTAATATATACTTCATAACCTTCTAAAACTATAGGTTGAGAAATAATATCTAAAATTGATTCAGCTATTTCTATAGTTTCTTTTTTTTCTGCTACTGGCTTGAGAATTATTGCAAATTCATTAGCTTCTAAACGGGCTAATATATCTATACTTGGGATAGATGTATTGAGTTTTTTAGCAATATTACACAATATAGTTTCACCGTTTTTAGTTCCCAAAGTTACTTTGATTCTATTGATTCTATCTAGACTAATATATAAGACTGATATTAAAGGAAAATTAGGAGATTTTCGAGATTTATCTAGATGGGATATATTGTTGATTTTAGTTATATTTTGATTTGCTAAAATTTCATTTAGTCTAGTTTTAAATAAGGAACGATTTGGTAAATGAGTTATTGGGTCGTACTGATGTCTTTGGAGAGCTATTTCAATGGTTAGGTGCAAGTTTCTTTCTTCAAATGGTTTGACTACATAACCGAAAGGATTTGTTTTTTTAACTCTTTCTAAGGTTTTGTTGTCAGTATATGCTGTCAAAAATATTATGGGAATTTGGTGATTTGACTGAATTTTTTCGGCTGTAGTAATGCCATCTATTTCTCCTTGTAGCATTACATCCATTAATATTAAATGAGGTTTTTTTTCTGCGGCTATTAAAATTGCTTCTTCTCCTGAAGCAACAATATCAACAACTGTATAACCCATACTTCGGAGACTGTCGGCTAAGTCTTCAGCAATAATACTTTCATCTTCGACAATCATAATTTTTGATTTTGACATTTATATACCTCTATAATTTCTGGGAGTTAGCATTTTCAAAACTGATTTGAAACACTGTTCCTGCTTGAGCAACTAGTTCAATATTTCCCTTAAGCTGTCTTACTAATGAGCAGACTAAACGTAGTCCTAAAGAGCCAGAATTTTTATAATCTAAATCCTCTGGAAAACCAATCCCATTATCACTTACTTTGAGAATAAATTTATGTTCATCATTCTGATAACTAAACTCTATAGAAATATCTCCTCTAGATGCTTCGGGAAAAGCATATTTGAGAGAGTTAGAAACTAGCTCGTTTATTATTAAACCACATGGTACTACTGTGTCAATATTCAAGAAAACAGGTACAACATTTATATTTAATTTTACGCCTCTTGCTTTAACTTCATAAGCTTGAAACAAGTGTGAACTTAGATTGCGAATATATTCAGCGAAATCAATCCTGGATAGGTCTTTTGATTGGTATAAATGTTCATGGACAAGAGCCATCGATCTAACTCGGTTTTGGCTCTCTTTTAACATTTCTAGAATTACGTTATCTTGAATATATCTTGACTGTAATCTTAATAAACTGGAAATTACTTGGAGATTATTTTTAACTCGATGATGAATTTCTTTTAGTAGAACTTCTTTTTCTGCTAAAGATTCTTTAATTTGTTCTTCATTACGTTTCCTTTCGGTAATGTCACGAATTACGGCTTGTAAGACTATGGTATTTACTGATTTTTTAGGCAATTTTTTGTGAGAATATCCACTTATTTTCATTGCTGTCAATAAAACTTCTGTAGGAAATTCTGATTGGTCTACTCTTTTATTTATCCATTCAAAACGACTATTTCCTTTGACTATGGCTACAGCAATATGTCTTTTGATCAACTCAACTGATTTTCTGCCGTTTTGTTGATTTTCTGGGTAAAAATATTCTGGATTGTAGTTTGTAAATTCTTCTTTATTACTTAAACCAAACATCTTTAAAGCTGCACGATTACAATCAATAATTCCTTCTTTATCTAGAAGAATTACTGCATCACTTGTAGCTTCATAAAGGCTACGAAATTTTCTTTCTGATTCCTGGAGAGAAGCAATTAATTTAGTTTTCATTGCTTCTGCTTGTTTGCGCTCACTAATATCTATTCCTACTGAAACTACCGCTTTTCCTTGAGCATATTTCTGCACTACAATCAAATAGTTTTTCAGAGTATTATTTACTTTATTTTCAACTTCCTGAGAGATTTGTTGTTCTGAACTGGCGAAAAAATCACTAATAAATTTTACAAACCCTTTACTACTATTAAGAAAACCAATTTCTTGACCTGTAAAACTCTCCGGAGGTAAGTTAAAGCTCGCTGCTAATTGTTTATTTACTCCTATATATCGTAAATCTGAACTAATCCAAGAAACAAACCAAGGTACAGCATCTAAAACTGCTTGTAGTTGATCTTTTGCTCTTTGCAAAGCTTCTTCTGACTTTTTCCGCTCAGTAATATCAGTAGCGGTACCAATAGCACCTTGAAATCTACCCAAATTATCTTTTAAAGTAATAGCATTAAAGTTTAGATAGACTGGTATTCCATCTTGACGTTTATGCACAGTTTCCCATTGACAACTAGAGTTATGATCTTGACAATAAAGAGGTATACTTGTGAGTTTTGTTTCTGTTTCTGTGCTGGTTTCTAATTCTTTTTGATAAATGAAGTCTGTGAGGGGACGACCGATTATTTCTACTGGTTCATAACCATAAATACGTTTAGCTGCTTGATTAACAAAAGTAAAACATCCTTCAGTATCCAAAGACCAAATTAAATCCTGCGAAGTTTCTACTAGATGACGATATTTTTTCTCATTTTCTCCGAGTGCTTTTTCAAATCGTTTTCTTTCTAAAGCATTAATAAACATTTCTCCCATAATTCTTAACAGGGCAATAATATTTTCTGACCATATTTTTTCTTCTTGAACTGAGTCAAATCCTAAAAAACCCAGAAGATTTCCACAATATGACATAGGTACAACAATTAAGGATTTTATGGATTGCGAGCGCAAATATTTTTTCGTCATCCACTTATCATTTGGCATTTTAGCAATACTGGGAATATAAATTGTTTCTAATTGATGAATTTGCTCTTCCCACTCATCTAATACTGTTACTGGTATTTCTATTTTTCGATTCATTTCTGGTGTAATTCCAGCCGCATACCATTCATAATTGTTACTGATATAAGTACCACTTTCATTCAATAAAAATACATAACTATGATCGACTCCACTAAAATTTCCAATCCATTCGAGAGCTACTTTAATTCCATAATCAATTTCATCTGGAGCTAAATTAATAAAGTGAGTAGATAAGGTCGTAATTAATTCCTCAAAATTTAGTCGATATTGTAATTCTTCTCTAGCTAGTTTGTGCCTCACTATCTCTGCTACAAGTTGGTCATTTGACTCTTTTAAAGCAGATGTTCTTTCCTTAACTTTTAGTTCTAGTTCCTGTTTGGATTTTTGCAGCGCTATTTTGGTTTTTTGGCTTTCTGTAATATCAATATAAAGACCTATTAAGCTTTCTATTTCAAAATTTTTAGAATATTGAGGAATAATTTTGATTTCATATACTAAATCTGCCACTTCTCCCATCCAACTGACTTCCTTTCCTGTCAGTGCTAAAGCAATATTATCTAATAATTCTTGATGCTCACTATAAACATCAAAAATTGACTGCCCTAGCAAATTTTCTGGTTCAATTCCTAATTTTGTTAATGCTTGGCATTCTACAAAAGTAAATATACCTTTCCTATCTACTTCCCAAACAATTAAAGGTGCTTTATTAATTATTGTTTGTAAACGTGCTTCACTTTTTTCGATAGCTTTGTTAGTCAAATTATGTTGGGCTTTTTCCTGCTTTAGCTGCTCTTTAGTTTTTTCTAAGTCTTGATTCAACTGAGCGACTTGTTTCTGTAATTTTTTAACAACACTATACATGATTGACATTAATTCTAGGGAAGGATAAATAATACCAAATACAGTTGGATAATCTTGAAGATGGCTATCCTTATTTAAAAAAGCTGCCGATATTTCTGATTTGAAATATAATCAACTAGATTTTAGGTAGCTATATTAATCTTATAATATTAATTTTATAATATAAGGTTTTGTGGGTACTTAACTGATTATCCATCAGCAAATATGTAACACCTCAGATACAAAAATATCTCTGGTATTGGGCAGAATTATCTAAAATCTAAAAAAATCAGGATGCCGAAAACTATGTAAAAATTTTGACTGGTTATACGATTATCAAAATAATTGAGGAATCTGAAGCTAAAATAATAAGTCACTCACAGACAATGAACTTACCTGAATCAAGCAGACTACAGTTGACCGAAGACCTAAATATCTGTCGTAGTCCTTAACGGAATCTGGCAAGTTTCAGGTGGTCATGGACGCATAACTCCAAAAACTGCAGTCCAGAGTATGTTTGACTACATGGATGGTGGTTTTACAACTTGGGATTTAGCAGACCATTATGGCCCGGTTGAGGACTTAATTGGAGAATTTCGGCGACAACTAATAGCTAGTAGGGGAGCTGAAACTTTATCTAGCTTACAAGCTTTTACAAAGTGGGTGCCGAGACCTACAAAAATTACTAAAAAGTTAGTTGAGAAAAATATTGATATTTCCCGTAGAAGAATGAATGTGGAAACTTTAGACTTAGTTCAATTTCACTGGTGGGAATATCAAAATAAAAATTATTTGGATGCTATTAATTATATGACAGAGCTTCAGTCGGAGGGAAAAATTAAGCATTTAGCATTAACTAATTTTGATACTGAACATCTGAAAATTATTATAGCAATCCTATTTCATTCGTGAAAAGC
>JASJEE010000451.1 GCA_030064835.1 Microcoleaceae cyanobacterium MO_207.B10 | reverse complement strand
GGGGGGAACTGGAAGTCCCCCTTCTCAAGGGGGATTTAGGGGGATCGTTGATCTACCTCACCAGACTGAAAAACGCTTGCTTTGTTTTTCCTATTATGTCACCACACCCAACACCCCACACCCAACACCCCAAATTGATAATATTTGTAGTAAACATTTATCAATTTGGTATTAGGGAGTATTTGTAGATGATTATAAATATTATTGATTAGTTAAATATGTTTCAATAGCCTATCTTTTCCAACTTGATGTAACTTCCTTTTTTTGTTGGTATTTATTACAGAAAATATTCAGTAGAAATCTCCGTTATTAATAGTGTAGGAATCCTCCATTGTGATTTTATGGCATTTGTAGGAAACTAAAAGATATCATAGAAATAATTATAAAATTTAAGTAATAGGGAATAGACTGATGACAAACCAACAAACCCAAATTACCCAAACTTACGATCAAGATGATGCCCAACAAATTCTCCACCTTGCCCTAGCACGTCGTTCAGAAGGGGGACAACTGACAAGGGAACAAGTATTGGAAATTGCCCAGGAGATGGGTATTTCTCCAGAAGACCTAGCCGCAGCAGAACAGGAATGGCTTTCTCACCGGGGCGAATTTCAAGAAAAGCAGATATTTAATCAACTTCGCCGGGAAAGATTAAAGCAAGGTTTGATTAAATATGGGATTGTCAATTCATTTTTAGTGGTACTTAATCTCGTAACTACTCATACTCTTTCCTGGTGTTTACCAATTTTATTCTTGTGGGGATTATGGTTGGCTTTAGATGCTTGGAAAACTTTTCAATTGTCAGGAGAAGACTATGAAAAAGCTTTTCAAAGATGGCGTTTAAAGAAGCAGTTAGGTCAATCTATTGGTTCTTTAGCAAAGAAATTTTTTAATAGTTTACAATCTTAAATAGGGATAAATTATTTGTATACTTTTCATCGTGGAAGTTAAACTATCTTTGTGACTCGACTGCTTTTTGCTATTACACGAAGCGTCAATACTCTCTCTTTTAAGGATAGGTAATTATCAATTATCAATTGTTGAAACAATCCACTTTTCTGCTGCCTCAGAAGGTAAAGGTTTAGAAAAGAAATAACCTTGCCCAAATTCACAATTTAGAGAGTTTATTTGTGTCACATGAAAATCCTTTTCTAGACCTTCAGCAATCACATCCATCTTTAAAGTATGTGCCAATGTCACAATTGCTTGAACAATTTCTAAATTTTCTCCGCTAGCGCCGATTCTTCTGACAAAAGATTGATCTACTTTCAAAGTATTTATGGGAAAACGATGTAAATAACTTAAGGAAGAATAACCAGTACCAAAATCATCAAGACTAATTTTAATCTTTCTCTGTCTAATTTCTGTTAGTATTTCGGCAATCTTGTCTTGATTTTCCATTAACATACTTTCAGTAATTTCTAATTTTAGGTTTTCTGGTTTTATACCTGTAGATTCGATGACTTGATTGATAACTTTAATTATATTTTTTTGTTTTAATTGTTTTCCAGACAAGTTAACACTAATTTTTAAATTCTTTGCTTGAGGATATTTTGCTTGCCACTCTTGCATTTGCTGACAAGATTCCCTTAATATCCATTCTCCTAACGGCACAATTAAACCTGTTTCTTCAGCAACAGGAATAAATTCTCCTGGAGAAACTAAACCTTGAGAGGGATTTTGCCAACGAATTAAAGCTTCAAAACCAGCAAGTTTATTAGTAGTCAGATTAATAATTGGTTGATAATAAACAAGAAATTCTTGACGTTCTAAGGCTAATCTGAGATTAGTTTCTAACTCTAAAAATCGACTAATTTGAGTGTACATTAGAGGGTCAAAAATTGCATAACAATCTCTACCTTGTTGTTTAGCGCGATACATAGCTAAATCAGCATCTCTGAGAATATCTGACCATTTATGGTATTTGACAGAATTTAAAGCAATACCGATACTACAACTGATAAAAATTTCTTTTTCTTCTATATAAAAAGGTAATTGTAATGCTTGATTAATTATTTGAGCAATAACTACAGCTTCTCCTAAAGAAGTCAGGTTTTCTAGGAGGATAGTAAACTCATCTCCCCCTAGTCTAGCTAAAGTGTCAGTTCTACGGATAGACTCTTCTAATCTCCGAGCAATTGCTATTAATAATTGATCGCCTATAACATGACCTAAACTATCATTAATAACTTGAAAACGATCTAAATCAATAAATAAAACAGCAAATAAATAATCTGGATTTTGTTGACTATATTTGATAGATTCTTCTACCTGTTCTTTGAAAAAATTACGATTGTATAAACCAGTTAAAGCATCGTGTAAAGCATCATAAACTAACTGCTGTTCTGCTTGTTTTTGCTCAGTAATATCCATCGCTATTGAAATTGCCATTTTTCTCGCATCTGGTAGTTTACCTAAAGGTGCAGAACTAAAATTCCAGATTCGTTCTTCTCCACTAGCAGTTTGAATAGTAAATTCTCCCTCATTTAATTTTGTATCAATTTCATATAATTTCTTGATACCTGACAAGATAATTTCCCTAGAGTTTTTATATGCTTTGTTTATCCAGTCATACATTGTAGGAATTTCTGCTTGAGTATAACCAGTTATTTCTGTCCAAGCTTGATTAATTTGAACTATTTCTCCACCTTCAGCATGAATAATAATAGGAAAAGGGGCGTTGATAATTGCTTTGCGAAAACGTTCTTCACTAGCTTTTAATTCTTCTTCAAACTTTTTTCGTTCAGTTATATCCCGCATAAAACTGACAAAGTAATTCTTACTGGATATGTAGTTAACACTCACTTCAATATTGATAATGCTCCCATCTTTGCAGCGATGTCGTGTTTCAAAATAACCACTACCTTTATCAATTATTTGTTGTCTATTTTGATTAACTACTTCTGGCGTTTCTTCATATTCTAAATCAGCAATAGTCATTTGTAATAGTTCTTCCCTGGTGTAACCAATCATTTGACAGTAAGCATGATTAACTTCTAGAATATGCCCCGATTTATCTTGAACATCTACTATCCAGAAACCTTCTAAAGTCTGATTGAAAATTGTTTGATAAAGCTCTTTTGCTTCTCTTAATTCTTTTTCTATTTGTTTGCGCTCCGTAATATCTATAGCTAATCCTTCAATAATAATTTCATCATCTTCTAGTTGTCTACTAATGGAGCGATCGAAAAACCAATGCCAATTTTTTTGAGCATCTTGAATGCGGTATTCAACCTCAAAATTTTCTCCTAAAGCAAACTTTTGAATCACTTCTTGAATTTTAGCTATATCTTCTGGATGAATTGAATTTTGCCATAACCAAGGATGTTCGTAGAGGTAGTCAGGAGAATATCCTAAAACTGATGTGACATGAAATGAATAATAAATTCCGCCCCGTTTATCTGAAAATTGATAAATTATTGCCGATAAATTTTCAATTAATCTTTGATATTGTTTTTTACTCAGTAGTGCAGACCTAATTTTTTGACTCTGCTTAACTTTCTCTTGGATTTTCTGCTGTAATTTGTGATTAATAGTAGTTAGTTTTTCTGTGGGTTGTTGAACTTTTTCCAGTTGAGTATTTAACTGACTAATTTCTGCTTGTACTCGCTGCAGACGAGAAAAGGGAAGTAGGGAATAGTAGCGCCATACTGCCATCAAACTTACAGTAAGTAATAATAACCCACTCATCGACCAAAAAATCCGGGTATTTGTCCAGAAAGGTGTTGGTTTGCCATACCATTTAATGTAGATTTCTTGATATTCTTGACTACCAACAAAACTCTCAACTGCTTGATTTAGTCTTGCTAATAATTGAATATTTTCTTTACGCACGGCAATCGCTCTTTTAATCTCAATTAAAGGTTTACCTACAACTTTAATTCGTTTATCTAATCTAGTTTTTCTTGCTAATTGCCACACCACGGGTTCAGGATAAATAAAAGCATCTATTTCTCCTGCCAATAATTCTAAAAGTGCTGGAGTCGGAGTGTTAAATACTTTGATAATTACTCCTGGTTGTTTTTCTAATAAATCAATTGCTACATTTGTTTTTACTACACCTACTTGATGTTTGTTTAAATCCTCTATCTTTTGAATCTGATAATTATACTGGCGCACAAAAATAGAAACACTAAAAGTTTCTACAGTCCTAGTAAAAGCAAATTTTTCTTTTCTTTTCTTTGTCACCCCCATATTAGGTACTAAATCTACAACACCACTTTCCAACTTTTGATGCACATCTTTCCAATTATCTTCTATTTGATAAATCAGTTTAAAACCTGCCCTGGCAGCTATTTTTTCCATAACATCAATAGCAAAACCTACAGGTTTCCCATTTTCATCAACAGCATATTGTGGAGGAAAACTTTTAGGTATTGCTACAGTAATAGTAGTTTTATTTAAGTTTTGTTGAGCCAGTTGAACAATATCAGAAGATTTCGCTTCTACTGAGTTTGTCGCCGATGTCTCAGGAATAGATTTGATCAAATTAACATTGTTCGAGCTACCAAAACTTGCTTTTTGAAAAATAATTGTATTCAGCTGAGGAGATTTTTGTCGGAAAAGAGTCCTAGCTAAATAGGTTAACTGATAACTCGTAATCAGACTAATAGTTAATATTATTATATAAATTTTTTTAGACATAAAGACGCTTTGAATCAATTATAAATTAGCTTCCTGTAGAGGAACTACCTTAGTAGGTGTGTGTTCGGGGGTCTATAACCTCCATCAATAGCCAGAACGTACTTTTTACAATCTAGTGGGACTTTTAAACCCTTCAAAATATAGATAATAATAACAATAAAAATATATTATAGCTTTTTCCAAGCAACTGAAAGACATTCGATAATTTACCTGCCTTGGTTGTATGAAATTAATCTCTATCACCAGACTCATAACTTCTGAAGAAGGTATCTTTTATTAATTGATAATTGCTCAGGGATAATATCATGTTCGGATAATCAGTTATAAATAAAATTTCACTATAGTACATAAAAGATATTACCGAATAATTAAGTTAAGGCGTAGGGTGGGTTAGGCGCCAATAATTATGAATCCTAGCCAAAATTTAAGTTTCCGCCGTAACCCACCGAACATTAAGCACTATGACCGTCTTAATCTTTGGTTTACAAACACTCTCTTACCGAATAATTAAGTTAAGGTTTAAAGCCTCTCACTCGCTCCCGGAGAAACAATGAATTTATTTTCCTTTTATTCAATTCTCT
>JASJEE010000450.1 GCA_030064835.1 Microcoleaceae cyanobacterium MO_207.B10 | reverse complement strand
TTAAAGCCTCCCCTTTTAAGGGAATAATAAATAAAAATTTTCCTGTTCGTCAATCCTCTCCTTGAAAAGAAGAGGTAATTCTTAATTCTAAATTCTTAATTCTTGAAATTATCTGTAAATCTGGGCGGGATAACCATCGATCGACAGTTATCACCGATCGCCCTTATTTCGGTTGAAATGGCAGAGATGAATGGTGTAGATTGATTTTCAGATCGCCGTTTTCATCGCGAACATAACCAAAAGAGTATTCTACCTTAATCTCGCTACCGTCTGTTTTGGTGAAAAAATACTCACCCATTGAGGTTGCTGTATTGCACTGGGTAATAATTCCTTCATTCTCAAAGCGCACTTTGTTATAGGGCGCAAGAGCAAAACCCTTATCTTCGCTGATGCTGCCCCCGACAAAATAAGACAAAGCCTCTTTCTCTGTCCCTCTGAAGGGATCATCGCTAGCAAGTGTAGGTTTGAACAAAACCGTACCAAGATCATAAGCATAAAGCCTGTCAAGAGTGCTTTGTGCTTCTGCTTCTGGGTTTTCTGCCTTGCCAATGGCGACAATGGCTTGGCCCCAGCTTTGCTGTGCAGCTAAAACATCGCTTTCTGTGACAGGATTTTCGCATACCACTGCCTGTGCCTGTGTCGTTGGTGTAGATTCAACGTTCGCGCAACTAGCTATTATGGGTACTGTGGATACAATTAAAAGTGCAAAGAAATATGGTTTCATGGTCGTCTTTTTCTTTTATAGAAATAGGCATAAAGAGGTTAAGCTATTTCCTCCCACAAGTAGTGTAGACAATTTTCTTGAGAAAGTTGCTGAAATTCATTATTTCTGAATAATTTGCCAAAGAATATAGATATAGCGCTAGGGAATAGGGAATAGTAAACTGTCAAAGGGTTTTTCGTATAGGGAAAAGCTCCGCGTCTTATGTTGCGCAGCAAAACAGGATTTAGAAATGTCCTAACCAATTAACGTAGTAGCGTGTCAAGCTTGAAAATGTGGATTAAAAAACCTAACCCCCCAACCCCCTTCCCTGCAAGGGCTATTCCTTACCCATAACTCCTGAAAAGCTTGTGGGGAGCAGGGGAGCAGGGAGCAGGGGAGCAGGGAGCAGGGGAGAAAGGAGAAAGAATCATAGTAGGTAAGTAATACTACTTAAATTATCAAAAAAAAAATGTGTTTTTTCATACATTTTTCTCCCGAAAAGACCGAACCAAGACTCACTCATAACTTGTCTATTTTGTCAAGTTTTATCTTAAGAAAGATGTGGGTAATGGATAGCCTGCAAGGGAAGGGGGGGATTTATGCCCTCTCAAAAGCAGGAGAGGGAGAGGGGCAGGGAGGAGAGGTATTCCCTCGTTGCTCGCTCCTAACACACCATTTTAAACTTGACGTGCCAGTAGTGCTATATTTTTGAAAAATTATGGGCGTTGGTGATTTTGGCTATGATTTTTCTAAGCCTAGAAACCGGGTTTCTATTAGATGGCTTACCATACAGACATCTGTCTCCAATAAACCCGGTTTCTTATAAAATTTCATAGTTCAATTCACCAATTCCCAATTATGTTATGGGCAGAGTATCGGTACTACTCTACCCTTGTAGACTGAGTATTGGCTGTGAACATTTATATATTTGAGACAAGATATAGTAAAAGCTTGTAACCTAGACATCAAGAAAGTTACAGCTTATTTGTAGTTAATGTGAAGCTCAAAATATTGTTTGCTAACCGTTACACCTATATAATTAAAATGATAATAATTATCATTCTCATAATTATTGTTCTTTAATTCCATGTCCTTACCAATACAAACCAACATGGCCATCGTAGGTGCGGGACCCCACGCCCTAACTTTGGTAACTCATCTGTTGCAAAAACGGGAAAAGTATCGCCATAAAATAATAGCATTTGACCCCAGTGGGACTTGGATAACTCAATGGCGACAGCAGTTTGCAGCCCAAGAAATACCCCACTTGCGCTCCCCCGCCGTTCACCACCCAGACCCAGATCCCTATTCCCTGCGTCGGTTTGCGGAAAATCGCCCAAACGAACTATTCCCCCCCTACGACTTACCTGGAACAAAACTATTTCAAGAATTTTCCCAAGATGTAGTTAGTCGCTGGCAGTTAGAAGATAAAGTATACAAAGCATCAGTGACAAATATTGCTCCCATAACCTACCGAGAAAAGCCTCATTTTCGAGTCGAACTAGATGATGGCAACTCAACGATAGCTCGTCAAGTAGTCGTAGCTAATGGTGGGGGAAAATCTCAACTTCCAGAATGGGCGAAAAAAATTTCCACTCCCTATCCAAATGAACGCCTTTGTCACTCCCACCAAGTAGACTTGCAAGGTTTGCGACTCAGAGGAGAAAAAGTGTTAATTATCGGTGGAGGCTTAACTAGCGGTCACTTAGCAGTGGGAGCCTTAAAACGAGGCGCAAACGTAACTTTGATGGTCAGACGTCAGCTCAAAGAGAAATTATTTGATGCGGAACCCGGTTGGTTAGGACCAAAATATTTAAAAGGTTTTAGCGCCGAAACTGACTGGCAAAAACGATGGCAGTTAATTCAACAAGCACGAGATGGCGGTTCCGTGACACCAGCAGTGATGACTCAGTTGCGCCGTTACCAACACCAAGACGAGTTATCTATTTTTGAGGAATGTCAGGTAGTTAGTGCTGAGTTTGTTAGCGATCGCTGGCAACTAAAATGTGATGATGGAATGACGTGGGAGGGCGATCGTATTTGGCTAGCAACAGGTACAAAACTTGATGTCACACAACAACCTATCTTAAAAGAAGTCTTGCATACTCACCCACTGGAAATAGTTAATGGGTTGCCAGTATTAGACGAATATTTGCGCTGGTCTGGTTGCGAACTATTTATTATGGGTGGGCTAGCTGCTTTGCAAGTAGGACCTGTCGCCAGAAACCTATCGGGGGCGAGGATGGCAAGTCGCCGTATTGTATCAGGATTGAAAAATTGAGTTATGAAAGAAAAATGTCAGGAGTTGGTAAATTAGTGTATGATATTAGTCTTAATTACTTAGGAGTCAGGAGTCAGGAGTCAGGAGGGAAGAAATAAGAAGAAAGAATAGTAGAAGCAGAAAGTTTTTTGGTCGCGTAAAGGTCATGGAGTTCTATAACGCTCTTATCCGTTAGCGCAGATCCCCTAGAAGGGGAAAATGATATCATACCTCAAATTACCAACGCCAAATGTCAAAACCTATAATTACTGTAGTAGCGGGTCCACCGGGAGTCGGCAAAACAAATTTTATTCGGGAACAAATCCCGAAAGATAGTCCTGCTGTTTATTTCAGCCCCGGTACTGGCAATGTTCCCATTGACCACACTTGCCTTGCTACAGATTTTCCCAATCTCAAAATTATTACTGATGCTCAACAGTCAGAACTCATAGAATATCTTGCTAATGGTACAGTTGCTTTCATCGAATTAGGATTTTATTTAGAGCTAGATGCAATGTCATCACTGCTCGATAACATTCCTAGCAGTCGTATTGCCATTATCCCACCGGGAATAGAAAATAGCGAATGGCATCAGTGGGCAGACAAAACTGTAGAAGGATGTGCTATTGACAGCAATATTAATAACTGTCAAGTTTGGCGATCGCCTACTAGGGGGCAAATTATCGATCCAGCAAGTTTAGATGTTTTTTGGTATGATGAATTAACCGCTGGAGCTTATGGTCAAATTGTGCGTGCTAAAGCAATTTTTGATATTGCTGACGGACGTGCTTTTTACTTTAATTTTGTATTAGGAAAAGACACTGAATATCAAGAATTAAATTTACCAAGATGGTTAAAAGGTAGACCAGAACGCTTTAGTGGAATTGAAGTTTTTGGTCATAACTTAAATCAAAAAACTTTGGTAGAAACTTTACAAGATTGTTGTTTACCCGATGAAGCAATTTTAGCTTATCAACAACAAGTCAAAGAAACGTTAGGAATTACTGAATAATTAATAATTAATAATTCTGGTTTAATGCCTCCCGTTTTAAAGGAAAAAAAAAGAAATATAGCAATTTCCAAAGTTATTAAGTACATTGATAATCCCCCTAAATCCCCCTTTGAAAGGGGGACTTTGAGGAACTCCCCCCTTTCAAAGGGGGGCAAGGGGGGATATAAAACTGTACCTCACGCTTTTTTGGAATTGCTATAATATTTCCTTCTATTAAATTCCGTAACGGTTTTAACTAGAGGTAATTATCAATTAATGAAATAGGAATAATTAATATGAAAATCGCAGTTATGTCTTGCATTCATGGCAACTATGAAGCTTTAAATTCTGTATTAATGGATATAGAAAAACAGAAAGCAGAGAAAATTTTTTGTGTCGGAGATTTGGTCGGTTATGGTCCCCATCCTAACGCCGTTGTCGAGCAAATTCGCAGTTTAGATATTCCCACAGTTTTAGGTTGTTGGGATGAGGATATTGTCGAGGGATTAAATTCTTGTGAATGTAGTTATCCTTCTGTATTAGCAGAGAAACGTGGCAAATTAGCACACGAATGGACCGATAGAGAAATTAATCCAGAAACGCGAGAATATTTAGCATCTTTACCTCATACTTTGAAAGAGGAAAATATGTGTTTTGTTCATGGTAGTCCTCATAGTAACCATGAATATTTATTGCCAGATTTAGATGGATTTTTAGCAGTTGAAAGAGTCTTAAGTAGTGGTGCTGATGTATTGTTTTGCGGTCATACTCATGTACCTTATGTTCGGACTCTTGATGCTGGTCAATTATTAGTTAAAGTTAATAGTTTGGGAAGGGAAAATTTAGAGTCAAACAGTTGTATTGCTCCTCTGAAAAAAATTGTTAATGTTGGTTCTGTAGGAGAACCTCGTCATGGCAGACCGAATGCTACTTATGTTATTTATGACAATGAAACAGGAGAAGTAAATCTTCGAGAGATTCCGTATGATTATAAGCTTACTTGTGAAGCTATAATTAATAAGGGGTTGCCAGAAATTTTTGCTTGGCGTTTGGCAAAAGGTTTAGAGTTTGCTGAAAAAGCTGATGACCCTACTCATATTTGTGAGAGATAAGTAATAATTGATAATTAATAATTAATAATTAATAATTATAGCAATCTTCAATAGGTTGTACGATTTTATCGTAGGGGTTTGGTTTCCAAATCCCTTAGCACTTGGGTTTGGAGACCAAACCCCTACAGCTTTTTCTCACATCTCATTCCTGATTGCTATATC
>JASJEE010000089.1 GCA_030064835.1 Microcoleaceae cyanobacterium MO_207.B10 | reverse complement strand
AAATTATCTCTAAAATTTATTGATTTTGAAATTACTTTAGCTGATTTATATGACAAGGTTAATTTTGATTTATTAACCTAAAGTTGAGTTTCTTTATTCAACCTAAGCTTAATCTAAAACACACTTAAAATCTGATAAGGAGTAAAGCTTCAGAAATGAAATTAACTCCCACTCCTAATGCCTTACTCCTCGTAAATTTTCACATTAAGTAATTTAATTCAGTCTACCTAGAAATTCATTTCGGCAGCTTGAACTTTCTCGACTTGTTTCTTCTTCAGAACTAACATTATTTGAGCTAGCATCACAAGGGCGAAGAATGCAATTAACCATTTAACTCGATTTGCATCTTGTAGCACTATTTCGCCGTCTGCTTGACCAAAACCACCAACGTTGGGGTTAGAAGTAATTGTCTGACCTGCTTCTACTGTATCTCCTTGTGAAACAATTAGTTCAGGACCAGGAGGTACTGTATCCACAATAGTCTCACCATCAGCAGTTTCGATAGTAACTTGATTACCTACAAATTCTTCATAGGTAACATCGGTAATCGTACCACTAGCAGAAGCATTATAAACAGTGTTATTGCTATTATTACCAGCAGGATAAACCTGACCTCGACCCCGGTTACCGCCAACATGAACGGCATATTTACCGAAGTTGATAGATTTGTCAGTTGCTGGGTCTGGAGATAATACTGGAAAAACAATCTCTTGATATTGTTCCCCTGGTATCGGTCCGACTAGCACAACATTTTCTTGGTCTTCAGCATAAGGTTGGAAGTAGAGACCAGAAACTTCTTCTTCCCACTCTTCTGGAATTCTGTCTTCAGGTGCAATTTTGAAGCCTTCGGGCAACATTAATACAGCACCTACATTTAAGCCACCTTTGCTACCGTCACCTAAGACTTGTTGAACACTGGTATCGTAGGGAACTTTGACGATCGCTTTAAATACGGTATCTGGTAGTACAGACTGAGGTACTTCTACTTCGGTAGGCTTGGCACCAAGGTGACAGTTGGCACAAACAATTCTACCTGTAGCTTCTCTCGGAGTTGCTGGAGCTGTTTCTTGGGCCCAGAATGGATAGGCACTGGCTGCCTGGGGATGAATAATATCACTGGTGAGGAATAATCCTATGGTGGCGATCGCTACTACCATTATTTTGGCGATCGCTTGACCAATAGTTTTCCACTTTGCCGCTCGGTCTATTTTTGACATCAGTTATTGTGTCTTTATCTCTAGATCAAAAAAAAAGCAATTGATAACTTGTAGACTTTAGACTTTTTATCTCATCTAAAATCTCATATCTTTTAAGTCCACCAAGGATTTTCCCCGGTGCGGAAGTCTGTTTCTTCCCACTTGGTAAATACCACCTTATCGTCACTAACACTAGCGTGAACCAATGCTAAAGACAGAGGTGCAGGTCCTCTAACTACCTTACCTGTCTGGTCATATTGAGAACCATGACAGGGACAGATAAACTTGTTTTCACTACCATTCCAAGGTACAACACAACCTAAATGAGTACAGACTGCGTTTAAGCCATATTCAGCTAGGGTTTTGTCTGCTTCGATCACTATATAGGTAGGGTCTCCCTTGAATCCTTGGGCCAAGGTGCGTTCTCCCGCATTGTGGTTGGCCAAGAAGTCACTAACGATAATATCGTTACCAAGAGCGTCTTTAGCAGTTAAACCACCACCTGCACCTCCACTGGACGGAGGAATAAAGTAGTTTACAACTGGATATAGAGCACCTAAGGCTACTCCTGTAACAGTCCCAAAGGTGAGAAGATTCATAAATTGGCGACGTCCCATATTAGGTACGTCTGGTGTTCCTTCAGCTTGAGCCATGAATACGTTGGGTGTTTTTGTTAATTTCCGTTTCAGTCAATTTAAGTATCTGCAGACAAAAATATGATTGCTGTTAGTCTGCGACTACGGACAAGGTTACAATATTTTATTAGAAGAATTGTGCCTTATAGCCGTTTCCTGAATTATTATTACATTATTTGAACTTCTACCCTTATTATTAAGAAATGTAAATATTTTCAGTACAAGCTAAAGTAGATTATTTATTTGCAGCTTAAAAATTTTCAATTATATCATAGTTTTTATCTGATAGAAACCAAAGTCAAGGGGAAATTTAGGTGTGGATATGACGGGCAAAGAATTACACCAATTATTGCTACAAAAGTGGGGCAAGTCTTATGATATTCAACTACGTCGGACAAAAGGTAAAATATTTGTCCAGGTGATGTGGAAGTATCTCGAACAGGTATCTTTTCCAATGAAAGAAGCAGATTATTTGGCCCATTTAGATGCGATCGCCACTTATATTCAGGGTTTTGGCGGTGTCGAAACTGTCAGGAACTACATTGAAAATACGAAGGAACGACCAAGGTTAGGCAAAGCAGTTAGCATTCCTCTAGACTTAGGTGAAAGGGCATCAGAATGGATGGTAGAAGAATTTTAGCGCAGAGGCTGATCAAAACGCTACAAAATTCTTTGGCCTAGTAGCATATCTTGAATGGGGTCTATTATTCATAACTACCTCCAGCATAAGCACTTCAAATATAAAATTTGCCAAAGTCCATGAGAAATCTTTGTAAAACACGGAGCAGGGAGCAGGGAGCAGGGAGCAGGGAGCAGTGATAAATAATTGATATTTTCTTTACGATAATTTATTTGGTTTTTGATTATTGGAGATGTTTATTATATAGTTTATAGGCTGGGTTTCGAGCTAGGGTAAATTCTTCTGTAGTGATAATTTTTCCCTCTCTGATTTCTATTTTATCAAAGTTATAATAACTAAATTTGGGCTGGCTGATTAACTCTAAAAGTATTTACATATAAAAATTTTAACCTTTTGGGCGAAAAAAGTGCAAGGTTCTATACCAGGTGTTAAAAAATCCATGTCCCCCCGGAAGCAGGGGAATGTTACAAAAAAATTAGATAATTGAAAAACATAATTTAGCTATAAATATATGATTCAGATTTATTTCTTACCTGTGACCTACCACCTACTACCTAAAACCTAAAACCTATAAATTTATTTGTAGCAAACATTTTTCAAATTGGTATTAGTTAAGTTAAGGCTAAAATAGTCAGATTTTGAACAAACAAAGGCAGAAAAAGTGAGAGATAATTCTTTCTCCTGCCTTCTATGTAATACCATTTATTAAAAATAATAATATATCTGATTGGCTGGAGAAGTGTGGGAAGTGGAAGAGAAGTTAAAAGTATAATTTTTTTAAAACTAACTGACTAATAATTGTCAAAAAAAGACTTTAGAGACTGTTTGTAAAAGGAATATTAAATCCAGGCGTAGGGTGGGGAGGGTAAGGCGCCAATAATTATGAATCCTAGCCAAAATTTAAGTTTCCGCACCCCACCCACCGAACATTAAGCACTTCTTAAGTCTTAATCTTTGGTTTACAAACACTCTCTTAAATCTTGGTAACTATTTAAATGTTGAAGTCTAGGTAAAGCATAGTATTAATTTTCGTAATTGGGATAACTATCATTCCTCAAAAAAGATTTTATATAAAAAAATATGAGATGGATATTTATAGAAATAAAAAAATTCAGATTTTTTTTAAGTCAAATCTTTCAAACAGAAATATTTGAACTAGGAAATCAGTCATTTTCCATCAAGAATATTACAGAAATAATTTTCTTAATTATTTTAGTCATATTCCTATCCCGGACTATAAAAAAGTGGTTGAATGGATGGATATTAATTGCTTTAGGTATCAAAAAAGGTACAAGAGAAGCTATTGCCTCCTTAATTAATTACCTAATTACCATAGTTGGGATTTTAATTGTTCTACATAATTCTGGGGTTGACTTAACATCAATTACTGTCATTGCTGGGGCTTTAAGTATTGGTATTGGTATTGGACTGAAAAATATTATTAGTAATTTTATCAGTGGTTTAACTATTCTCGTAGCACAACCGATTAAAGTAGGCGATTTTATCGAAGTAGATAACTTATCAGGAATTGTCGAAAAAATCTCAATTCGTTCAACTATTATTCGCACTCTCGATCGTATTTTTGTTATTGTGCCTAATAACTCTCTGGTCGAAGAAAATATTATTAACTGGAGTCATAAAGACTCAAAATGTCGCCTGCGTATTCCTGTCGTAGTTGCTTATGGCAGCGATACATTATTAGTAACAGAAACTCTTTTAAATGCAGCTAGAAAGGAAAAAAAAGTATTATCAAATCCTGCACCAAAAGTTTTTTTTAAAGGTTTTGGAGACAGTGCTTTAAATTTTGAAGTATTAGTTTGGATTAAATATCCTCCCTTTACAGAACCAGTCAAAAGTTCTCTACACTTTTTCATTGAATCTGAATTGCGTAGCCAAAATATTTCAATTCCTTTTCCTCAAAGAGATTTACACATTCGGAATCTTAATAATTTAATTCAAAAATATCAAGAATCAGATTTAGTAACAGTTACAGAAAATGAAAGAAAACTATCAAATTCCCCAGTAAAAAATCAACTAAAGACGAAGCCAAAACCATCAAAATCGAATTTACGAGATTTATTAAAACAGATTAGTTATTTCAGTCATTGTAATCATATTGAACTGCGAGATGTGATTGAAAAAGGGTATAGAAAAATTATTCCTAGCGGTGAAATAATCTGTCGGGAGGGAGAACCTGGAGACTCATTTTATATTATACTTTCGGGGTCAGTAGAAGTATTTTCAGAAAAAGCTAAGAAGCATATTATAAATAGATATGCTGGAGAATTTATTGGCGAAATGTCACTAATTTTAGGGATTAGTCGGACAGCTAGTCTTAAGGCGATAGAGGATACAATTTTATTTGTAGTAGACCGAGAAAATTTAAACCATCTTTTGGCAAAACATCAAAGACTAGCAGACAAAATTTCTGAAGAATTATCTCTGCGTTTGGAGACTTTAAAAAAATTAGGGCTGCTCGATGAACGAGCAAGTTCACAAGAAAAAGCTATTGCTTGGATTAGAAACCGTATTTATACTTTATTTGGTATTTAATTGAATTGAAGTAGCACTCAGCACTCAGCTATCAGCAATTAGCTTCTCAAGGTGTATAATACCAATTTGATAAATATTTGCTATAAATGAATAGATTATTTATTAGAAGTCAGTAGTCAAGATATAAGAAGGTCAACAGAAGCAGAAAGTTTTTTTATACCTACTTATCCGGAGATAATGTTATTTAGTATTATTGAGCAGGAAGCTGGAATCACCTTTTCTGCTTCTTTACCATCTAATACCAAATTCATGTAGTTAACCTACTCAGGTTTAGAGTAGTCAGTAGCTGTACTTCTCAATTATAAGGATAATATTTGCTTAGTCTTTTCTTATTTTACAGACATTTTTCTGAGATTATTGATTAATAACTGAACTACTGAATAGCGAAATAGAATCTATATTCTTTATCGCCCTAATAGCTTAACTACAAAACTACCACCTAGATAAAGAACAACTACTGCTCCGCCTAATAAACTTTGAGTCAAAGGGTCAGTTGAAGGGGTTAAAACTGCTCCTAAAATCACAGAACCTAACAACACATATCGCCAACCAGATAGCATTTGCCTAGAATTAACTATTCCCACAATTCCTAACAATAATTGTAGAATCGGAATCTGAAATGCTAAAGCTGTGCTAAACATTAATAGTAGTACAAATTCAAAGTATTTTTCAATTGACCATGCTTGTTCTACTACTTCTGAACCGTAACCAATAAAAAACTTTAAAGCAGCAGGTACAATGGCAAAGTAAGCAAATGTTAATCCCACTAAAAATAAAATTGTAGAGCCTAAGAAAATAGGTGAAAGAAATTTTCTTTCTCTAATAGTTAAACCAGGAAGAACAAATTTAACTATTTGGTAAAGTATAAAGGGACTAGCCAACAGGAGACCGCTATAAGCTGCTACTTTAAGAGTGACAAAAAAGTATTCTCCTGGAGCAAGTTGGAGAAATTTTACTCCTTGGGCGGGAACTTCTAGGATTTGGACAATAGGTTTAACAAAAAGAAAGCAACCGATAATACCAACTACTGTTGCTATTAAAGAATAAAATATCCGCATCCGCAATTCTTCGAGATGATCGAATAGTGACATCTCAACATCATCGGGAGCTTGATTAAGATAATCCTGATCTTCTTGGTTTTCATGGTTGTGGACTTCTTTGTCTTTATCTAGTCCAACTTCCGGCTCTTTCAAGCTTACGGGTGCTAAATTATTGTTATTCAAGTCCTCTGGGGGGGTGTTCATTTCTGGAGGTGTCATATTAGTTTTTGATTTTAGATTATCCGGACATTTTGATTTGAGACTGTCTAGACTATTGTACCGACGCAAAGGGTTTAATCACCCCTGCAACTAAATTATCCCTCAATTAAATTTATTCAGTAAAAAGCCAGAATAACTTTTTTTAATTTTGAATAAGGAAGAAGTAGATGGGGATACTTTTACCGAATTATTAATTATTAAGAATTAAATAATTCTGGTGTAAAGCCTCCCCTTTTAAGGAGAAAAAGAGGTCGGAAAGCGGAGCAGTCCGTAGGATGGGATGGCGCACTTCGGAGCAGCTCTGCATTCTTCGGGTTTCCTTTCCCTCCGGGACACTTAGTGTTAGCGGAGCTTTGCGGAGCGCAAACGCCATATCCAATCGACCAAGAAAAGAAACAATTTTTCCTGATATTCAATCCTCTCGGTTTTAACCAGAGGTAATTATTAATTATCCCTGCTCAATTATCAATTAATGAAACTTGCTGCTCTTGTTGGTTGAAACCCGAAACAATTGTAAATACTTTCATCAAAGATGGCATTTTAAATCTATAAATACTCAGATTTGTGATTAGATATAACCTTAAATTTACTAACAGTTGATTCAGGAAAAAATAGAAAAGTTGGAGCTTAAATATGTTTAACCAAAAGTGGAAGATAAAAATAACTTGGTTATTGTTATTTATCTTAGGACTTTTTACTACCATTAGCCTCTACGCCATACAAAAACAACCTGCATTGGCAGCTTTAACAGAAGAAGATTGGAATATACTTTTAGAAAAACAAGCAATAACAGAAATTGTAGATACAATAGAAAAAACGTGGGAAGCCGCTTATGAAAATCACTTTAATGCTAATCTATCTGATTTTGGTTTAAATGCTGAGGCTATAGCTAAAACACTTCACCTTTTAACATATCAAAACGAAAAAAAATCAGCAGTTGTCTGGGTTTGGCCGAGGAAAGAACAACTACAATTACTGTTAATTACTCCCAATCAACTACCGATTGTCCGTAGCGTTATAAATGCGGAACAGGACACTGTACTAAATACAGTTAAAAAATTGACTCAGGAAATTACAAGTCCCAGAAAACGTCAGACAAATTCATATTTAAAACCAGCGCAACAAATGTATCAATGGATAGTAGCTCCCATTGAATCAGAATTAGAAAAACAAGAAATAGATACTGTTCTTTTTTGTTTAGGACCTGGTTTGCGAAGTTTAGCATTAGCAGCATTACATGATGGACAAAATTTTCTGATAGAAAAATATAGTGTTGCTCGAATTCCAGCTTTTAACTTGATTTCTACTGATTATAATCGGATTAAAAATTCGCGAGTATTGGCAATGGGAGCATCAGAATTTGTTGACCAAGAACCTTTACCAGCAGTGCCAATAGAATTAAAGCAAATTACAGAAAAATTGTGGCAAGGAGAAGCATTTATTAATCAAGATTTTACAGTAAAAAATTTACAAGAACAACGGCAAAAACAGGATTTTAGTATTATTCATTTGGCGACTCATGCTGACTTTAACTCAGGGCAACCAAGTAATTCTTATATTCAGTTTTGGAATCACGAAAAACTGGAATTAGATGATATTAGAAAAATGAAATGGTATCAGCCAGAAGTAGAGTTATTAGTTTTGAGTGCTTGTAAAACTGCAGTGGGAGATATTGAAGCAGAATTAGGTTTTGCCGGGTTAACTGTGCAATCTGGAGTTAAGTCTGCTTTAGCAAGTCTTTGGTATGTTAGTGATGTGGGGACTTTGGCTTTAATAGATGAATTTTATCAACATTTACAGAAAATTATCATTAAGGCAGAAGCACTTCAGCAAGCACAAATAGCTATGTTAAAAGGGAAAGTAAATGTGGAAAATGGTGAATTACATGGTTCTGGTAGGGGGGTAAAGTTACCTCCAGAATTAGCAAATTTAGGAGATGAAAATTTATCCCATCCTTATTATTGGGCAGCTTTTACAATTATTGGTAATCCTTGGTAAGATTATTTTAGATTATTTTAGTTATACTCAGTAGTCGTGCAAAATAAATTTCCTAGTTGATAGAGGAAACACGGAAAAATAATTGATAATTTATGGATTAAATTGGAGATGTATCAGAAAATGTGCAATTAATTTTGTATAAGCACTTAATTTTTAGAAATGTTTACTACAAATAAATTTCTAGGTTTTAGGTGGTAGTTCAACAATTAATAATTATTAATTACCTCCATTGGAAAAGAAGAAGATTGACTAAAAGGAAAACTTTTTCTTATTTCCCCTTAAAATTGGGAGACTTTAAACCAGATGCTTTGGGTAGGGAATAAATCTTAATTAGATATTTATAGCTGAATTATACCATTTTGAAAAAAAAAGGTTATACTTTATCAAACTTCAACTATTAACTAATTAATAGATTTTTTCGCCTTTATCCCTTTGATAACCAATCTTTTTCTTTGTTTTTCCTATTATTTCACCACACCCCACACCCTAAAGCCAAGATTGATAATATTTGTAGCAAACATTTATCAATTTGGTATTATGTTTTTCAATTATCCAACTATTTGAAACAATAATGTTACAAACTGCTATTAGGATTGAGTTAGTACGAGAATTAAAAGTCTGAGTAAAAGCGGATATCATCAGCTAACTTTAACTATTTAGGTTAATTTTTATTGCTGATAACGTATTTACTCTCTAGGAAACTAGCTGACTGCTAATAGGTATTTGCGCAGCATTCCGCAACAAATGCTTAGATATAACTAATAATATAACCTTTGGAGTCAAGTTATGGTCAACAAAAAATGGAAAAAACTAATTTATTTTTGCCTATTATTTACATTAGTATTTTTCAGTACCATTACCTTTAATATCTTTTTAGCAAAACAGTCAGCGATCGCTGTGAAAGAAGAAGACTGGGATAGATTTCTAAAAAACAAAGATTTTATCGAAGCAGTGAATCAAGTAGAGCAACATTGGGAAAGAGATTATGAACAGTATTTTGATGAAAATCTAGCTGATTTTTCTATCACTGCTGAAGGTGTAGCCGAAACATTAACTAAATTATCCAGGGAAACAGATACAAAACCTGCTGTTATTTGGATTTGGTCGCGAGAAAAACAAGCGCAGTTAGTGGTTATTACTCCTGGAAAAGAACCTAAAGTTTACAGCGTTCCAGAAGCTGATAATCAAAGTTTAATGAATACAATAAAAGAACTAAATGTAGAAATTACAAATCCCAGAAAACGTAATACTACTTCCTATCTAGAACCAGCTAAAAAACTTTATAACTGGATGGTAAAACCAGTAGAATCTACTTTAGAAGCAGAACAAATAGATACCATAATGTTCTGTCTGGGACTTGGTTTACGGACTTTACCATTAGCAGCATTACATGATGGAGAAAATTTTATTATCGAAAAATATGCTATTGCTCGTATCCCCGCTTTTAACCTAATGAAAACTGATTATAATCAAATTCAAAATGCCAAAATTTTAGCCATGGGAGCGTCAGAATTTGAAGAATTAGAACCTTTACCAGCAGTGTCAGTTGAGATAAATGAAATTACCCAAAATTTATGGTCTGGTCAGGGGTTTATGAACCAAGAATTTACAATCAAAAACTTTCAAAAGCAACGAGAAAAACAGGATTTTGGAATTGTTCATTTAGCTACTCATGCCGAATTTAGACCAGGAAAACCAGATAATTCTTATATTCAATTTTGGGGTAATGAGAGGATACAATTAGATGATATTGAAAAGTTGAAATTAGCTCGGCCACCAGTAGACTTATTAGTTTTAAGTGCTTGTCGTACTGCATTGGGCGATCGAGAAGCAGAATTAGGTTTTGCAGGGTTAACTGTGAAAGCAGGAGTTAGGTCAGCATTAGCAAGTCTGTGGAATGTTAGCGATATTGGCACGTTAGCATTGATGACAGAATTTTATCAGCATTTGCAAAAAACACCACTAAAAGCAGAAGCGTTAAGACAAACACAAGTAGAGATGCTGAAGGGGAAAGTAGGTTCGAAAATGGGTGAGTTAAAGGGAAGTAGGGGTGGTTTGCAACTGCCATCAGAATTAGCAGAATTTAGTGATGAGACTTTTTCCCATCCTTATTACTGGTCTGCTTTTACTATTATTGGTAATCCTTGGTGATTTTGTTAGATTCAATAAGTAGAAATTGAAGTTAAAAATAGTTGTTATCATAACCCAACAGGCAACATTTTTTGTACAATTTACGATTGATTAAATAGTAGGATACTATCCCAATCATTATAATAAATATTTCAATTTTAGATGTAATTTAAGCTGAGATAATTGAAGATATAGCTATAGCTTCCTCAAATTTATAGCATTTTCAATTTGCCTCTCCAATTAAAGTAAAAACAGCCAAATTTTTTGGTTCAGGAAATGTTTTTACAGTTGTCAACATAGACTGTTCCAGAGCTTCTGCTTTATTACCAGTATCATCTAATTGATTAGAAAATTCTACCATTAATAATTGTATGGAATCATCCAGCACTTTCCATAAAGAGAAAATAATACTAGGTGTACCTGTAGCTACAAAAGAACGAGATAATCCTTTACTCCATCTCCCGTAATTTCACCACACCCTGTATCACAAGCACTCAAAACTACTAATTCTGCATTTAAGTTTAGTTCTAAAATTTCGTTGGAGGTGAGAAAACCATTGCGGTGAGAATAGTATGTTTTTCAATTAAATATTTTCCTTGATTATCCATCAACCCTACAAATGGAATTAAAAATAATTCCCTTTGGGGTATAAATATTACCCTATCTTCAGGATTAGTAGGTAGAATATATGCAATTGGTTCAATTAATCATTTGTGCAGTTGTTTGAGTTGAGCTTGTGGTTGATATGGTTCAACTAAAAGTGCCTGATGAGCATCTATAACTAGGTCTTTTAAAGTTTTATTTTCTAGCACAGATTTAAACTCTATCTGACGAAATGCTATTTCTCCTGTGGGTTGAATTAGCCAGATATAAAGTTGGTCTTCAACATAGGTTGTAGGAATGAAAGATAACAAGTCTAAATATTCCTATCCTTTGGTGTCCGGATTTTACTGTAACAATCTTTATTGAATTTGGTATAATACAATACTGATTATTATTAATTTCAAAAATTTTTGCCAGATACCATTTCTCCTCCCAAAGCACTTCTACATAGTCTCCTACTTGATAATTTTGTCCTCAGAGAAATGGTTGATTAAATTGTAACTTTTCAGCTATTTTTTGATCATTATCATTTACTAATTCCAGGGATTTTAGTAGTAAATTTTGTTGGCTGTTAGCTAATGTAATTTTTTCCCTTGCCCTAGCTATTTCTGGTAGCATAAAATTGTAAATTATCTAGAATTCCACCAGAATTGTTACCAATAACTTACTAAACTTTTGAGTATATCTGCTCATAATCGGTTGCCTAAACTTAAGTTAATCAAAACCAAACTGAAAGAGGCTAAAACTAAAACTAGACCCAAAGAAAATAAATTTCCCTTCATTTCTAGTTTTAGCCTCTTAATTTGAGACTTAGCAACATTATGATCAACAATTAATAAATCGCTAATCTATGTTGAGTAGACAATATAACTTGTTATTAACCAAGTTCCACTGATAGTATGACTATCACAGATGCAGATTTAGTAAAGATGACTAATCAAAAAATTCTGGAAAATCAAGAATCAAATTTGACTCCCAACTTAATTACATTAGCTGTGGTTCTAAAAGTTCAGTTAAACGAGATTTTTGGTAGCTAACCATAAAAGCATCCAATGTCCGTCGAAAATCTTCCCGTGCCTGAAAATGATCCACTCGATTGATTAGTTGGCCATTTTCAAAAAGAATCAAAGTAGGTAAAGTTTTCAGTTGATAGGAACTAGCAAGCTTTAAACTTTCATCAGCATTTACCCCTACCAGCTTTAACTGGCCATTCCACTCTGACTGAAATTGAACCAGTTGAGGGACAATCATGTGGCAAAGGCCACACCAAGGGGCCCAAAAATTAACTAAAACAGGGGTAGAGGATTCTAAGACCTCTTTTTTAAAAGATTTTTCGTTAACTGAGAGAACCATGATTCTTCAAGATTATTAATTAGATTTTTTATATCCTGGGATCATGCTACCAGTCTACCCTCCCAGTTGCACGAATTAACAGAGGGTGAGCTTGCCAAAGTAGGATAATAAAAACGGCCACGCCGAGGTATGCCCATCGGAGAAACTCTTGTAACTCAAGGGTTTGACGGCCTTGAATAATGGCAACAAAAGGAATCACTGATGTCCGAGACTTTAATTTCTGATAAGATTCTCCAAAACGGTTCTCAAGTCGGCGATCCCCATGCCAAACTCCAAATAAGTGGTGTAAGACGAGGCCCAATGAGGTGACTAAAGTAAAGCTTGTCCCGATCCAAAGAGTGTGGGCGATACACCAAATTACTTGGCCGACCATTTGGGGATGGCGAGTAATCCGAATAATTCCAGTTTCATGGAGATGGACTTGGGGCTTTTGCACGGCCGCAATTTCTAAGAGATTGAATGTAGAGGGATAGAGAAACAGAAAAGAAATTGCTGATAGTATCCAGACTATAGGGTTGACTATTGGGATACCTTGCAGTTGCCACAACTGTAGGCCATCGTAACGGTGATTGAAAAAGTAAACAATCAGAACTACTGCTAGTGGTAGACTGACCAAGGCAAATAAGACGCGATAGAGTCTCGGACCAATTTTGGTCTCGGCCCAAGGTCGTAGGGCAGCTAAACCACTGTGAGCGATCGCAAAACTTAGCAGTAACCCCAACATTATTAGATGGCTAGGGGTTAACCAATCATTAGACATGGCCTATATCCGAAATTGATAATAAAAGTTAACTTTTGTAGGAATCTTCCAGCAGTATGCTAGAGGGACGTAGATTGCCAAACCCATTTTCAGGGGCAGGAAATGCGGTAGATGTGGAATTTGATTTCCCCAAAAAAACGATTTATACCTGGGCTGAGTTAGTGGAAATCTCAATCTCCAATCTAAGGTTTGTGATTGAACTGGGTGTTTTTGCCTGAATTTAAATCCTAGCTTTTAACTTTGGATGGGTCACTTTTGTTCCTGCTCTAGTTTAGTCTAAACAGGACAATCGGGGCTTGATTATTTAACTAAGGAAAGAACACACAGGTTTTTGCTCATAGCTATCAAGTATCTAAGATGTTTGTTGACGCTGAGGGGAGAACTTATAGAGAGAGAAAATAAAGATTTTTGCCAATAGTAAACTTCAAATGCACAATAGCTTGATATAGGGAGACTCGAATATTTCTTTGATTTAAAAAGTGCCTAATTTTGGGTTCTCCCCGTAAGGTTTAAGACTTACTCAAAACAACCCAGTTGCCTTGACTGTAAGTGCCTGTGGACCGAATGCTGCCGACTAGGATAGCCTTAAGGCGACGTATCCGGTGGAAACAGGAAGTAAACCATCAAATTGTCAGGTTTTGAAGTTTTGTGTCAGTTTGAGCAAGCAGAAATATGAAATGAATTCCTTCAAGTTACCCCACTTTTGATGTCTTGAAAGGGTCTCTCATTATTTGTTTTTTTAAAAATAACTCATTCAATTGAGTTACAGGCCGTCAGGCCAGAAAAATGTCCATCAGGGAACGCTTTGGGCGTTAACTTCCTCAACTTCTTTTTGCTTTAATAAAATATGTCTGAGCTTCCTTTTACCCTAGACCAATTACGCATTCTCAAAGCGATCGCTTCTGAAGGCAGTTTCAAACGAGCTGCTGATAGTTTATTTGTATCTCAGCCAGCAGTTAGTTTACAGGTACAAAATTTAGAGCGACAGTTAAATGTCCCCTTATTCGACCGGGGTGGTCGCCGGGCCCAATTAACTGAAGCTGGTCATTTGCTGCTTACCTACGGCGAAAAAATACTTTCTCTGTGTCAAGAAACTTGCCGAGCGATCGAAGACTTGCAAAACCTCCAAGGTGGTACTTTAATTGTTGGTGCTTCTCAAACTACTGGCACTTATCTACTACCCCGAATGATCGGGATGTTTAGACAAACATATCCTGATGTGGCCGTGCAATTGCACGTTCATTCTACTCGTCGCACTGCTTGGAGTGTGGCCAATGGGCAAATAGATTTGGCTATTGTTGGGGGTGAAGTTCCTCCTGAGCTGCAAGAGTCTCTAGAAGTCGTGCCTTATGCTGAGGATGAACTGGCCTTAATTTTACCTGTGTCTCATTCTCTAGCAGAACAGGATACAATCCAAAAAGATGACCTCTATAACCTCAACTTTATTACTCTAGACTCTCAATCTACTATTCGCAAAGTAATTGACTATGTATTATCTCGTAGTGGAATTGATACCCGTCGTCTCAAGATAGAGATGGAATTAAATTCTATTGAAGCAATTAAAAATGCTGTTCAGTCAGGGTTGGGAGTGGCTTTTGTTTCTGTTTCAGCTATTGAGAAAGAGTTACAAATGGGAGTTTTAACTACTGCCAAAATAGATCAGATAGTTGTCAACCGGGTATTATCAGTTATTTATAATCCTAATCGCTACCGTTCTAAAGCTGCTGAGGCTTTTAGTCAAGAAATTTTGCCTTTGTTTTCTAGTCTCAATTTTGACCCAGAGAATATTAAACCCTTATCTAAGGAAATTCAGCCTATAGAAGTGCTCACAAATAACTCTAGTGAAACTTGAATAATAATTATTATTAAATACAATTATTAAATACAAGCCATTATGGAAGTTTTATGCACTCGTCCAGGTTGCCAGCGTCCCCTAAACTATTTTGTCGAGCTTGATGACAACCGCATCCTGAAAACTGTGCAGCAAAAGTTTTGTACTACTTGTGGCATGGAGTTAATTTTAGCAGGTCGTTATTTACCGATAAAACTATTGGCTAAAGGGGGATTTGGAACGGCTTTTTTGGCACGCGATCGCCATACTCCAGCAATGCAGGAATGTTTGGTTAAACAATTCCAACCAGCAGGAAATTTAAGTTTAAAACAATTAGAAATAGCTCAATCTCTATTTGAAAGGGAGGCTGTTGTTTTAGAACAGTTGGGTAAAAAAAATCCTCAGATTCCCTATTTACTTGCCTTTTTTGAGTTAACAGTTTCTAGTTCGATACCAGAGGGAAAAAATACTTTTTTTTATTTAGTTCAAGAATTTATTGATGGCAAAAATTTAGCAGAGGAATTAATTGAAAAAAGGGTATTTTCTGAGTCTGAAGTTGTTGAGGTACTGGAGGAAATTTTAAAAGTATTAGATTTTGTTCATAGTCAAGGGTCAATTCACCGAGATATTAAGCCTGCTAATATTATTCGTGGTAATAATGGCTTGTTGTATTTGGTAGATTTTGGGGCAGTTAAACAGGCTACTCAAGCACAAATGAGTGGTGTTTCTGGTCAGTCAACTACATCAACTGGTATTTATTCTTTGGGTTTTGCTCCCCCAGAACAAATGCAGGGAGGTCAGATATATCCTGCTACAGATTTATATGCTTTAGCAGTTACTTGCGTTTATTTATTAACTGGTAAACCTACTACAGAATTGTTTGATTCTTATAGAAATAAATGGCATTGGCAAGATTATGCTAAAGTGAGCGATCGCTTAACTAAGATATTAAATAAAATGCTTCAAAATGCTCCTAATTTACGTTATAGTTCCGCCACAGAAGTATTAGCTTTATTAAGAGAGTCACCTCAACCATCAACTATACTAAATTCATCAACTTCTTTACCAATATCTAAGTCTATTTCTGCTCAATCTATATTTGTGCGTGGAGAATTATTGGGTAAAGTAGTTTTTACTTGTTTTGAAGGCATATTATTAGCTATCGCTGCTGCTATTATTATGGGTAAAACAGGTATTAGTTATTTAGTGTGGTTGTTTGTTATTGCAGGTTTTATCTGGAGTGAATATCGTGGTTGGCTCAAAGTTGCTGATTTAATTATTATTAACTGTATTACTTTGGTATTGGTTTTATTGGTGCCAGACTTACGGATGGCTATTAGGAATTTTATTAATGCTCAAAATATAGTAGTTGGGATTTTATTGATTGGTGTTTTTGCTGGTCTCATGGCAATAGGAGTAACATTAATATGGCGATTAATTTCTAATTTATTTTCTCGTTTGCTCTAAATTATTTATGCTCTTGCTCAAGATAAAAATTATCCAGATTTTGAACATAGTTAATTAGTTCTGGAAAAAAACTCAAAAAATCAGATTCAAGTTCAGTATAATTCTTGATTAGTTCATTACTCGCAGTAGCGAGATTATTTTTCCACTTCAAACGTTTAGATAAACGAGCAAAAGTGAGGTTAATACCAGAGATTGTTTTGTAGGAACAAAGCCAGTTTTCAGATATAATTTTCGGTAATATACGATTTAATCTATCTGGTAATATAGTCTGATTTTTGCTTAAAACAAGATAAACATTTTTGACAAATTCATCCAAACTTACCGGAGAAAATAAATGCCAATGATTTGCGAGGAAGTGGTCATAAAAAATATCAATAATTATTCCCGCTAAACGGCTATAGTTATTGCTGATCCGATTTTTACTTATCATATAAATTGGGTGTCTGTCAGTAAAACAGTCAACTTGACGATGAGTTTTAATTCCCTGAATAATTTCTGGGCTGTAAATAACTTCATATTCTGCTAAAATTCCTTTAACAAAGTCACCTAATAGATTACCTATTTGTGATTCAGGAGTATTGTTGGCTAAATACAAATGAGCTAAATAGTTCATAAATTATCTAAAATTTTTCATTTACTATAACTGTTATACCAACCAAAAATAATGCGATACTTCAGAGGAACTTCAACAATTAAGTAATTAATCAAATCAAATCATAGCATTTTCAAACAATATTGCTACATTAACAATCTTTCTTAAATTTGGTATTAAATAACGTTTTTTACAATTATGAATCAGTAAGTATCTATTGCCGAATAATTAAATAATTAAATGATTAAAGTATAAAGCATTTTATGTAACTGAAAAAAGAGGAAAGTTTTTGCTTTTAGGAATTTTATTTATTTTAAGGAGAGGTAATTATTAATTATTAATTAT
>JASJEE010000088.1 GCA_030064835.1 Microcoleaceae cyanobacterium MO_207.B10 | reverse complement strand
ATCAAGACACTTCCCAATCAAGATACACCCTACAATTATTCCTCCTACTTTCGGACGTCTCCCCACCCTCCCCACACTCCCCACACTTCCCACACTTCCCACACTTCCCACACTTCCCACACTTCCCACACTTCCCACACTTCCCACACTTCCTTGACGCACTACCAACAAGTGTAAATATTCCTATCCTTTGCTGTCCGGATTTTACTGTAACAATCTTTATTGAATTTGGTATAACTCAAGCTCCTAGTGCAGACATAAATATCACAAATGATAATTTATGTCAAGCAAAATCCCTATCATCGCTGATTGCTGAACTTCCTTTCCAAGGGGTCTGGATTATCTATGAGTTTTTCAGCTTCCTCTACAGGAAGGGGATGAGAAAGAAAGTATCCTTGAGCATCGTCACAGTCAAAACTTTCCACTTGCCTAAATTTTTCTAAGGTTTCAATACCCTCAAGTGATAGTCATAATAGACGACTCTTTACCTAAAGACTGCACAAAAAACTGGTCAATTTTAATCACATCTATAGGAAACCGATGTAGATCAGATAACGATGAATAACCTGTGCCAAAGACCCTCTAATTCACACTAAAAAACTTGTTCATAAAAAGTTTTCAGATGAGTCACCGTCTGAAAATTAGGTAGCTTCTTTTGTGACTTGATCACAATCTTCAATGATTAAAATCATAATTGGATAATCTATGCCTAATAAACTTGGAGTCTTCTGTAATTATTTTCTTAACCCCAAAAAATTAGTCAAAAAAAATGTAAATTAAAATCAATATTTGACGATTGTCAATTTTATTTTTTATATATTATAAAGATAAATATAATCCCAAGATATTGACATAAATATGATGTTTATTTCTGTATTTATCCAAAGAAAAATATTGATTTTTTTGGCTATTGTCAGTAGAAATTTGCAAGATATAGTGGTTTATTCTGAAGTATTTACGTATTTTTGTAGATTATCTATAGCCTGAACACTTGGTTATAGTAAATACAAGACACCAAATATTATGGTCTAAGCGGATTGTGATTTACCAAAAATTTTTATGCAACAATCTAAAATATCGGCCAATAAAAAACCTTGATAATTAAATATTTTTGTGCTATGAAAAACAAATTTTTCCAAATTGCAATTTTATTAATCTTCCCAGTTATCATAACTTGGGGACTTTGGACATCATCTGCCGTTGCATTAACAGATGAACAGAGTTTATTAAGCGAAGCTTGGCGTATAGTCAACTTAGCTTATGTTGATGATTCTTTTAACCATCAAAACTGGTGGTTTATGCGTCAAGATTTACTGAAAAAGCCCCTGAAAAGTCGAGACGAGACTTATGGTGCTATTAAGGAAATGTTGGCAACCCTAGACGATCCTTTTACACGCCTCCTGAAACCACAGGAGTATCGAAATTTACAAGTTAATACTTCTGGAGAACTAACAGGAGTTGGTTTACAAATAGCTTTAGACCCTCAAACTGGAGCATTAACTGTTATTTCACCCCTAGAGGGATCTCCCGCAGAAGCTGCAGGTATCCAAGCTCGCGATCTTATTCTCAAAATTGATGGCCTATCCACCACAGAATACTCTTTGGATGAAGCGGCAAATAGAATGCGAGGACCTATAGGCTCTTCTGTGGTACTGACAATTTTAAGAGAAAGCAGCGATCAACCAGAAGACATCAAACTAATTCGGGATCAAATAGAGATTAATCCAGTTTATGCAGAATTAAAATCTAATTCCGAAACCGGACCAATTGGCTATATTCGTCTTAGTCAATTTAATGCTAATGCTACGGCAGAAGTAAAACAAGCAGTAGAAAATTTTGAGGAACAGGGAGCTATTGGTTATGTACTAGATTTACGCAATAATCCAGGAGGACTATTACAAGCTGGCGTAGAAATTGCTCGTGTGTGGTTAGACGAAGGTACTATTGTTTTCACAGTCAATAGACAAAGAATTCTCGGCAGCTTTACAGCTTCAGGTTCAGCAGTAACTAATGGCCCATTAGTTGTACTAACGAATCAGGGAACGGCCAGTGCTAGTGAAATTCTTGCAGGTGCCCTTCAAGACAATGGTCGTGCATTACTGGTAGGTGAAAAAACTTTTGGCAAGGGTTTAATTCAATCTTTATTTGATTTATCTGATGGGGCAGGATTGGCTGTGACAGTGGCCAAATATGAAACTCCTAACCATACAGATATTAATAAGCAGGGTATTACACCAGATGTGGTAGTGGAACAAGACCCAATTTTGCCTAATCAAATTACTACAGAAGTTGATAAACAATATCAAGCTGCTGTGAAGCTTTTAAAATCTCAAGTTGTCTTAGCAAATGCAGCTTAGGTTATTTCAGTTATCAATTAACAGTTAACAGTACCTCTAATATAGAGAAGTTTAAATTTGGAATATTGATATTAATTTTGCTGAATTGAGTGGAAATATTCAGCAAAATTTTTCTTTTTAAAAACCAACAATACAAACAGTAATTATCAGTTAATTAATATTACTAGGAATCTGAGGAAGTAGATTCCGGACTAGGTTTAACACCATTATCTTCTCGCCAAATTATCGGTATTTGACTAGGATCTACCCGATTACTTTGTTCTTGCATAATGGTTTGAGTTTGGCTAGGATCAAAGTAACGACTAAAATCAGCCTTTTCATTACTAAGCCTTTCAGTTGTGCTTTGAATTTCAGAATTTATCACTTCTAGCTTTTCTTGAACAGATTGGTAATAAGGCCACAGTTTCAATAAAGCTGAAGTAGCACACACAGAAAGTACAAGATTAGTTAACAATTTAGCTGTGGTTTCTATTGTTATCCCTAGATAAGGATTAGCAGATTTTGTTGTTTTTTTTTTCGAGATTACTCTAGCTTTTATTTCACTAGGCTTATTTGGAGATATGGGAGCAGTTTTAATTTGTTTAATAGCTTGCATAATTTGATTGGTATGATTTACTAATAATTGTGTTTGTGAATAATCATAATTGTTTTTATATTCTTAAAATTTAAGGTTAGTTAAGAAGTTAAATTTGTTGGCTTCAGTGTAAGCATTACTTAGGAAATACTTAAGCTTCAGTTTCTACTTTTCAGCTCAATTAATCAATAATAATATAAATTTTTTTTGGTTTTTTTTATAGTGGTTACTTTCTGAATCACAAGAATAATATATAAAAGTATAACTTGACTACAGAGAAAAAATAAAACCTTTACTTCTAGTCTGTAGTTCATATCACAAGGCTTTAGTTAAAGACAGAAGATTTCAGGTAAATTAGATACACATCTTAAGTTACAAAAAACTTGCAGTATTACTAACTAATACTAATGATGACTTGATAGCTGGTAATTCATAAATCTGCAATAGGATGTAAATCTTTAATACATAACTTGGAATCAGTTAAGTCTTAAAAAAAATCAAGCTTTTGTAATTGATAGCTGATTTATCAAGTAAATATTAAACTAAATATTCAAAGATTGAAGGCAATCAGATACATAAAATATTTTGAATATTTAGATGATACCTCATAATAGAGATAATTTTTTCAGGTTCAGATAACTAATATTATTGTCTACTTTTACCTGATTTTTATGCTCAACCTAAAAGCTTTGTATTCAGTTTCTAAAAAACATTTTAATTTAACAAGGTCATGCCTGTCTATAACCTAAACTAAATAAATTTTATATCAAGATATGTAGATACTTATCTATTATCTCTAAGAGAGACAAACACAATACTCAAAATAGTTATCAATTAGCATTTTAGATTTTTAACTTATGGTTTGAGAGAAGCACGTTGATTTTTTTTAGTGCCTGGTGTTTTTTATAGTGATTCCTAATCGCATACTACCAGTTTTATCAAAGAAAGTCATATTTGAAAGAACTTTTTAACTATTTTTGATATGTATTTCCAAAAAAAACTTGCCCCAACAGTTTTTATCTTGTTGATTTATAAAATTATGCTTTGTATTAGCTAAAAAGCAAAAGTTTTATGATATGTCAACAAATAAATTTTGGGACAAGTTTGGATGATATTGCCTAATCAGATTTTACTTGTACAGTTCAGTTGAGAGTCGGAATGCTAGAATTCCTGGGATTAAGGCAATTACTAGAGCAACCAATACTTGGGTATCAGATAAAGCCATGATTCAAAAACTCCTACTTTTTGTAGTTATACTTTACAGTTAATTTTTCATATTCTACCCATAACTGGCAAATTCACCGACTATTATTGTTTCAAGTTGTAACAATAATTTATTTTTCTGCCCTGATTGTTTAAGTATTTTCTGCTTTTTGCAGCTATGGGATTTGTCCCGATCCCAAGACTAGCTCAAATACTTAGATAGATGTTAAGATAAGTTAAGAAAAGAAAACTTTTTTCAAGAAAATAGACTTTTCAACTTGAATCCTAAATTAACAAGTAGTTAAGAAACACGTTTTTAGTGCTGAATATGCTGATTGAATATCAATCCTTTATTTCTATTGATAACATACTACTATTGGCCATACTGGTAGGTTTGGAAGCAGTATTATCTGCAGATAATGCAATTGCCTTAGCCTCAATATCTCAAAGCTTAGAAAACAAAAAGTTACAGCGTCAAGCACTCAATATTGGTTTGCTGGTTGCTTTTGCGCTGCGAATGATGATGATTGTTGCTGCTACCTGGGTAATTAACTTCTGGCAGTTTGAACTGCTAGGTGCTATCTATCTCTTATGGTTAGTTTTTCAATTCTTGACATCAGAGGATGATGAGGAGGGAGAACATCATAGTCCCAAATACAAATCTCTTTGGCAAGTAATACCTCTGATTGCTCTGACAGATTTGGCCTTTTCTCTCGATAGTGTCACTACAGCGATCGCTGTTTCTCAAGAAACATGGCTAATTCTTACAGGTGCAACCTTGGGAATTATTACATTGAGATTTTTAGCGGGACTTTTTATCCGTTGGTTAAAAGAATTTAGATATCTCGAAACTGCTGGTTATATTACAGTTGGATTAGTCGGAATTAGACTATTAATTAGAGTAATTAATCCGGCAATAGTTCCGCCGGAATGGTTAATGATTTCTGTAATTTCTGTGATATTTATGTGGGGATTTTCTCAGCGGAATACTCATAGCTCAGAAACAGAAAGTTACAATTAACTCCTAATTTCAAAAATCTTGGTAAGAGTGAAAATAAACTAAATTTTTAGCTCCCTATAATCAGGGAGCTAAATTAATAAATGTAGTAGACAAAAAAAGCCAGTCTACCTTGATTTATACATCAGATAAAATCATTTTAATTGCCCATAATTATCAGCCTTAAAGAGGCAAAACTTTTAGGCATTTTGAATTAAGGGCATAGAATTGGATTTGGATTGGATATTACTCAACAATCCACTTAGTTAAACCAGGCTCCCATATTGCTAACTCTTCCTCTTTAAACCAGAGACTAATTTCTCTTTGAGCCGTTTCAATGGCATCAGAACCATGTATAAGATTACGGCCAATACTAATTCCATAATCTCCCCGTATTGTACCAGGCTCCGAAGTCAAAGGATTAGTTGCACCAATAATTTTTCTCGCGGATGCAACTACTCCTTCACCTTCCCAAACCATCGCTACTATTGGGCTAGAGATAATAAAATCAACTAACCCATTAAAGAAAGGTCTTTCTTTGTGAACATCATAATGCTTTTCAGCTAGTTCGCGACTGACCATCATCATTTTCAGACCTACCAGGGTAAAACCTTTTGCTTCAAAGCGACTGATAATCTGGCCTACAAGTCCTCGCTGGACAGCATCGGGTTTAATAGCTATGAAGGTGCGTTCCAAACTAATACTCCTTAAAAATTTCCTGAATACACAATACAGATTAACCTGATTTGACACTCTGCTACTAAGAATATGTGTAGTGGAGTGATACACCTAAAACTCTGTCATAAATCTCTTCAGAAAAGAAGGAGCAGGGAGCAGGGATGAGAGGCAAATAATTGATATTTTATTTACGATAATTGATTTAATTTTTGATTATTGCAGATGTCTAATAGATTTTGGTATTTACTTCCTACAAACTACAAATGATTAAGTTAAAATTATCTCTAGTTTAATCTCAGAAATAACATAAAATGGATTCAAAATCAATAACAGTTCACAATGGCTCGGAAATTTACAATAATAATTCATTAAATAAGACTGAGCAAATAGAAGTTGAGCCTAGCAAATCGAAACCAAAAAAAGTATGGACAATTGAAGATAGCGAAAAATTATATAGAATTCAAGGATGGGGTAATCCATATTTTTCAATTAATTCTGCTGGTCATGTTACTGTTTCTCCCAAAGGAGATTTAGGCGGTTCTATAGACCTCCACGAATTGGTTGAATCTATCAAACAACGTAATATAGGACTACCTTTAATTATTAGATTTTCAGATATTCTTGAAGATAGAATTGAGCGGTTAAATGCTTGCTTTTCTAAAGCGATCGCTCGTTATAAATATAAAAATTCCTATCGCGGTGTATTTCCTGTAAAGTGTAATCAACATCGTCAGTTAGTAGAGGAAGTAGTTAAATTTGGTAAACCTAATAAATTTGGTTTAGAAGCAGGTTCAAAACCAGAATTATTAATTGCTATAGCTACGTTAAATACTCCTGGTGCTTTAATAATTTGTAATGGATATAAAGACCGAGAATATATAGAGACAGCAATGCTAGCTCAGAGACTAGGAAAAACACCAATAATTGTGATTGAACAGGTAGAAGAAGTACAATTAGTGATAGAAGCTAGTCGAAAATTAAATATTAAACCTGTAGTCGGAGTTCGGGTAAAACTTAGCACTAAAGGTATCGGTCGTTGGGCAGGAACTACAGGCGATCGGGCTAAATTTGGTCTCAATATTCCCGAAATAATTCAAGTTGTGAATCAGTTAAAAAGTGCGGGTATTTTAGATTCTTTACAGCTCTTACATTTTCATGTTGGCTCGCAAATTTCTTCAATTAGTGTGATTAAGGATGCTATTAGGGAAGCGAGTCAAATTTATGTGGAATTAGCTCAACTAGGAGCGAATATGAAATACTTAGATGTAGGTGGTGGTTTAGCGGTTGATTATGATGGTTCTAAAACAAATTTTTATGCTTCTAAAAACTATGATATGCAGAACTATGCTAATGATATTGTGGCAGAAGTTAAAGAAGCTTGTGAAGAGAAAAATATATTACCTCCAATATTAGTAAGTGAAAGTGGTAGAGCAGTCGCATCCCATCAATCAGTTTTAGTTTTTGATGTTTTAGGAGTTAGTCAAGTTCCCAATCAAGAAGCTGAAATAATCACAAAAGATGAACATTTAATTTTGCAAAATCTCTATGAAACTTATCAATCTATCAACCCTAAAAATTACCAGGAAGCATATCACGATGCTATTCAATTCAAAGAAGAATCCATCAGTCTATTTAATTTTGGTTATCTGAGTATTACTGAACGTGCCAAGGTAGAAAAATTATACTGGGGTTGTTTTCGCAAGATTCAAGAGATATTAAAAAGTTCTGAATATATTCCAGATGATTTAGAAGACCTGGAAAAAATCATGGCATCTATTTACTACATTAATCTCTCTGTTTTTCAATCTGCTCCAGATAGTTGGGCAATTAATCAATTATTTCCAATTATGCCTATTCATAGGTTAGATGAAGAACCTACAGAAAAAGCGATATTAGCTGACCTTACCTGTGACAGTGATGGCAAAATCGACCAATTTATTGATTTGCGAGATGTCAAGTTATTGTTAGAATTACATCCACTCAAATTAACTTATAAATATTTCCAATCTACCGCTAGTGACACTGTAGAAAATTCTGCATTACCAATAGCTTCAATCTCCGAACCATATTATTTAGCATTATTTCTCGGAGGTGCTTACCAAGAAATAATGGGAAACTTACATAACTTATTTGGAGATGTAAATGTTGTTCATATTAAATTAACTCCTTCCGGTTACAAAATAGAACACGTTGTCAAGGGCGATACTATGACAGAGGTACTAAGTTATGTTCAGTATAATTCCGATGGTTTAGTAGAAAGTATTCGTCGCCAGACTGAACAAGCTTTACAAGAAGAAAAAATTACGATCAAAGAATCACGAATGTTACTACAAAATTATGAGCGTAGTCTTAGCAGTTATACTTATTTGAGTGATTAAAAAACACCAAAATAACCAAAAAAAACTAATATTAAGGGCATAATTACGCCCCTAATATTAGTAGAGAAAAGTGAAATTTTCTAATTTAGGAAACTCTGTCTGAAGCATCTTTTAATTCAGAAAAAGTTTAAGTCATAATCATTCCAGTTAAGATTCAGAAAATTAACCTGAATGTAACGGTGATCAGATTGGGAATTTAGCCGTCTGATTTTTATTTGAAACGACTAATGATACTTATATTTCCTGATATACTCTTCCCCAAATCAACTAGCCATTTTGATTAAGAAAATCCTGAATTGTTTCATGTTCTAGAGGAGGATTAGAAGGAAAAGGATGGCGAGTATCAGTAATCAACCAATCAAGAGCAGCAGCTTGAACATCAATAGACGCTCCAGTCTTATCCACACAATAGCGACCAAATACTAACTTATCAATTAAACGAACTCCTGGACCCAAACGAGAATATTCAAAAATTACACTGCTGCTAACAGTAGCTCCACTACAAATCCAACAATTAGGACCTATCATGCTAGGACCAACAATCTTAGCTCCATCTTCAATTCTGGTCATACCACCAATATATACAGGTCCATGAACATCTACCTTATCCCAGTTAACTGCGACATTTAAGCCAGTATAAATTCCTGGGAATACTTCCTTACCTGGAATAGAGACATTTTTAATTTGCCCCAGTAGCACATCCCTAATTGCTCGCCAGTAATCTGGTACTTTACCAATATCTACCCATTCAAAATCCATTGCCACACCATAAAATGGCGCTCCGCTCTCTACTAATTTTGGAAACAACTGACTACCAATATCAAATTCAACACCAGAGGGAATATAGTCAAGCACTTCTGGCTCAAATATATAGATACCAGTATTTATATTGGTACTAAGAGCTTCTTCAACTTTAGGCTTTTCCTGAAAAGCTTTAATCCGTCCAGTTTCATCCGTGACCACTACCCCATAACTAGAAACCTGTTCGCGAGGAATAGGTTTCATAATCACAGTCGCCATTGAGCCTTTTTCCTTGTGCCACTTGATGGCAGCTGTCAAGTCCAAATCAATTAAAGCATCACCACAAAGGACTATAAATGTATCGTCAAAGTAAGGATAAAAATCTTGAATTCGTTTCATCCCACCAGCGGAACCAAGTGCTGCCCCAATTAAATTTCCATCCTCTATTCGACCTTCAAAAGAATAACCAATATGCACCCCAAACTTTTGACCATCACGAAAATAGTCCTCTATTTCCTTAGCTAAATGGCTCACATTAACCATAATCTCGTCAACACCATGTTGACGGAGCAAGTCCACTAAAAATTCCATTACTGGTTTCTGCAGAATGGGAATCATCGGTTTAGGGATTTTATAAGTAATTGGACGAACGCGGGTTCCCTTACCAGCAGCCAGAATCATGGCTTTCATTTTATTTTCCTCCAGCTTATGCCAAAAATATTTTTAGTCTTGTTAAAAACCCACCCTTTGGACTCCGTAAAAACTTTAGCTTAACGCAGACAAAAGCAGAGTGGGGTTTTTTTTTCCGATATATCTAAAGGTAGATAGGTAAAATACCTAATACCAATAGCGATCGCTAATGACTGAATTTTCCTGCTTCATTGAGTAGATTCGGTAGCTGAGTTAAAACTCAGTTTTGGTCTGATGTTCTCCTGACAAAAGACATTCTACTTCCTGATGTCAACTAGTCACAAAAATTACTAACCTTATTTATGGGTCGATTATCTAATTCAACACATCACAGATATTCCTATTTAAAGTCATTTCAGTTCAGATTGAGACGAGCATTTCTTACCGTTAAATGGTTTTAGCAGAAAAAGTGTTTCATTCTTATTTGAAATGACTATATTTATACCTAAAGGTCTGGAATTTAATTTGATGACTGTACCATTTACAGATTTTCGCTCAAGAAAAGTAGTTATGGCTGTAAATAACTACTTTTCCTGTTTCCATTCTGTCAAAAATTTAGATATTTTCCAAGGCTGAATCATAAATTAATTTAGCCTGTTTAAAATTGTTTTTGATGTCTTTAAATTTTCAATCATCAACTATAATAATATCATCATCAAAACCTAGCATAACCATTTTTTTTAATAGTTAAGTTTCTTATATAGCGTTTCTCAAATTGGTGAGATACAGTTTTAGATACCCCCTAACCCCCCTTGATAAGGGGGGAACCGCTTAAAAAGGGGAGGCAACAAAAAGTCCCCCTTAAAAAGGGGGATACGCGGGGGATCGTAAATGTACCTCATTTTTATGATAAATGCTATATTTAATTGGCAAAAATTATAATTTTTCATGTTTAAAATATTAGCTATGATATTTATCTATTATTATTTTTTTTACAACTTTGATTGTTTGTTTTAGTTGTAATTCATTGCCATAGCAAATTACTGTAGAGAAAAGCTATTCTTGCCCCTGAAAATAATTTAGATGGAGTTTCACCCACCATAGTTATGATTCTATTTTGCAACTGTAAATAGATACTAAGTATAAAGATTTCTTACATACATTCTTAAATATAGCAATGTGCGCTGGCATATTTACAAATTGCAGGAGGTGTCCAAGAGCTAAAAGCCTTATATTATCCGCAATTTATTCTCCCTGTTCCCTGTTCCCTGTTCCCTGCGCACAGCGCTATAGTAAGATAATTTCAGTAAAAAAAACTGAGTAGTGGATTGACATATCTAAAATAGTGCGTGACGAAGGATTGCTGAATTACTTTCATCGTTTGAGTTTAAGCCTTCTAACGCACCTGAAAATTTTGGACAAAATTAGCTGTGTCAGTCTAGTAGTCAGAAATTTAACCTTCCTGTGCAACTGACGGAATAGTCCGAATGTTCAGGTCTTGATAAAATTCCTCTTGGTGCAATTCAACCTTAGATTGAGCAGAAAGTAATAATAATGCCCAAAATGCACCTACTCGATCTGAATTTACTTGGACATTCATCTGTTGCTTTTGATCTTCATGGCCAATAGCTTGAAACTGTAAAGCTGAAGACCATAATTCCAAAAGATGGTCAAATTCTAACCAGCCTTCAGTGATCTGTGGTAATTTATCTAGCAGAAACCTTTCTAGCTCACTGGCGGTTTCTACCAAATTTTCTTGGTGGGCTAGTTCTGCAATTACTCTAGTAGCTTGATCCCGTGCTTTTGAGCTGGTTCTACGAGTACGAGGACGTGCTTTTCTCTCCTCTATAGCAGACCCGATAAGCTGTAACTGATCGATTAACTCCTGAAGAGTAACACGACGTTTACGGGGTGAAGGAGCTACAGCACGACGACGCAGTTGTTGCTCCAGTTTTAGAGGTGTTTTTACCACTTCTAAATTATCTTCAGATTCTAGAATTTCTGTCCCGTCGGTAATTTCTGCATTGGTTTCAGATGATTCTGAATTAGCAAGGCTATCTGCTTTGAGCCAAACTAATATTGATGCGTATAAAAATGCTTGACCTGACTGAGATAGATTAGCAAAATCATCTCCTTCTTGAATATCTGATTCAGGAGCAAGTTTACTTAAATAGCGATCAATGACTTCGATCACTTGGACATCCCAGGGATTAATTTCTCCCCTTTCTGCCAGGTCTATTAATAGGGCAATTCCTTCTGAAAGGGTTTCTGACACTTGGGGAACTGCAACTGTCATGGCCTTAAATTTTTATATAGTTTAATTAGTAAATTTTAGACTAGTATTAATCTATCCTAATATATAGTCCCACACTTGTTACGAAATAGCTAACTTATAAGTGTGGGATTTGTACATGGGAAAAAAATCCAAATCCCAAAGGTAGTTATGATTTAAACACAAACACCCAATCAAATCAAAAGTAAATCAAAGCAAGTTTTGATTTTTTAGGGTACTTAATTAGAAAGTTGCATCTAGAATTTTACCTATTTAACTTTCTTTAATTTCAGAAGCTTCTGCTGCGTTAATTTTTCCGGCTTCAGATAAAGTTTCTGTTGATGGTAAACTAGGTTTTTCTTTTAGTTCTGCTTGATAACGTTCTATATCCTCCTCTAGTTTTTCAATGCGTTGATTTCTAATCCGAATTTCCCGCATTTCTCCTAAACTTGCAATAGTACGTTCCATTCTTGACCACAAATTAAATAGCCATGCTAAGACTGCTCCTAATCCTGTAGCAATAACTAGTTCTACAGACAATGGAGCTTCTAACTGGATACCTTGAATAAGTTTGATGGTTGTTGGTTCAGTATTCTGTAAACTAAATAAAACTAACGCTAGACAAACTAAGAAAATCAGCAAAAAGTTTATCGGCCTCATTTTTTTTGTATTAACTGATAATTGCCAACAATTAGTTTATACCTGGCTAGTATCAATTGGCAAGATATCTTCAAAAACCAGATTATATTTTTTTTCGACATCTTATGATTTAAGATAACTTGTCTAATCTATGTCAATAGATAGATTTACATTAAAGTAAATTTATTAATTTTTTCCTATGCCTAATTTTGGTAATATTTGATATTTTAAAGCTATGCCAGCATAAACAAATGCCATGATTAAAATTGCACCTATTCCTATAGGACTAGGAATCCAAAATATCGCATCTAAAGTATTTAATTCTCCAGGCTTTAGTTTCCAGACAATCTGATTTTTATCCTGGGAATATATAATATTATTTCCAGTATCTTTAATTTTGCTAAAACCCCAAGGACTTATTAACCTAAATTGTAAGTCTAATAATCCACCAGGATTCACAACTACACTGTTGTTAGTAGTAGATAATATTGATAGCGATCGCAAATCTAAATTCATTGTCAATTTATTCCGTAATGCCAAGAATAAATTTTTTTGGCTTACTTCAATCTGAGATTCTAATTTAGGTAAATTTGTCTCTACATCTTGAGAAGAGTTTTGATATTCTTGTGATTCTATGGGTTGGAAAAAACGGTTAAATTTTTCTTCCAATTCATTTCCATTATTAAATGGTATTGTCACTAAAATTTCTTGATTAGATATATTTTTAGTTTTACCCTGTAACTGACGCACTCTCGTTTCTACACTATTTAACCACTCAGAAACTATCTCTCCACTAAAACTACTTAACTTATCAGCTAGTTTAATATGCTGAATAATTTCACCATGAGTTTGACTCTGAAAATTTATTCCCACTTCATATTGAACACACCCACTCAATAGCAAAATTGCCAATAAACTAATAAAAATAAATTTAAATACCTTCATATCTAACTCTGCCTTGCTGCTACACCTAATTTTTGAAATAGAATACATGGTAGATAATAACTACCACCAACCATTTCTGGAAAATTCCCTATATCTACCAAATTTTTAAATGCTTCAAAAATATTACCTGCGACCATTGTATTCTTGATTCGCCCTGTTATTTCACCTTTTTCTACCTTGTAACCTAAATCTAAATTGACAGAAAATTCTCCTGCCAGTTGATTTGATTGGCCAGCTCCTAAGACTTGATCTACTATCAGACCTTCTTCTATATTCTCAATCAATTGACTTTCTGAGCTATACCCTGGACTAATACTCAGATTCACTAAACTAGGACTGGGCTGAGATAGTCCACTCCGAAAACCGTTGCCAGTAGACTGACATTTAGCACGAGATGCCCATTTTTGGTCCCAATAGAAATTTGTCAAAGTTCCTGCTTCTATAAAATTTTTGGCTCTGGTTTCAATACCTTCATCATCAAATGGACAAGTATTGGGTCCGATATTGGGGTCTTCAAATAGGGTAAAGCGAGAATCAAAAAGAGTTTGTCCCATTTTCTCTGTTAGAGGAGAGGCTTTTTGAGCCACAGCTTTTCCAGACAAAACAGTTTTAAATAGCCTGGCGATCGCACTTGCTAAGGCTCTGGGAGTAAAAAATACAGGGAAAGTTCCACTGCTGATATTAGCTGATTTTTCGGCCCATCGATATTTTTGTATCAGCTTTTGTAGAAGTAGATCGATATCTAAGGGAGTATCACTGACCAAATCTGAACTAGATATACGGAGAAAATCTTCGTCCTTAACCAAATTACCAGAAATACTCCCACTGAGTAATTGAGTTACTCTATGTGCATATAGATCGGTATTGGTCAGAATTTTAATATTTGTGCTGCTAAGATTAAAATTCACATCGACTAGGATATCTGGATTGTAGCTATGCACTCCTTCAATAATTTTTTGGCCTGATGCAATTAATTGGTTAATTGGAGGTAAGCTATAGTTTTTTTGAGGACAACTGAAATGAAAAGATGGAGCAAAATTCCATTCTACAGGCTCACCTACTTTCGATGTTTGAATTGCCCCATCAACTAAATCTTCAATTCTTGTCAAATCTGTGGAACTAGCAAAACCCAGTCTTCCTTGATAAATTAATCTTAGAGCTACTCCTTCTGTTGCTTTTGTTTGTAGAGACTTCAAACGATTATTTTGAAATTTTATCGGTGTGTTCTGAGTTGATAGATAGTAGATTTCTACAGCTTCAGCTTTCTGGCCAGCCAGTTTCAGAATTTGCTCTAGAATTGACTCACTCACAATAATTTTTATCAAATTTCAAAATTAAAATTCATCGTAGCTGTTGGTCGCAGTAGAATCATTATCGCGTTTAGACCCTAATAAGTCCAATTGGTATACACGAATCACTGGTTTAGAACGACTTGCTCCTGTACCATTATCTTGCCAATAATCTAGTTTCAAGGAGCCTTTAACCCCTATTAAGCTGCCCTTACGAACATAGTCAGCAGCAATTTCTGCTGTTTTGCCCCATATTTCTAAATTGAACCAATCAGGTTGGTCAGTGTTACGGCTTCGACGATCTACTGCCAAAGTTAAGTTACATACTACACTGCCTGACTCAAAGTATCTAACATTAGGGTCTCCACCTACCCTACCCACTAAAGTCACAACATTGAGACTCATAATATACTATTTATAATAATAAACTTCTAACTTTGCATATACGAGAATATACTAAAACTACTAAAGACTCAATAATATTTTCATCTAAATACTTCATCCGGATTTTATTCCCTGGTTATTGCACTATGAAAGCAAGGACAGTTAGATTAGTTTGAATGGTTTTATGATTCAGTCGGGGTAGACTGATGAATAACAAACATCATTGAGTTGACTTCAGTTATATTTCTTGAGCAATTATTACCAAAAAAATTGGGATAAATATTTACTCATTTTTGGATTTTTGTGAGACTATTCCATTTTAATTAAAGTATTAAATCTACAGTTAGACTGTATGTCTGTAGTCAAAAAAAGATGTAGTCAACGGCAGTATATGAGCTGAAAATATTTAGTTGGTATAGAATAGTTAGATAGGTACAGATAAACATTAAAATGAAAAATCTAAAACTCAAGCTTAAAGCTAGTTTTTATTAGATTTTTACCATTTGGAACTTCCATCATGGTTTGATGGATAGTTAAATTTACCTAATAATAATACCAAAAAAAACAGCCAACTAAAATGACATTATAGTAGGTAAAACCAAAAAAAATAAACTTTTGCTAGAAATCAAGAAATATATTATGAAGAATTGTATAACAAACAATACCCTGAGTTTTATATTCTAGTAAGTTTCTGGAATTATTGGTCTATTCAGCAACTAAATTAGGCTAGTTGATAAGTTTAATTAGAAGAGTGAAATAGTTTAAATATTGTCATTCATCAATAGTTAGTTTTCAGGTTTTTTTGCTAAATATTGCTAAATAAATTATAGAAAACCTGGAAAGAAAATTAAAACATCCACCTCACTATAGCGAGTGGAAAAGATTAAACAAAATAGCATTTGATTTTGGGGGTCAAAAGCCAGTGGGTCTGATAAATCGTTTTTCCTTATCCCGGGATATGGGGATTGACTTGGGTACTGCTAATACACTTGTATATATATCTGGTAAAGGTATTGTTCTGCAAGAGCCATCTGTAGTGGCCGTGGACCAAGAGTTAAAAACTTCCATAGCAGTGGGAGAAGAAGCAAAAAAAATGTTGGGACGAACTCCGTCCAATGTAATTGCTGTGCGACCCCTAAGAGATGGGGTAATTGCTGATTTTGACACAGCAGAATTAATGCTTAAACATTTTATTAGGCGAGTCCATGAAGGAAAGGCTTTGGTTTCTCCGAGAATTGTGATTGGTATTCCTAGTGGAGTAACAGGTGTTGAAAGGCGAGCTGTAATGGAAGCTGCAGCTCAAGCAGGAGCGAGAGATGTGAGGTTGATTGATGAACCTGTGGCTGCTGCTATTGGTGCCGGGTTGCCTGTGGCTGAACCTACTGGCAATATGATTGTGGATATTGGCGGGGGAACTACAGAAGTTGCTGTCCTGAGTTTACAGGGTACTGTTTTGAGTGAATCTGTACGTGTGGCAGGTGATGAACTTAATGATGCGATTACCCAGTACATGAAAAAAGTCCATAGTTTGGTCATCGGTGAGCGAAGCGCTGAAGATATCAAGATTAAGTTGGGTTCAGCTTATCCTACCCAAGATGATAATGAAATTACAATGGAGGTTCGAGGATTACATCTTTTGTCAGGTTTACCCAGAACTGTTTCGGTCAAAACTGGAGAAATTCGAGAAAGTATGGCCGAACCTTTATCTATAATTGTGGAGGCTGTGAAGCGAACTTTGGAGCGTACTCCTCCTGAGTTAGCAGCAGATATTATTGACAGGGGTATTATGTTGGCTGGTGGGGGTGCTTTATTAAAGGGGATAGATACCTTGATTAGCCATGAAACTGGTATTGTCACCCATGTTGCAGCAGACCCTCTTTCTTGTGTAGTCTTGGGAACTGGTCGTGTATTGGAGAATTTTAAGGAGCTGGAACGGGTTTTTAGTGGACCAGTTCGCTAAATTTTGGTTATCTTAAATTTGAGCAACTACTGAGGGGTTTTTGTTATCAAAGTTGTTTGTTATAACCATAAATGATCATCTTAAAATCTAGGGAAGTTTATATTAATGATGTAAGCATTCAGCTATTAGCTGTCAGCTCTTCCTGGGGAATGCTGCGCAAACAGCAACAAGAGTCTCTCCTTAACTCCTTAAGAACAATGTTTAAATTAAAATAGACTTTAAGGGCAAGGGAGCAAACTTTTGTAGTAAGACAATTAATCAAGCTTTTATCGTCAACTAAAAGCAATAGCTGATAGCCAGGGTCATTTCATTCTAGATTTTAGCAATGAATTTACTGGCTTTACAGATAGCTAAAGATGCGTTGTCTAAAGCTGGCAATAAGGTATTCTCGTAAATATATAAAATGGAAAAGTTGAGAATGAAATAGCCC
>JASJEE010000452.1 GCA_030064835.1 Microcoleaceae cyanobacterium MO_207.B10 | reverse complement strand
ATTATTTTATAGCTAGTTTATTTGTAATATTCCCCCGCCTTCGCGGGAGCAACCCCCGAATACGCAAGGGCATGGCTTTTTTTCACGCTTGGTATTATACCCATAAAAAAAGATCGAATAAAAACTAAATCGTCTGAGTTAATTAAACCGTAAGGAGACAACGAAAATGGTCTGGCAATGGATTACAAATTTAGTGAGTAGCATCAACAGTAACTTAAACATAATGTATACTCCATCAAATATTAATAGTTTCACTCACAAACAGAATCTATTAGATAGAATAGCTGCTGATTTTCCATTAGCAGAAACACGGCAAAAATTTCAATCCGAGCTTGCTACTAGGCAACAAAAATTTCAACTAGAAGAACTAAAGTCTCAATTTTTGCATCGATACTTTGAGGAAACAGAAACAAGAGAATTTTTTTCCAAAAAATTACAACAAGCAGAACTTAGTTCAGAGAAGACAAAAGAATTAGAAGAATTTAAAAACTACTGGCAAAACCTCCAACAACAAGACCAAAATAAATTTGAAAAACGCCTCATCGAAGCACGCAAAGAACAGGATATTACTCTTAAACAATATGACCGAGAAACTCAGATTATGGTCGCAAATAAAAACTTACAAAATATAGTCAATTCTCCAGAATATGCTCGTATTTTAGATAGCCATCCTTTAATGTCAATGACTACTCCTAGCCTCGATTTTTATAAACAATATAGTAATGGTAGTCAACCAGTACCACCATTAATCATCCTTTCTCAATCTGCACTAGAATTTGATGAATATCCCAATGCTGCTAGAGGTTTTGCGAGAATTGAAGCCCAAATAATTGACGAACTTAGGGATCTTCTCAATTCTAACTACTCCATTCATAGTCAAATTAGACCAGCAAAATTCTTAGGTGCAGCTATTAAAAATAAACTTCTTGATAGCGAAGAAATATTAGAACTTTTGCATTGGACTCATAAATCTGTACCAAGTTTAATATTAGAATCAAAAGTTGATGGTAATAATTTCAAGCTTTATTTAGCTTGGTGGGATATGATGGAGGAAATTCCCCACTATCAAAAAGTAATATCTATTTCTTGGCAAGATGCTTTATATCCCTTGGCTAGGAAAAAAGCTAATCTTTGGAAAGCCGAACGAGAAGAACTTTTAGCAGCAGGAAAAAGTGTAGAAGAAATTACCGAAGCGGGTGGAGATGATGAATATAATCTACGGGTACTCGAAGCAGAAATCAGAGACCAAAAACGTGGCACAAAACGAAGCAGAAAATATCGGGTAAATTCAGAAGAATATACTCAAGAGTTAGCTGATTTTTTTGTGCTTTGTCATAATATTTTGACTGGATTAGCACTGGATTATTATTATTTGTTTAACTACCAGAAATGCCCTCTACTACCAGAGTTACTAGGAAGCTTATTAATCAAAATTCCTAATACTAATATTCAAGATAAATTAGTCACAGTCTTGTTAGAACATTATCGTCATATTTATCATAAACTTAAATGTAAATTACCAGACTTAATCCCAGATTTAGCACTAGATTTAGCTCAAAGTTTAACGAGTTTAGATGATAAATCCTGGGCAAGAGGTCAGTTAAATTATGCACTGTTAATCTGGTTATAATTACGGCAAGTACCTGACCCTTTAAATCCAGATGATCAGAATCAAAAAAGAAACATAAATTCACCCTTTGAGCCAATCAAGAAAATAGAAACTAAAGAATTGCCAATTAGAGGTGATCACCACACAACAACTCTATTATTAAAAAAAATTGAAGCTGTGCTATCTCCTTTAGATATTACCTATGTAGATTCGGTAAATAAGTGTTTAAAAGCATTAGCAGATGAAGCTCAATTAAGTGTCGTTAATACTTATTACAATCGCGCTATTCGTCATTGTCAAGCTGAAGCATATCAAGCAGGAATAGATGATTTTAATATCGCTATTTTTCTCAATCCTCAATTTATTGATGCCTATTATCATCGTGCTAATGCTTATGTTGCCATAGAAAAATATCAAGAGGCAATTTCCGACTATAATCAGGTATTAGAGTTACAACCAAATCATTCTCAAGCCTATAATAATCGAGGCAAAATTTATCAGGAAGTAGGAGAAGAACAAAAAGCAAAAAATGACTATGAAAAAGCTCAGAATCTCAAAGATGATTCAGAAGAAAAAAGTCAATATATTATCCAAGAAGTATTAAATGAAAGAACTGAACAAAGAGAGCGTGATTCTGTTAAAAAAGCAGCTCTTACTGACCAGTGTAGTCAAGTACAAAAGAATAGTATCACTCAAAAATTATTCTTTGGAATCGTTAGTTTAGATTCTCAAGGAAATGAAATTAATCAGGAACAAAAAACAGTAAATCAAAAAATTGAAAACTTAAGTAATGAAATTAAGCTGGAAATGGTGTATATTCCTGCTGGTAATTTTATCATGGGTGCCTCAAGCTACGAAGCAGAAAAAGAACCTTATGAACTGCCACAACATCAAGTTAGTTTAGAGTCTTTTTATATGAGTAAATATCCCATTACTCAAGCACAATGGGAATTAATAATGGGTACAAAACCTGCTGAATTTCCAGGAGAAAATCGCCCTGTAGAAAATGTATCCTGGTATGATGCAGTAGAATTTTGTCAGCACCTTTATCAGAAAACAGGAACAGTTTATCGGCTACCTAGTGAGGCACAATGGGAATATGCTTGTCGTGGGGGCACAACTTCTCCATATCATTTTGGTGAGACAATTACTATTACAGTAGCAAACTATAATGGCCAGTATAATTACAAGTATGGCCCCCAAGGAATTCATCACCAGCAAACAACTAATGTGGGCAGTTTTGTCCCTAATGCTTTTGGATTATTCGATATGCACGGTAACGTCTGGGAATGGTGCGCTGATCCCTGGCATGATAATTATTATGGTGCGGTGTCTGATGGTAGTGTTTGGGAATTGGACGGAGATAACTCTCGACGAGTTGTACGTGGGGGTACTTGGTGTCTCCCTCCTAAATATTGTCGCAGTGCTTTTCGTGCTAGTTACGTTCCGGATGGTAAAAGATCAGATTGTGGATTTCGTGTAGTATTTTCAACTGTCTAATATCAAATCTGGTTGAATACCTAACTAATACCTAACTATATAGTTGGGGGAGTAGGAGCTGTGGGAAGAGGGGGAAGTTTGGGGAGTCTGGGGGATGGTAAATTAAAGATGAAAGTAGTTATAAATATATACCATATAACCGGATTCTATATAAAAAATAGTGGTGGTGCATAGTAATGGTAGAAAAAGCAGAGGAGTATCTCAAAAATTCTCTGAAAAATACATTATACCAAATTGATAAATGTTTCCTACAAATATTATCAATCTTGGGTGTTGGGTGTGGGGTGTTGGGTGTAGTTAAATAATCGGAAAAACAAAGAAAAATGCTGGTTATCAAAGGGATAAAGTCGAAAAACTTGATTAATTAGTTAATAGTTGAAGTTTGCTCAAGCATCACATTCCCCCGCCTTCGCGAGGGCCAGCTTTTTTAAAATTGGTATTAGATATCTCCAATAATCAAAAATCAAATCAATTACTCTAAAAAAACATCCATTATTTCTCCCTACTCCCTACTCCCTCTTTTCGGGAGAAGTCTATTTACTGGCAGGATAGCAAGATCGACTTAACATAAATATTTGTGACACATATCAAATATAATTCTGTTAATTAAATGCGATCCCTATCCTATTCCAGTTTAAAAAAATCTTAGATTAGGCAAATTTTAATCATACTTCTGTTAATAAATCTGCCCGCATGCAACCTTTTTCCCAACTCCAGTTAGGTAGAGATTCTTGGGGTATAAAAATTGCCCAAATTGAACCTTCAGGACTTTTATAAAAGCCAGTAATTTCAGCCTGAACCATACTACTCCAAGGTGCTGATACCAAAATTTTATCTCCGGAACTAAAAACCTTTCCCTGAGCATTCTTAGCTTCTTTTATAGATTCTTTGAGCTTTGGTTTTACTGGCTTTTTGGGTCTTTCTGATTTACTGGGTTTTTGAATGCTGTGTGTGTTCGACGATGGGCTATTTTTTAATGTATTTTTTGATGGGGTTGGTGTGTCTGGTTTAGATGCAGCTTGAGTAGGTTCAATTGGTTGTTCTGGTCTAACAGGTCTTTTGATTGCTATGATTTCGTGACTCATTAACTTAACTCCGTATACCTGATTTTAGTTATGGTTCTATCTATGATAGCACCACTAAATTTTGCCTTTGTTTTTTGTGGCCCAAATTACTAATTTGCTTTATATAATGCAGTTTGTTACCAAAATAAATTTTGATTCTGGACTACCGTGGTAATAGCAATTAGTTGTTTAGGGTTATTTTGATAATTCTTATTTTATGTCTTTAAATCAGGAAAATATTCTTGATTTGAGTGATTTTTATTTTATTGAATTGGATGAGGAAGCTAGAATCAGTAAACTATATCTATATCTATCAACTTAGAAAATATTTGGTTTAACAGTTATTATTAAGATAGTAGTGAAATAGGGAAACATTAAAATATCTTCTCTTCAACCTTAATAGGATAAAAATCAGATATTTTATTTATAAGTAATTATCCCAAACTGATACTAGATTTTTTTTGCACAGTTTCTACAGATGTTGATAATACCAAATTTATAAATGTTTCCTACAAATATTATCAATCTTGGGTGTGGGGTGTAGGGTGTGGTTAAATCATAGGAAAAACAAATAAAAGGCTGGTTATAAAAGGGAAAAACCGGAAAAACTTTATTAATTAGTTAATAGTTGAAGTTTGCTCAAGCATCACATTCTTTTTGAAAATTGGTATAAGTTATCTGAGCGTTGCTTAAATTACAATCGTAAGCATTTCCTGTGGAATGCGCTCACATTCAATTTTTTATACCAATTTTATGTGAGGTGGCATCAAAGAATTAATAATTAATAATTTTGTTTTAAAGCCGACTCTTTCAAGTAAAAAAAATAAATTTTTTCTTTGAGTGTCAATTCTATCCCTGTTAGAGAGAGGTAATTGTTAATTGTTAATTGCTGAAAGTATCAATAAAAGTTGATACTTTTAATTATTGTGAAATTTCTCAATACTAAGTAGGGCAAGGTAAAAAAAAGGTGTTGGATATTTAGTTATAAAAGCCTTAAAAGCACTGATATAACTTACTTATTAACCCAGGGCTATTTCATTCTCAACTTTTCCATTTTATATATTTACGAGAATACCTTATTGCCAGCTTTAGACAACGCATCTTTAGCTATC
>JASJEE010000087.1 GCA_030064835.1 Microcoleaceae cyanobacterium MO_207.B10 | reverse complement strand
AGGGAACAGGGAACAGGAAGTTGTTAAAGGATTTCAGGATTTAGAAATGTCCTAATCTTTGCTTCGACTGCTATATATAAGATATCTAGATTCAGGATTTACACACCCAAACAAGAAACCGGGTTTATTGCCCTGATTATTGTTTTCAAATCACCAAATTTCATCAATAAACCTGGTTTCTGCGTAATTCCTAAAGATTAATAGTATCATTTAGGATTGGATATAAACCAGTCATTGAATAATAAAAATGACGATTGATTTCCATGAATAAATATTGTTGTAGTGCATAAAAAAAATAAAGGAGAGCGACAGTGGTAGTTGGTATCCTTGGCACAAAACTAGGAATGACACAAGTTTTTGAACCTGAAACAGGATTAGCAATTCCTGTAACAGTTGTTCAAGCTGGTCCATGTACAGTTACACAGATTAAAACAGAACAAACAGATGGCTACACCGCCATTCAAATAGGATATGGTGAAGCCAAAAATAAAACCCGGAATCTAAAGACAAAAGAACCAAAAGAAGTTAACAGATATCTTACTAACGCTGAACAAGGCCATCTAGTTAAATCTGGAGGCACTCCTCTACATCATCTGCGCGAATATAGAGTAGAAAATACAGGAGAGTTTGAATTAGGTCAGCAACTAAAAGTAGATATATTTGAACCAGGTCAACTCGTAGATGTAAAAGGAAAAAGCATCGGTAAAGGGTTTGCTGGCTACCAAAAACGTCACAATTTTAGACGTGGACCAATGGCTCACGGTTCAAAAAACCATCGTTTACCTGGTTCTACTGGTCCAGGAACAACACCAGGTCGTGTTTACCCTGGTAAGAAAATGGCAGGACAGTTAGGAAACGTGCAAATTACTACTCGCAAACTCACAGTTGTGAGAACAGATCCAGAGCGTAATTTGATCCTCATCAAAGGAAGTATTCCTGGAAAGTCAGGCACATTAGTAAGTATAGCTCCAGCCAACATAGTTGGTCAAAAATAGAATCATCCTTTTGACCAAGAAACGGTAAGTAAAAAACAGAAAAATCAAGATGGTTAATTGTGTCTTAAAAAACTGGCAAGGTGAAGAAGTTGGGCAAGCCACCTTAGACTTACGGGTAGCCAAAGAAGAAAGTGCAGCCCATGTTGTTCATAGATCTCTAAGACAACAAATGGCAAATAGCCGACAGGGAACAGCTAGCACCAAAACCAGAGCCGAAGTTAGAGGTGGTGGCCGTAAACCTTGGCGACAAAAAGGAACTGGTAGAGCTAGAGCAGGTTCTATCCGTTCACCTCTATGGCGTGGTGGTGGTGTAATCTTTGGGCCAAAGCCCAGAGACTATTCCCACAAAATGAACCGAAAGGAAAAACGTCTGGCCCTCAGCACCGCTTTTCAAAGTCGTTCTGAAGAGTTAATCGTAGTAGAAGAATTTGCCGAGCAATTCTCTCAACCAAAAACCCAAGAATTAGTACAAGCGATCACTCGTTGGGGAGTAGATGTAGCAGCGGAAAAAGTATTATTAGTATTACCAGAAAAACAAGACTATGTTTATTTATCTGGTCGGAATGTTGCTAATCTAAAAATAATTGTAGCTAATAACTTAAATATTTACGATATTTTAGCAGCAGACAAAATAGTAGCTACCGCCACAGCAATCGATAAAATTCAGGAGGTCTACGGTGCTTAAATTAGACGAAAGAGACCTAGTAGATATCGTAAAATGTCCCGTAGTTACCGAAAAAGCTACTAGGTTAATGGAACTAAATCAATTCACATTTGATGTAGATCCAAGAGCAACAAAGCCAATGATTAAGGCAGCAATTGAACAGTTATTTGACGTAAAAGTAACTGGTATTAGTACCCTAAACTTACCTAGAAAAAAGAAAAGAGTAGGTAGATTTATGGGTTTTAAAGCAAAATACAAAAGAGCGATCGTGAGCTTAGAAGACGGGGAACCAATTAGAAAAACTTTATTCCCAGACGTCTAACTCAAAAGCTCAATTCAATTAAATTATTGAAATCTGTAAATTCTAAAGTGGCATAGAGAATCAATTATGGGTATTCGTTCCTACCGACCCTATACACCAAGTACCCGAGAACATAGTGTCTCAGACTTCGCTGAGATTACTCGCTCGAAGCCAGAAAAATCTCTGGTAACTGCCAAACATAGAAAAAAGGGTCGTAATAATCGTGGTGTAATCACCTGTCGTCACCGAGGCGGAGGCAGCAAAAAACTATATCGTATTATCGACTTTCGTCGTGACAAACATAACATACCAGCGAAAGTAGCAGCAATCGAATACGATCCTAACCGCAATGCGAGAATAGCACTTCTCTATTATCAAGATGGAGAAAAACGCTATATTCTTCATCCTGTGGGATTAACAGTTGGTACCATTATTACTTCTGGAATTAACGCCCCTATAGAAATAGGAAACGCCTTACCTCTAAGTCAAATTCCCTTGGGAACAGATGTTCATAACGTTGAACTAATCCCAGGAAAAGGAGGACAAATGGCGCGTACTGCTGGTGCAGCAGCTCAACTAGTAGCAAAAGAAGGCGAATACGTCACCCTGAAACTACCATCTGGTGAACGACGAAAAATCAGAGCAAGTTGCTATGCGACTATTGGCCAAATAGGTAACATAGAATCAAGAAATATCAGTCTTGGTAAAGCAGGTCGTAATCGATGGAAAGGTAAGAGACCAACTGTTAGGGGTAGTGTGATGAACCCAGTAGATCACCCACATGGTGGTGGTGAAGGTCGAGCCCCTATTGGTAGAAGTGGTCCGGTTACTCCTTGGGGTAAGCCAGCATTAGGTATGAAAACTCGCAAGAAGAAAAAACGCAGCGATGCCTTAATTGTGCAACGTCGTCGTAAGTCCTCCAAACGAGGTAAGGGTGGTAGGCAAAGTTAATATTTGCCTGTTGTTGATAGCTCATAATCATCAATGTTGGTGGGCATCAACTGTAAATCATCCACAAACATAGAAGTTTAGCAATAAAAAGCATTCAAACAGCTTCATAAATTAACCTAACTTCTTAATTCTCAACCCTAAGAAATTAACCATAAACCCGATTATGTCTCGTTCATTAAAAAAAGGACCATTTGTTGCCGATAGTCTATTGAAAAAAATAGAAACTTTAAACGATAAAAATGAAAAACAAGTAATTAAAACTTGGTCGAGAGCCTCAACTATTATTCCTGATATGGTTGGTCATACGATCGCAGTACACAATGGACGTCAGCACGTTCCCATTTTTATCTCCGATCAAATGGTAGGTCATAAATTAGGTGAATTTGCTCCTACTCGTACATATCGGAGCCACGGAGCAGATAAAAAGTCAAGAAGATAGATAAATAAAAAACTTGGAAATTGATATTGGAGATAAGGTATGCCTGTAGATACCAGTTCAGAAGTTAAAGCAATAGCCCGTTATATCCGAATGTCTCCTTTTAAAGTGCGGCGCGTTCTCGATCAAATTCGTGGCATTTCCTACCGGGAAGCATTAATTATACTTGAATTTATGCCATACCGAGCCTGCGATCCTGTTCGGAAAGTTCTACGTTCAGCAGCAGCTAATGCAGAACATAACCAAGGTATAGATCCATCTACCTTAGTAGTATCAACAGCCTTCGCCGACCAAGGACCCTGCCTACCTCGTTATAGACCCCGGGCTCAAGGTCGTGCTTACAGAATTCGCAAACCTACTTGTCACATTACCGTGGCAGTTGCGCCCCTAGTGGATGAGTAAGTAGAGGAACTTTATCAGTTACATTTAAAACATTTGATTAATACTAATGGGACAAAAAATTCATCCTACTGGCTTTAGACTAGGTATTACCCAAGAGCATCGCTCTCGCTGGTACGCTGATTCTAAAAACTACCCAGACCTTTTGCAAGAAGACCACAAAATTCGTAAATATGTAAAGAATACCCTTGCTAATGCAGGTATATCTCAAATACGAATTGAGCGAAAAGCAGACCAAATAGACCTAGAAGTTAGCACAGCTAGACCAGGTGTAGTAGTTGGTAGAGGTGGTGCAGGAATTGAGTCTTTACGATTAGGTTTACAACAGTTACTAGGTAGCAACCGTCAAATTCGCATTAACGTAGTTGAAGTAACCAGAGTAGATGCTGATGCTATGCTCATCGGAGAATATATAGCTCAACAACTAGAACGACGGGTTTCTTTCCGCCGAGTGGTACGTCAAGCTATAACTAGAGCTCAGAAAGCCGGGGTAGAAGGTATTAAAGTACAGGTTAGTGGCAGGGTAAATGGAGCAGAAATTGCTCGGACTGAAGTTACCAGAGAAGGTAGTGTGCCACTACATACATTAAGGGCAGACATTGATTATGCCTACTGTACTGCTAAAACTATATACGGTATTCTCGGTATCAAAATTTGGATATTCAAGGGAGAAATAATTCCTGGTCAAGAGGACCTATCCAATGCCAATGTCCCTCAACCTAGACGTAGACAACAAAAACGTCGTCAACAATATGAAGACAGATCTAACGACGGATAAGTGGCATTAATCTGAGTAATGACCAAAAAAACACTAAATAAACTACCAATAGACAGTAGACAATGTTAAGCCCCAAAAGAACAAAATTCCGTAAGCAGCAACGCGGACGGATGAAAGGTAACGCAAATAGTGGCAATACCATAAGTTTCGGTGAATTTGCCCTCCAAGCATTAGAACCTTCTTGGATTACCTCCCGTCAAATAGAAGCATCTCGTCGTGCTATGACTCGTTACATCCGCCGGGGTGGCAAAATTTGGATTCGTGTGTTTCCAGATAAACCAGTAACAATGCGTGCAGCAGAAACCAGGATGGGTTCTGGTAAAGGTGCTCCTGAATACTGGGTGGCAGTAGTCAAGCCAGGACGTATTATGTTTGAGTTAGGAGGTGTAGCAGAGGACATAGCTCGTGAAGCAATGCGATTAGCATCATTCAAATTACCCATTAAAACTAAGTTTATTACACGGGAAGGGGATTGATAGTCTATGGCTTTTCCTAAAGTAGATGAAGTCAGAAATTTCAGTAACGAAGAGCTGGTAGCAGAAATAGTCAAAGTCAAGCGAGAATTGTTTGATTTAAGAATGCTCAAAGCTACAGGAAGATTGGAAAAACCACACCTGTTTAAACATACTCGGCATCGACTAGCTCAATTATTAACTATAGAAAGAGAACGAGTATTAGCTGAAGCAGCAGAAGCAGATCAAGTATCAGAAGTTTCACCAGAATCTTCAACTACTGCTAAAGCTTCCGAAACTACTGATACATCAGTAGAAACAAATAGCCCAGAAGCATAGAAATTACAAAGTATAAGGATGCTCAGTTGGTAAATAATTATTAATTAGTTTTAATTAGTTAGCACGGCATTCAAAATTTGATTTCTAGTCAATAAATTAGAACACAATTATTCACAAAGTAAAGGAAAATTATGGCAGCTAAAGAAAGAGTGGGTGTAGTTGTCAGCAACAAAATGAAAAAAACAGTAGTGGTAGCAATAGAAAACCGCTCTGCTCACCCTAAGTACGGTAAAACAGTCGTTAAGACTAAAAGATATAAAGTTCACGACGAAGAAAATAAATGTAACGAAGGCGATCGCGTCAGAATTACAGAAACTCGTCCCCTCAGCCGTACTAAACGCTGGCAAGTTAGCGAAATTATCAGTTCCAAAATTAGTTAATAATGGTTGATTTTAGTGGTTTAAAACTATTGAAATTAACTAGGTTAATTAACAATAATTTCAAGCATAAACTAATATATTTTGCCTTGTATAAAATTCTGAAAAAGCAATAAAAAACCACCATGATTCAACAACAGTCTGTACTAAATGTAGCTGATAATAGCGGTGCAAGAAAATTAATGTGCATCCGTGTATTGGGTGGTGGAAACCGTCGCTACGCCCGCATAGGTGATGTGATAATAGCTGTAGTCAAGGATGCAGCTCCTAATATGGCTGTCAAAAAGTCTGACGTAGTAAGAGCTGTTGTTGTCCGCACTCGTAAAGGTTTACGCCGAGAAAGTGGCATGAGCATTAGGTTTGACGATAACGCTGCAGTGATTATCAACCCAGAGGGAAATCCCAGGGGAACCCGTGTATTCGGTCCCGTTGCTCGTGAACTGCGAGACAAAAACTTTACGAAAATCGTATCCCTAGCACCGGAGGTACTTTAATGTCTCAAAAGAAAAAAACAAAACTGAATGCAAACGGAAAACCCATACGTTATAAAATGCACGTCAAAAAGGGTGACACCGTTCAAGTAATTGCTGGTAAAGATAAAGGTAAAGTAGGTGAAATACTTAAAGTATTACCTAAAACCAGCAAAGTAGTAGTTAAAGAGGTTAACATGAGAACAAAGCACGTTAAACCTCAACAAGAAGGAGAGTCAGGCAAGATAGTTAACTTTGAAGCTCCTATTCATAGTTCTAACGTTATGCTCTACTCTACCAAAGAAAACGTTGCTAGTCGCATTGGCTACACCTTAACAGAAGATGGTCGTAAAGTGCGAAAACTTAAAAAGACAGGAGAAATTATTGATTAAACCAACAATAAGTAATATAGATAATGGTGAAAATTAATAAATACAGAAACCACAATGCAATTACTTATTATCAAGGAAATTACTAACTAATAGTTAAAAAAACTATGGCAGAAAAACTTAAAAAAGTTTACCAAGAAAAAATTGTTCCAAAATTAATGGAACAATTTAGTTATACAAATGTTCACCAAGTCCCAAAACTGGTTAAAATTACAGTTAACCGGGGTTTAGGAGAAGCATCTCAAAATGCTAAAGCCCTAGACTCATCTATCAAAGAAATAGCGACTATCGCCGGTCAAAAACCAGTAGTAACTCGTGCCAAAAAAGCGATCGCCGGATTTAAAATCCGCCAAGGAATGCCAGTAGGAGTTATGGTAACTCTGAGATCGGAAAAAATGTATGATTTTCTAGAGAGGTTAATCAATTTAGCACTACCTAGAATTAGAGATTTTCGAGGCATCAATCCTAAAAGCTTTGATGGTCGAGGAAATTATAGCTTAGGTTTAAAAGAACAGCTAATTTTTCCAGAAATAGAGTATGACAGTATCGATCAAATTCGGGGAATGGACATTTCAATTATTACCACAGCTAAAACTGATGAAGAAGGCCGCGCCTTACTTAAAGAAATGGGAATGCCCTTCCGGAGTAATTAACTAAAGTAGTTAAAGAAATAGAGGAAAAAATGGCGGCTAACGACACAATATCAGATATGCTGACGCGAATTCGCAACTCTTGCATGGCACAGCATACAACAACAAAAGTTCCATCAACAAAAATGACTCGTAATATTGCCCAAGTTTTACAACAAGAAGGCTTTATTGGAGAGTTTGAACAGGAAGGAGAAGGTCTTAAGAAATATTTAGTAATTTCTTTAAAATACAAAGGCAAAAATCGTCAACCTATCATTAGATATCTGAAGCGAGTTAGTAAACCTGGATTACGGGTTTATAAAAATCGGAAAGAATTACCAAGGGTTTTAGGTGGTATAGGAATAGCTATTATTTCTACATCTAGTGGAATTATGACCGATAGAGAAGCTAGAAAAAGAGGCATAGGAGGCGAAGTTCTTTGTTATGTTTGGTAGTGTAATAACCATGAATAAATAGCTATTCATCAACCACTTGCAAAAAAATAACTCGCAATTTCATAAACAAAAAAGCTATGTCTCGAATTGGTAAACGTCCAATAAATATTCCTAATAAAGTGACCGTTACTATTGAAGGTCAAAAAGTATTGGTCAAAGGCCCTAAAGGTGAACTCTCTAGGGAAATAACACCGGAGATATCCATTGAACAAGAAGGAGAAACTATCGTGGTTAAACCACGAAATGACTCTCGCCGGGCCAGGCAAAGATATGGTTTGAGTAGAACCTTAGTTGCCAATATGGTTGAGGGAGTCTCCAATGGATACCAAAAGCGACTAGAAATTCAAGGGGTAGGTTATCGTGCCCAAGTTCAAGGCACAAAGTTGATATTAAACGTAGGTTACAGCAAACCTGTTGAAATGCCTGCCCCAGAAGGAATTCAGATGGCAGTTGAAAACAACACCAATGTGATTGTTTCTGGAATCAACAAAGAATTGGTGGGAAATATGGCCGCCAAAATTCGTGCCGTTCGTCCACCAGAAGTATACAAAGGAAAAGGCATTCGCTATGCCGGTGAAATGATTAGACGTAAAGCAGGTAAGACAGGGAAGAAATAAAATATGAAGCGTACTCGCAAAGACTCAATTCAAAGGCGACATCGCCGGGTACGAAGGACTGTGTTTGGAACTACAGAACGTCCAAGATTATCAGTATTTCGTTCCAATTTACATATATATGCTCAGGTAATTGATGATACCAAGCAACATACCTTGGTAGCTGCATCAACCCTAGAACCAGAAGTAAAATCAAGCATCAAATCAGGATGTAATTGTGATGCTTCCGCCGAAATAGGAAAATTAATTGCTAAAAGATCGCTGGAAAAAGGCATAGAAAAAGTAGTTTTTGATCGTGGTGGAAATATTTATCATGGTCGAGTCAAAGCCCTGGCTGAGGCAGCTCGTGAAGCTGGGTTAGATTTCTAAAAAACTCAAAAGTTAACAATATAATACTTGACAAAAGGTAAAAAATATGGCAGAACAACGTCGTAAAAAAAGCAGCCGTACAAAAGAAAAAGAAACTGAGTGGCAAGAAAGAGTTGTCCAAATCCGCCGAGTCACTAAAGTTGTTAAGGGTGGTAAGAATCTGAGTTTCCGGGCCATTGTTGTTATAGGCAATGAGAAAGGTCAAGTTGGCGTAGGAGTTGGTAAAGCGGCAGATGTGATTGGCGCAGTGAAAAAAGGAGTAGCTGATGGCAAAAAACATCTGATAGATGTACCACTCACTAAATCCAATTCTATTCCCCATATTGTAAATGGAGTTGGTGGTGGAGCCAAAGTAATGATGCGACCTGCAGCACCAGGAACAGGTGTTATTGCGGGAGGCGCTGTGAGAACAGTTCTAGAGCTGGCCGGAGTTCGCAATATTTTAGCCAAACAATTAGGCTCGAATAATCCATTAAATAATGCTAGAGCTGCTGTTAACGCCTTAGCATCTTTAAGAACATTTGCAGATGTAGCTGCAGAGCGAGATATTCCCGTGGAAAATCTGTATGCTTAGTCCCCAAATTAAGCATTAGTAATTAAAAAATCAAGTGATTGCTAATTTAACTGGACTCTAAAAGCAAAAACTATTTATTATCCTAATAGCAAACTAACAGCTAAATAAGATAGCAAAAAACATGAGATTAAAAGATGCAGTTCCTAAAAAAGGTTCTCAGCAGCGTGGTCGTCGATTAGGTCGAGGAATCTCCGCAGGTCAAGGAGCTAGTTGTGGTAAAGGGATGCGTGGTCAAAAATCCCGTTCTGGTGGTAGTACCAGACCAGGATTTGAAGGTGGTCAAAACCCTCTTTATCGTCGCTTGCCAAAGTTAAAAAGCTTTCCGATGGTTAATCGGAAACAATACACAATCATTAATGTCAGCAAATTGGCATCATTACCACCAAACACAGAAGTAACTCTTGCTTCCCTAATGGAAGCCGGAATTATTACAACTAATGATGGACCGTTAAAAGTCCTCGGCAATGGAGAATTAAACATACCCCTGAAAGTTCATGCTGCAGGTTTCACTGCTACAGCTCGCTCCAAAATTGAGGCGGCTGGTGGTAGTTGTGAACAAGTAGGATAAAACAATTAAGCTGAAAAGCTTTTGGCATAAAAGCGATCTCAAAAGTGAACAAATAGCTTTTTGGGTAGCTGGGAAATGTAATTATGAAATACTAAAAATACTGGAAGCGGAGGATTCTGCCCAATTTTGCTAAAATCAAAAATATAAAATATAAAATCTCAAATAGATTATGGACATTAGTAGAGAGAAAGCGCCAACTGCTCAAGAGACATTCTTGCAAATGGCGCAAGCTGCCGGCTTACGTGGTAGGCTCCTAGTAACCATAGGTTTACTGATTTTGGTACGCCTGGGTGTATACTTACCAGTCCCAGGAATTAACCGAGTAGCCTTCAGAGAAAACATCCAAAATAGTCCCGTCATAGGTTTTTTAGACCTGTTTTCTGGTGGAGGTCTTTCAGCATTAGGTATTTTTGCATTAGGAATCTTACCTTATATTAATGCCTCGATTATCATTCAATTGATGACAGCAGCTCTGCCTACATTGGAAAATCTCCAGAAAAATGAAGGTGAAGCTGGACGACGCAAAATTTCTCAAATTACTCGCTATGTAGCTGTAGGTTGGGCTGTATTGCAAAGCTTTGGTTTGGCATTATACGTTAATAATCTCTCAAATGTAGCTATTAATCCTGGACCGCTATTCATCGCCGAGACAGTATTAGCTGTAACTGCAGGTTCGATGTTTGTGATGTGGGTCTCCGAATTAATAACAGAAAGGGGAATTGGTAACGGAGCATCTTTACTGATTTTTGTCAACATTGTGGCGGTTTTGCCTCAGTCATTAGGAGACACAATCAAATTATTTGAAGGAGGCGATCGCGCTATTATTGGTCGTGCAATTATTCTATTGCTAGTTTTCCTGGTGATGATTGTCGGTATTGTCTTTGTTCAAGAAGGAAGTCGGAGAATACCTATTCTTTCTGCTCGTCGCCAAGTCGGTAGGAAACTATATCGGGAAACCAAAAGCTACCTTCCTTTACGACTAAATCAAGGTGGAGTTATGCCGATTATCTTTGCCTCCGCAGTATTGATTTTACCTGTATCCTTAGCTCAGTTTTCCAATAATCCAGTTTTAGCTCAGATTGCTACCGCTCTTAGTCCCGGTGGTCCCACTCCTTGGTTATATGCTCTGTTTTACTTTGTCTTGATTTTATTCTTCAGTTATTTCTACGCTTCCCTGATTATGAACCCAATTGATATGTCGCAGAATCTGAAAAAAATGGGGGCAAGTATTCCAGGTATTCGTCCAGGTAAGACTACAAGTGATTACATCGAGAAAGTTTTGAATCGCTTGACTTTTCTGGGAGCTATTTTCCTGGGTTTAGTGGCAATAGTTCCGACTGCAGTCGAAAGTGCGACCCGTGTACCTACCTTCCAGGGATTAGGAGCAACCTCTTTATTAATTCTGGTTGGTGTAGCGATAGACACAGCAAAACAAATTCAAACTTATGTTATCTCTCAGCGATACGAAGGAATGGTGAAACAATAGTGGTAAAACTGGTATTTTTGGGCCCTCCAGGGGCGGGAAAGGGAACACAGGCAGTTAGGATGGCTGAAATCTATCAACTTCCTCATATTTCCACAGGTGATATTTTACGCAATAATGTGGCAGAACAAACACCTTTGGGCATCCAAGCAAAATTATATATGAATCGAGGTGATTTGGTTCCTGATAAACTAATCCTTGGTATGGTTGACCATAGATTGAAACAGCCGGATACTGAAAATGGTTGGATTTTAGATGGCTTTCCTCGCAATGTTAATCAAGCATACTTTGTAGAAAAGCTTCTGTTGAAAAGTAAAAACGAGAAACCAAACGTTAGTAATTCTTTTTTTGTTATCAATATTGAAGTACCCGGTGAAATTTTGGTAAGTCGCCTCCTATCTAGAGGTCGTAAAGATGACAATGAAGAAACTATTAAAAACCGTCTTGAAGTTTATCATCAGCAAACAAAACCTTTAGTAGATTTTTACACTGAGCGTCAACAGCTAATTTCTATAGATGGAAATCAGTCAATTGATGCTGTTACTAATTCTCTCAAACAAGCAGTTAGTTTGTCCTGTTGATTAATAAGAGACTTTTAGATAGACATAATTTTGGAGGTTAAATTTTTCGATTATTATGGCTTTGATTAAATAGTTAAAACTAGCTATGCCAACTAAAAATTATATGGAAATATCTATCTCATGCTCAATAACCTCTAAAAATTGAAAATTTTTGATAAGATATGTTAAGGGAAAAGCAAAAAATATTATGCTTACCCTAAGTAAAATTGTTGGTTACCTGCAGCGTTGAGGTTATTAAAAGTTGGCCAAGCAAGATCTCATAGAAATGGAGGGAACGGTGACGGAATCCCTACCTAATGCTATGTTCCGCGTAGACTTGGATAATGGGTTTAATGTATTAGCTCATATTTCCGGTAAAATCCGTCGCAATTACATTAAAATTCTACCCGGCGATCGGGTCAAAGTAGAATTAACACCCTATGATTTGACCAAAGGTAGAATTACTTATCGACTTCGGAAAAAGTAGGTAATTATCAAACTAACTAATAATTATGTCCAATTGACAGAAAAATTTAGTATTTGATAAGTACCAGAATAAATGATATAATACTAAATTTGTAGTGTTGCCAAAAAAGGCATGAAAGTAAGAGCATCTGTCAAAAAAATCTGTGAAAAATGTCGTGTTATTCGTCGTCGAGGACGAGTAATGGTGATATGTACTAATCCTAAACACAAACAACGTCAAGGTTAGTAATATCTCGACAAAGGCATCAGAAATCAAACATCTGTAGCCTGACTTAACAACCCAGTGTAAGTTAAATTTAAGGTTAGGGAGAAAATTAAAGTGGCACGAATTGCTGGGGTAGACCTCCCACGTGATAAGCGTATAGAAATTGGTCTGACATATATTTATGGAATAGGACTGTCTAGGTCCCATGAAATTTTAGCTGCAACTGGTGTAAATCCTGATATCCGTGTCAAGGATTTAAGTGATGCTGATGTAGCTGCACTGCGTAATGCAGTTCAGACAAATTATCAGGTAGAAGGAGACCTCAGACGATTTGAGGCAATGTCTATTAAAAGACTGATGGACATTGGTACTTATAGAGGTCGCCGTCACAGAATGGGCTTACCAGTTAGAGGACAGAGAACTCGTACCAACGCTAGAACACGCAGAGGTGTACGTCGAACTGTAGCTGGTAAGAAAAAAGCTGCTGCTAAGAAGTAGGGATTTCCTAGTAAATATCTGAGAGAAGCTATTAAAATCCTAATGGTTATCTAATTATAGTTGAAGCTAAAAAAATCTAGTCAAAATGACTTGGATACCTCAAAAGGATTTAATTTTCATTGAGGTAATTTTCATTAAGCTTAAGCAAAAAATAGTGCTGCTACAAATGCAAACTACTTGTGTAATTAGATTTAACTGATTAGATAGTCTAATCAACTCACTAAAAATCAGATTTTTAGGTTAGTCACATCGGCAGAGGCATAAATTACAAGTAACATTGTAACCTTTATAAAGCCAATTAGTATCTATCTATTCAGAGGCTTGACAAAGATACAAAAAAATTATTCCTGGTTAAATTGAATGCTCAGGATCTAAAAAATCCGAGGGTCAAAATAAACCAGTTATAAATAATAATGTTGTAACTGTTGTATCAAACTTAAGAATAGACATTGATCTAGAAAAAACCATCATCTAGATTCATAATCCTCTGAGTAACAAGTTGACAAGGGGTAGCTACTATCACAGATACTAAATAGATATTACTACTATTATCAATACAGTGACATATAGTCTAATAGTAGATTAATCGCTAGTAAAACTTAGCAGTAATAAGTTAAGGTCTGTGACACTAAAGTAAAAAAAGCTATTTGCTCAAAATTACTTAACTAGCCAATCCCCACAAAGCCCTAAAAAAAATTTAGTAGGTATAGGTAATCTCTAAAATTACTAATTCTTATGAAATTATAAGTCAGTCTACTTGTTCTGAAAAAAAATTACACCGATAAACTTTAGATACCATCTGTAATTACAAATATGGCGCGACAATCAGGCAAAAAAACAGGAGCAAAAAAGCAAAAGAAAAATGTTCCTAACGGGGTAGCCTACATTCAGTCTACCTTTAATAACACCATTGTAACCATTACAGACCTAAATGGTGAGGCAATTTCTTGGGCATCAGCAGGCTCCAGTGGTTTCAAAGGGGCCAAAAAAGGTACTCCCTTTGCAGCACAAACAGCAGCAGAAAATGCAGCCCGCAGGGCAAATGACCAGGGAATGCGTCAAGTGCAAGTAATGGTTAGTGGTCCGGGAGCAGGAAGAGAAACTGCAATCAGGGCTTTACAAGGGGCGGGACTAGAAATAACTTTGATCCGAGATATTACCCCAATTCCTCATAATGGTTGCCGTCCACCAAAACGGCGTCGAGTCTAATCAAAATCATCAACTCTGGGGTTCAATGTTCAAGGGAGGTCACTCCGTGGCGCAGTTTCATTACGAGTGTGTAGAGTCTAGCACTGACAAAGATCGCAGTCAGTACGGAAAATTTATTATCGAACCACTAGCTCGTGGTCAAGGTACAACAGTAGGGAATGCACTGAGGCGGGTTCTACTATCTAACCTAGAAGGAACAGCCATCACATCAGTGAGGATAGCTGGAGTCAATCACGAATTTGCCACTATCAAGGGGGTAAGAGAAGATGTTCTAGAAATCCTGCTAAATATGAAGGAGGTTGTCCTTAAAAGTCATTCTAACCAACCACAAATTGGTAGATTGCGTGTAGAAGGACCACTAACAGTAACTGCAGATCGGTTCGATATACCTTCAGAGGTTGAACTAATAGATCGCAGTCAATACATTGCTACTTTATCCCCAGGAGCAACTCTGGAGATGGAGTTTAGAATTGAAAAAGGAACTGGCTATAGAGCCGTAGATCGGACTCGTGATGATGTTACAGCTCTAGATTTTCTACAAATTGATGCAATTTTTATGCCAGTTCGCAAGGTTAACTATACCGTTGAGGATGCTCGAATAGGTGGGTCTTTGGAACAAGACAGACTCATCATAGAAGTTTGGACTAATGGCAGTTATACACCCCAAGATGCTTTGAGTCATGCTGCTAATATCCTAATGGCTCTGTTTGAACCACTTAAAGATATCACCAATATGGCTGAACCTCCTTCGGGAGAACCTACAGATCCCACAAGTCAGATACCCATCGAAGAATTACAACTATCGGTTCGGGCTTATAACTGTCTAAAACGGGCTCAAATCAACTCTGTTGCAGACTTACTGGAATACAGTCAAGAAGATTTGCTAGAAATTAAAAACTTTGGTCAGAAATCTGCCGAAGAAGTTATAGAAGCTTTACAGAAACGCTTGGGAATAACTTTACCCCAAGAAAAAGTAGTTAAAGCTACTTAGAGGCCAAAAATAGTCAAAAACATCAATTAAAACTATTTTTTGTTTGAGGAAAAAATTAAGTAAATAAAGGAGGCAAAAAACAGAAATAATCTGAAAGCAGACTATTAATTTCAAATTTGAGCGATAAAGATAAAGTTTTTAAAACTGCTATTAAAAGTAGGCTAAAAACTCATCATAAACACTAGGTAAAATATTCTAAATACTCAGAGTAGTTATGCGTCATAGTCGTCGTACTCCCAAGTTAGGTAAGCCAGCAGATCAGCGTCGTGCTATGCTGCGCTCTCTGGCAACTGAATTAATCCGTCATGGTCGGATTACTACCACAAAAACCCGTGCTAAAGCTGTACAGTCAGAAGCAGAAAAGATGATTTCCTTAGCTAAGGATGGCTCGTTATCAGCTCGTAGACAAGCTTTAGGATATCTCTTTGACAAACAGCTTGTTCATACTTTATTTGCTCTGGCACCAGATAGATATGGTTCTCGCAATGGAGGTTATACTCGTATTTTGAGGACTGTTCCCCGTCGTGGAGATAATGCAGAAATGGCAATTATTGAATTGGTTGACTGATTTAAAGTTTATGTTAACAGGTAGTGAGAAATTAGAAAAATTTACTATTTTATCTTATGAAAAAGTCAAAATTTGATCGTAAAAAATATTGACTTTTAAGGTTTGAAAAAATTCTATTTCTCCATGGCTAATAACCAAACTTTAGTTCAGCGTGTTGCCCTTGTAATTCAATACCAAGGTACTCATTTTCATGGGTGGCAAAGGCAGCCAAATCAAAGGACAGTACAAGAAGACATTGAAAATACTATTTCTTCTGTAATTAATCAACCTGTAACATTACATGGCGCAGGGAGAACCGATGCGGGAGTTCATGCAGCAGCACAAGTAGCTCATTTTGATGTTTCAGGCCCAATTCCTGCTCATAAATGGGCTACTATTCTCAATTCACGGCTAGCTAATGATGTTTTAATCAGAGGTTCAGCAAAAGTAGATTCTACCTGGCACGCCAGGTTTTCAGCCATTTGGCGACGTTATCGCTACACTATCTATACAGAAAAGAGACCAAATTTGTTTGTGATGCCCTTTGCGTGGCATTATTATCAAAAGCCTTTAGACCCAATCTTAATTCAAGCAGCGTTAAATCCTTTGGTGGGTTTACATCATCTGGCTGCTTTTCAAAGAGCTGGTTCTTCTCGTGCCCACTCTTGGGTAGATGTACAAGAGGTGAAGTGTGAAAGTCAAGGGCCATTTATTCATATTGAAGTTCAAGCAAGTGGCTTTCTGTATGGAATGATGCGATTATTGGTGGGTTTACTGATTCAAGTGGGTCAAAAAGAAAGAACACTGCAAAGTTTTACTGACATTTGGGTTAATCAAAGAAGAGAAGTTGTGAAACACTCTGCTCCAGCTCATGGCCTCTGTTTATTACGAGTTGGTTATCCAGAATTTCCTTTTCCACCAGAAGTTTGGTATGATAGTATGCCCAAATTTCTGCTTTATTAATTAAATAATATAGAAATGGATAATTTGAGTATTGAGTCCCTAAGTAAACAAAAGTAAACTGAAAAGAAATACGAATAAAAAAACAACTAACCAAATAAACCATGAATAAAACTTACGTTCCACCAAAAAATACCTTAGAGGAAAAATGGTATGTTATTGATGCTGAAGGTCAGCGTCTAGGTAGATTGGCAACTGCTATTGCCATGATTATTAGGGGTAAAAATAAGCCTACTTATACTCCTCATATGGATACAGGAGACTTTGTAATTGTTGTTAATGCAGAAAAAGTAACTGTAACTGGTAAGAAAAGTAGTCAGAAACTTTATCGTCGCCATTCTGGAAGACCAGGTGGTATGAAAACAGAAGTTTTTTCTAAATTACAAGCTCGTTTGCCTCAAAGAATTATTGAGGAGGCAGTTTACGGAATGCTACCTAAAAATTCTCTAGGCAGAAAACTTCACAACAAATTAAAAGTTTATCCAGGACCTGAACACCCTCACGAAGCTCAAAAACCTGAAACATTAAGTATTCAAACTATTCCAGGAGGAGAAAAATAATGCAAGCAACAGAAAGTGGCCGTGCTATGTACTGGGGTACTGGTCGTCGTAAGTCTTCGGTCGCATCAGTACGTTTAGTTCCAGGTACAGGTAAATTGATTATTAATGGTAAAGAAGGTGAACTTTACCTTCAATATAATTATAATTATTTATCATCTGCTAAAGCTCCACTAGAAACATTAGGTTTGGAAAATGAATATGACATTCTAGTTAAAGCTACAGGAGGTGGGTT
>JASJEE010000455.1 GCA_030064835.1 Microcoleaceae cyanobacterium MO_207.B10 | reverse complement strand
CCCTACCAACAACATCAATATCACACTGTCTAAACTGTCGAAAACGACCATCTTTTGCTCGTTCACCCCGGAAAACTACATCCATTTGATAACGAGCAAAAGGAAAATTTAGTTCATTCAAATGCCTGGCAATATAAGCAGCTAAAGGCACAGTCTGGTCAAATTTTAAAGCTCTTTCTTCCGAGCCACTATCTCCTGCTTGTTCTTTTTCTGCTTGACGATTTGGTGGCAAAATCGGAGATAAACCATAAACAATATTATCCCCTTGATTTCCTTTAGCTTGTAGCACTTCTAAACGTTCAACAGCAGGTGTTTCAATCGGTGTAAATCCGTAACGTTCAAACACTTCACGAATAGTATCAATCAAATACATTTCCAATCGTTTTTCACCAGGAAGAAATTCAGGAAATCCACTCGGACAACTATAATTGATTTTATCTGCTTTTCCCATATTTTTTTTACCTCATTAATGTAAGTTTGTGATTACTCATAAATAAACCTGCTAATTACCGTGATGTTATTCACCTATTAGCAGGTAATTATTATACTTAAAATTTAAACATTGCCATATTTTTTTACTTCTTCTTACCACCGCCACCAAACAAACCTCCAAAGAAACCACCACCTTTATCTGGTTTTTCTTTTTTCTTGCCAGTAGTTTTGCCAGTCGCACTTTTTTCTAATAGCTTTTTCACCTCTAATGCTTTCGGTTCTTTAGGATTTAATGTCAAGGCTTTCTTCACTTCAATTTTAGCCATTGTGCCTTGATTTTGTTGTAAATAACACAACCCTAATAAAGCATGACAACGACTATGATTTTGTTCTATTTTTAAAGCTTCTTTCAACTCCAAAGTTGCCTTAGCATAATTGTTGGCAGATATTAATGTCTCAGCCCGGTTGCAAGCTTGTTCTACAGCCGCATTTTGAGGTTTTGGCTTTGCTGCTGTGGGACTTGCAGAATTTGTCGGTGGTTTAACTGGTGGCGGTGGTGCCGGTAGCCGTGGACTCCCAGTACCTCTCGGTTGTTTTCGTACCAAATATGCTAAATTAAGTTCACTAATTTCTTCAATAATAGCTAAACTTTTATCCACAGATTCATATTGGTGACTCGCAAGTTCTTCCAGAGCCACCTTGTAAATTTGCTGATAATCTCCAGCCTTAGAAATTTGTTTTGCAGTATCTGTTTTAAACTGAATTTGACTGCGTTGTTGGGCAACAGTCGTACTCAGTTTCCCCAAAATCACAAAATGCTCGGCGCGATCGCTCTCTTTGGCAAATTTATCATAAGCTGGACTCACCAACTTAGATAACAATTGATTCGCTAATTCCTTATCTTTATCATTGTTAAAAGGGCAAGTATCAGGATGTAACCGACGCGCTACTCTAATATAGCGTTTACGAATTTCACCAAATTCTGCATCTAGGGAAACTCCTAAAATAGCATGATAATCTGTAAAATCAAATTTGAATAATCCTTCTGTAAATTGAAAAGACATAATCACAATTCTCCCCGATCAGGATTCTACTTATTAATCTTATTAATCCAATTTAATCTTTTTTATTAGCATTTGTACCCCAAGTAGCAATAGGCGGAGTTTCCACCAAAGCTTTACTCATCAAATCGTGAATTTTGCCATTGGTAGCCAAAATTTTGCCCGACTTGATATCAAAAGAACTACCATTGTAGGCACTAACCTGACCTCCTGCTTCCTCCACTAACACCACACCTGCAGCTATATCCCAAGGAGATAAACCCCTTTCCCAATAACCATCCACACGACCACAAGCAACAGAAGCCAAATCTAGAGAAGCTGAACCGGAACGGCGTACCCCTTGGCTTAAATGGCACATCTGACAAAATTCGCCATAGTTATTATCTGTAGTTTCCCGGCGATCATAAGCAAAACCCGTAATGACCAGACTTTTTGCCAAAATATTAGTAGTAGAAACCTTTATTGGTTTACGGTTACGAGTTGCTCCCAGTCCCTTGGCAGCCTGAAATAGTTCATCCAGAATAGGATTAAATACTGCCCCCACCTGTGGCACACCATCAATTAATAGACCGACTGAAGAAGCTGAGAAAGGATATTGGTGAGCAAAGTTTGTCGTACCATCTAAAGGGTCTATTGACCACAAATATTTACTTTTGATATCTCCTAACTCCCCCGACTCTTCGGTGAGAATACCATGGTGTGGCAGATGTCGTTGTAAAACTTTAATGATCGCCTCTTCTGCAGCTTTGTCCGCCTCCGTTACCAAATTTCCTGGGCTACCCTTTTCCTGAATATCTTTTAAGTTACCCCAATAAGACATTAGTACCGCACCTCCAGCTTGAGCAGCTTCTGTAGCAATATCTAAGAAAATTTGTAATTCTTCTGTACTCATAAAAATAATTAATTTGTATGTATATAAAACCCCTAAGTTGATCTTTGCCTTGATTAAATTTTTGAGGCACTGAGTCGTATGTGGGATAGAGGCAAGACGAGAAAAATATTCCAATACACCCCATCACCCTATCACCCCATCTCCCCATCACAGCATCTATTTTTCAATAGATCCCAAATGCGTTCTATAAGGTAAGGGAACTAATAATTTAGTCATTCCCACCAAAAAATTCTGGTTAAAGATTTTGACTACGAAATTGGGCTGGAGCTTGACGCATTGGTTGTTCAGGATTCCAGATACCCAACCCCAAGAGTCTAGCCTTTTCTTGGGCATTAGCAAGACGTTCTATATATTTAGTGTTGGAAAAATCAGCTTCTGCTAAGGCCCAACCTTGGGCGACCATATATTCATTCACCAGTATCCCACGCAGCCAAACATAACCTAGTTGGCGACCAAATTTATCTTTATCCTGAAAATCTGACTCCAATAGTACCTCTTGTCCCAAGGTTAAACGCTCTAACTCTGTTTTAGCTTGTTGTCCCCACGGTTGTTGTCTAATATCTGGTGCAGAAATGCCTAACAGTCGAATTGGTTCTAGTATCGGTACAGCAGCAGAGCGATCGGCAATTTCGATAGTTTGTCCACTTACCACTCTTTCTACTTTAATAGTTTTCCCAGACCGTAAGTCTGGGTTTTGGCAGGCACTTAAAAATATGCAGACCATTATGAGATAAATTCCTCTAATCTTCATCTAATGGCAATCCAAATTGCACTTTTCCTTTACCAAAGTAACGCCCAAACTGCAGTTCATACACTTCGTCTTCATCTTGTGTTTCTACTTCTAGGTCAGAACGGGCATAACTGACACACAGAAGAGCATAGCCCCGTTTTTGTAATTCTAGGGATAGGCCCATTGCTTCTGGTTGATATAGGTCTCCTGATATTACTCTGACTGCACAGGTGGTACAGGCTCCATTACGGCAGGAAAATGGTATTTCTACTCCTTGATTTTCTGCACTGTGGAGAATGTAGCGGTCTTCTGGCACCTGAACCTGATGGTAGGTGTCTGTCCGGCGATCGTGTATGCGAATTTGATGATAACGGGCCATAATAGTTGATAATTTTATTGTTATTGATTTAGAGATGTTTTTGATACTGTTTGTTTCTACATGACAATTTCTAAACCAAAACGTGACTTGATATCTATCTTAGGTGATATGGGCCGAAAATTAAAGATAAAATTTATTGGATTAGGGGCTTGCAAAATTTAGTTGAGTTCTGCTACTATAGCTTAGATAGATGTGAGCAAGTATGATATTTGCTCCTGAAATTAAATATTTTTGTCCCCTGGAGAGGTGGCCGAGTGGTTGAAGGCGCAGCACTGGAAATGCTGTTATAGGGTAACTTATACGAGGGTTCGAATCCCTCCCTCTCCGTATCTATTATCTATAACTAAAATTTCACCGATTTACTAAATTTTACTTCCTGGTTTAATGGTTGAAATAAATTCATTTTGCCTATCTGTTATCTAGCAATATGTTTCAGCTATTTTGACAAAGTTAGGCACTACTTTTATGGTTTATAACATTTTCATAAAACATTGCTACATTGCTTGGTTGTCGGTTTTAGGTTGTAGGTATTAATAGAAGAAGTGTAAATATTCCGCTCCTTTATTTGCCTTTGGTGTCCGGATTTTACTTTAACAATCTTTATTGAATTTAGTATTAACTGGTTTAACAGAGGTTGTAAATTATGGAATGATACTGCCAAAAATTTGCTCTGACTTTGACAGAAAAAAACTATTAACTAATAGACATCTCCAGAAAAGAGAGAGCTGGGAACAGGGAGAAATAATTGATATTTTCTTGACGATAATTGATTTGATTTTTGATTAAGCACCTACACAGAATTGATTACCTACTGTAATTCTCTGTAATCTTTGCAGTAAAGTAAAAAGGTTTCAGTTTGGGAAAATATGTAATTAATTTTGTTTCCCTGCTTATTGGAGATGTCTAATCATTTTACTAATTCCCCAATCCCAAATTCAGCTATCCAAAATCCAGAATCATTCGTCACTGTGCAACGCCGATTTAACAAAATATTCGCTTGCCAAATCTTTTTGAATAGGTGTTGCACAACTGAGAATCATCAAATCCGAAAGTAGATATTTTGGGACTATTATTTCCTTTATCTATATATATAGCAATCCTATTTTATTTGTGTATAAAAATCTTACCGCTTTTCGGGAACAGGTAACAGGGAACAGGGAATAGGGAACAAGCGGGAGTTTCAGTTTCTTTATCTACTTTTTGATTACCCGCAACCTATGGGCGGATTGCTATAGTTAGGAATGAAAATAATTAAGAGTTTTTCGAGTAATATCATGCCAGGATAATTGATGATTTCCTGATTAAATATAAAAGCATTTATCTGTATATATAGCAATCCTATTTTATTTGTGTATAAAAATCTGACCGCTTTTCGGGAACAGGGAACAGGGAACAGGGAATAGGGAATAGGGAACAAGCGGGAGTTTCAGTTCCTTTATCTACTTTTTGATTACCCGCAAACTATGGGCGGATTGCTATAGTTAGGAATTAAAATAATTAAGAGTTTTTCTAGTAATATCATGCCCGGATAATTTATGATTTCCTGATTAAATATAAAAGCATTTATCTGTATATATAGCAATCCTATTTTATTTGTGTAGAAAAATCTTGCCGCTTTTCGGGAACAGGTAACAGGGAACAAGCGGGAGTTTCAGTTTCTTGATCTACTTTTTGATTACCCGCAACCTATGGGCGGATTGCTCTAGTTAGGAATTAAAATAATTAAGAGTTTTTCTAGTAATATCATGCCCGGATAATTTATGATTTCCTGATTAAATATAAAAGCATTTATCTGTATATATAGCAATCCT
>JASJEE010000086.1 GCA_030064835.1 Microcoleaceae cyanobacterium MO_207.B10 | reverse complement strand
TACGCAGCGCCTGTTTTAACGGCTGGTTGAATAACGACACGCGGGCTTTAGCCCGGAGCGAAGTTTTACTATCCTATACTATAGGAATAAAAAACAAGGTTTGTCGCCATGACAAGATTGCTAGTACGGCGAAATTCGGGCGGACAGGAGACGGGGACTTAATTTCCTACGACGGCTGTTGGCTCCGTATTCGGCCCGAAAAGCAAGTAATACAGCTAGAGCAGCGAGAAGATTACTCTAACATCTTGAGTAAAACCACTCGTGAAAGCTAACAAAAAAAGTAAACTCACAGCTAGATTTCGGTCTATTATGTCGAGGAGTTTAGGAGTCTGTTGACTTTAAGGAAATGTGGATTTATGAGGGGCTAGGTGCGGAAGTAAATTCCGCACATTTTTACGCCCCGTCCCATTGGCGGTGGACTAACCAAAGAATCCAGGGTGTTTCAACCCCTGGAGATGTCAAAATTATTTATGAATATTTGCAGTCGTGACAACATATCCTCTACAAACACCCCATAGTGGTTATCACTGGGATGGCAGCGATCGCCGTTTCTTTGAAGGTTGGTACTACCGAGTCACCTTACCAGAAGAAAAACAAACCTTCGCCTTTATGTACTCCATAGAAGACCCTATAGGTGGTCAACCTCATAGTGGAGGAGGCGCTCAAATACTAGGTCCAAATGACCAATATATCTGTCGTACCTTCCCAGATGTCAAAAAATTTTGGGCTACACCAGAAGCCCTGGAATTAGGTCATTGGGGACAAACAAACTTAAAAGGTCGCCCCGGATATCTAGACCCAGCGGTATTCAATACTCAAGTCAAACAAGGATATCAAGCTACTGCTATCTGGCATCAAGGAATTCTTTCGGACCCAGGAACAAATAATTACTGTCGTTGGGAATATGAAACCCAACCTATTTATGGTTGGGGCAACCCAGACGCACCCCAACAATCAACTGCAGGGTGGCTTTCATTCTTACCAATATTTGAACCTGGATGGCAAATACTAATGGCTCATGGCCTGTCTACAGGCTGGATAGAATGGAATGGCCATACCTATAAATTTACAAATGCCCCCGCCTACAGCGAGAAAAATTGGGGTGGAGCTTTCCCTAAAAAATGGTTTTGGGTTAATTGTAATAGTTTCTATGATCAATCAGATTTAGCTTTAACTGCTGGTGGTGGTAAACGAGGATTATTGTGGTGGATGGAAGAAGTGGCAATGGTGGGAATTCATTACCAAGGGAAGTTTTATGAGTTTGTGCCATGGAATTCTCAGGTAAATTGGCAAATTCAGCCTTGGGGAGAATGGCAAATGCAGGCAAAAAATGACAAGTTTGAAGTAGAGTTGACTGCTAGGACAAACCTTTCTGGTACGCCTTTGCGAGCTCCTTCAGCAAAGGGGTTAATATTTTTATGTCGGGATACTATGCAGGGTAATTTAATTTTAAGGTTAAGAGAAGTTAGGGACAGTTATTCAAAATTGATTCTGGAAGCACGAAGCGATTTATGTGGTGTGGAAATTGGTGGGGATTCTTGGGAGCAACCTTGGATTAATAATACCCAATCTCAAAAATTTTTCTACATCTGATTGAAAAGATTTATTTACCTCTCTATAAGAAGTAGCAATATGTTTAAAAAAAGAAGGCGAAGTAAATTATATTGATGCCAACAAGAGTTAATCAAAAATCTCCTACTTATGCCCTTTTTGGAGTATTTGTCTACCACAGCCGGAAAAAGGGAGGATTAGTATTTATAACTTATTAGTGAATGCCGAGATTAATGGTGGAGATAATATTCTGAGAAAAGTATCAATAATCTTGAGATTTTCTCCTAAGGGAGTTAGGAGAGGCAGTTTGATAATACCTTTAAGAGTCTAATTTTCGATTGCTTAAGAATTCCCGCCGTGAAGTTTTGGGAGTATCAATATTCCTTAATAATTTCATTCCGATTACTCGCGCCCAAACCTAACTTATTACCATTTATCTTAGGAGTAATAGCCGGAGGTGACAGAACAATACCCCACTGATTCACTAATTCCTGTAAAAATTTATCTTGCTCGGCTCGTGTCGCTTCCCAATAGGGGCTACGGTTAATCATCGTAAACCAAACCAAACCCTGTTCCTGAGTCGGAATTACTCCAGCTAAAGCAATTACATCATTAAGAGTACCTGTTTTAACCACTGAACCCTGGGGAATATTCCGAGACTGGTCTCTCAAAGTACCCTGATCATAACCAGAAACCGGAAATAAGTCAGCTACAAACCACCTAGAGGTTTGCAAACACCTTTGAATAGCCATCAACATTCCAGTTACAGCTCTTGGGGAAAGCCGATTTTCCACTCCCAACCCAGAGCCATTAATTAACTGAATTTCTGCTTGGGGTACTCCTGTAGTCCAAGCAGCTTTCTGTTGCACAACTTTTGCCCCACCCAAATTATTAGCCAATATCTCGGCCAAGTCATTGTTACTTTCCACATTCATAGTTTTGAGGATGTAGATAAGTGGTAAAGATTTATGATTAATAATTGGAATAGCTTTAGGGGGAGATTTTTGGGAAATAACAGAGCCAGCGATCGCTACTTTTGGCTGAGGTGTACCCGGTGGCATTCGGTTATAAATATTTCTGAAAGTAGCCGACCAAGTGTCCGAATTTATACCCTCGCGCAATAACTGACCAGAAACCACCGGGTCAGATTCATAGTTCATCAAAAAATTCCCGACTATAACTAAGTTACCAGTCACTTGATTAATGCCCAATTTTTGTAGAGTATTTCCCAGGGCGATCGCTTCTTCCCAGACAAAATATGGGTCACTTCCACCATTAATCACCAGGTCGCCCCGCAATATTCCATTTGTAATTGGGCCTGTGGTGCTAATCAAGGTTTCAAATTGATGTTGAGGCCCCCAAGTTTCTAGTGCTGCTAAGGATGTGGCGATTTTGGTCAAAGAAGCTCCTGGGATGGGAACTTTACCATTTTTACTATATAAAGGTCTGAGTTCTGATTGTAGCCAAATACCTTGAGCATCAGCAGTTAGTAATCCCTGAACTGCCAAGTCTTCTAAGTATTTATCTACAGCAACTACTAATGTTTGGTCAGAATTTGCAGGTGAAACTAATTGGGGTAGACCTGCTTGCCATTTTAGTGTTGCTATAGTATCTTGCCCAAGAGTTTGTGTTTGTATACCTGTCATTTCTAGCCACAGAGATATGACTCCGTAACTGAATAATTCCCACATAATTCAATTAAATTAAAAGTTTTCCAATTTTTTTATGATAGCGAAATTTAATTTACCTTTAAATTTTCTTCATTTCAAAATTACTTATTTAAACACAAATAAAACTCTTTGATAACTTTGTCGCCGAATGTTTTTCCAGCAATTATTCTCAACACAGAAAAACCCAAAACTGTTTTTGTAAGAAATGCTTTTAGAATTAATCAGTAAGCCCCTAATTAGGGTCTGCTGAAAAAATTGGTTGGTAGGGGTAGGACACGGGTAGGCGGTGACGCGGTGACGCGGAGATGGGGGGAACAGGCTAAGGTTGAGGCCATTTTATGTGAATCAATTTTCTTGGATTTCAGCAGCCAATTTTCGTATTTTGAGGTCAATAAGAGCCAATAACTAGGAGATAAATTGAAGATAAAAAGCTCTAAAAGCCTTAGCTATCCTAACTTTTAGAATTAATCAGCAAGCCCTAATTAAAATTCATCAAACTCTTTACACAAATCTTGTAACTCTTGATGCTGTAATCTACGAGAAGAACGCCGATACTTTTTAGTAGCTAGCTTCGGTTCCAACTGTTGTTTGCCCCCTGACTTAGTTTTTCCCTTGAAATTTGATTCAGCATCCGGTTGTTGTTGTAACGCTTCCTGACGAGCGATCGCTTCTAAGAGAAATACTAAATAATACTCATATCGTTCCCACTCACCCCGCACTGCACAGTTAGGTTCATCGCGATGCAAACAATCATTAAACTGACAACTGTCTTCTGTTAAAAGCTTTCGTGCTTCTGGAAACAAATATGCTAACTGTTGAGGTTCGCACTCTAGCTGTGGTTGATTAAAACCAGGTGTGTCTGCTAAAAGTCCCCCAGTAGGTAGTTCAAATAATTCAACGTGACGAGTGGTATGTCGTCCTCGTGCCAGTTTTCCAGAAACTTTACCCACCCGTAAATTAACATCAGGAATTAAATAGTTAATTAAACTGGACTTTCCTACACCGGAAGGACCAGAAATGACGGTAATTTTATCATTAAGTTTTTCCCATAAGGAACCTGATATTTCTTCATTAGTTCCTAAACCCATATCTGTTTTGACACTAATGAACAATGGTTCATAACCCCATTCTGAAATCCGATCCCGCCATTTTTCAATTTCTCTTGTATCTACAAGGTCGCATTTATTGAGGCATAAGCAAACCTCTAAACCGCTGGACTCTGCTTTCAGTAAAAATCTTGTTAGGGCCACTGGATCTAAATCTGGTTCTGCTAAAGCAAACACTAACATCATCTGATTTGCATTTGCGATGGGAGGACGATCAAGTTCTGTTATTCTTGGTAAAACATCAGCAATTACCCCTTGTCCCTCAGACAAGTCTAACTCTTCAATCACAACGCGATCGCCGACCATCACTTTCTGGCCAATTTTTTTCAATCGCGATCTACGAGTACACAGAATTAACTCAGGTGAACTTTTTCTTGTTAGTCCTACTGAGTTATGATTTTGTTCTACGTTTACTTGATAAAAATTTGCCTGAACAGCAACAACTGTCCCTGTCCATCGGTCATCACTTTCTAATAAATTATCTTTTTCTGTAGTAAAACTCATGCGACCGTTTCCGGGCAACGGACTTTGAGCACAAAATATTCGGAATTATTATATATTTCTTGTATCTGATAACCTTCCATTACCAAACTATCAGGTACCTGCTCAATAGGTTCTCCAGGATCTAACCACACCTCCAAAATTTCTCCAGGCATCATTTTTTCCAGATAGAGTTTTGTCTTGACAAAATTAATTGGGCATGGAGTACCACGCAGATCTATTTGAGCATCTACTGTTTTTTCCTGCTCGACTTGGAATTTATCATCCATAAATTAATATTTTCTCTGCAATTTTTTTATCTATCCTTTTGAGATTAGTTGACTCTTAGAGTAAGTTTATTGAGTTTATTTAGATCTTGTTTACTATCATCAATCAAATATGAAATCTCAATCACTTACTTCTGATGAAATAAATTTCCTAGAAATCCTTCTAAACCACCTTTTCCTGTACGCTCGCCTTTAATTTTCCCTAAATTTTCTAGTAGTTCTCGTTCATCAGGAGTAATTTTTGTAGGAATTTCGACTTCAACTGTAATTAGATGATCGCCACGACTTACAGGATTCCCCAGACGAGGTACACCTTTATCTTCGAGAGTTAAAACTGTATTAGGTTGAGTACCTGCTGGAATGGTTAATTCTTCCTTACCATCTACTGTATTTATTTCCAACCGACAACCTAGAATAGCTTGTAGATAACTGATTTTAATTTGAGAAAGGATATTTATGCCATCTCGTTGAAATTCTGGGTCATTTTTGACAGCGAGGAACACATATAAATCACCTGATGGTCCTCCCATCTTACCAGCATCTCCTTCATTAGATACTCGTAAGCGAGTACCATTGTCTACCCCTCCTGGAATAGAAATTTTGATCTTTTTAGTTACCTCGTTTTGACCACGGCCACCACAACTTGGACATTTTTCTTCTATTACTTGTCCACTACCGTTACATGAGGGACAAACAGAAACTTGAGTGAAACTACCAAAAGGAGTTCTTGTCGCCCGGCGAACTTGACCCGTTCCCCCACAAGTAGAGCAAATTTGAGGTCTGCTTCCTGGTTTTGCCCCTGAACCTTTGCAAGTTTCACAGGTTTCTAGATGTTTTATTGTTAGTTCTTTATCTCCACCAAATATAGCTTCGCGAAATTCCAGATTCAGGTCTAAACGAAGATCGTCACCTCTCACTGGACCTGTTCGTCTGCGTCCTTGAGTTCCTACTCCTCCAGAAAATCCACTGAAGAAACTCTCAAAGATATCAGCAAAGCTATCTGTAAAATCTGTTGAGAAACCAGATGCTCCAGCTCCTGATACTCCTGCTTCCCCAAAGCGGTCATAACGGGCCTTAACTTCTGAATCAGACAGAACTTCGTATGCACGATTTATTTCTTTAAAGCGCTCTTCCGCCCCTTGCTCTTTATTCACGTCTGGGTGGTACTTACGAGCTAAACGACGATAGGCACGCTTTAGTTCCTCTTTGTCTGCGTTGCGAGAAACACCTAAAATTTCATAATAATCGCGGGCCATAGAGCTGCTTGCCTAGAATTAATATAGATATACTTTTGGAATTTTATTTTGCTCAGACGATTTTTTATGTTGTCCAGGTTTGCCTGTCCATTTATCGTCTCTCGATTAGTTTAACATAGACTCAAACTAATCTACATCTTAAATAAATAAATTAGTAGTTTAGATTTTTTCTACAATTTTTATATCGTACCAATTAACTAATAATGTCGTATCGTACTATAAAAATGGATTTTTTCCAAATTCATTTTCAGGTTCTTCAGTAGTTTCTTCTACCTTAGAAGAAGTGGCCTCATTTGTTGTAAGAGGATTATCGCTGAATATATCAGTTTCTATTTCCGTTGTTGCAGCTTTATCCTCAGCAGTTTCCAATTTTTCTGGGGTTTCTGAGTCTGGGGTTTCTGACTCTGGGTTTTCTGACTCTGGAGCTGGCAAATTACCCTTAGACTGAGAATTTGTATCTACTTCTGGTGAAGAAGTTGTAGTGCTACCTCCCGTTTTGTCATATAAAGTTTCACCTAAAGTAAATAGCTTTTCCCTAAAAACTTCTACTTGCTGTTCGAGTTCTTCCTGGTTACTTTCAGTTTCAGAATTAATTAAAGTTTGCTTTAATTGCTCATAACATTTTCCTACTTCTGCTCCTATCTGTTCATCAATAAAATCACTATGTTCTTTAATAGTTGCCTCATAGTTATACAAAAGAGTATCTGCTTGATTTCTGAGTTCCGCAATTAGTTTTTGCTGAGAATCTTGTTCTGCAAAAACTTCTGCCTCCTGTTGCATTCTTTGAATTTCTGCTTCAGTTAAACCACCTGTATTACTTATTTCAACACTTTGTTCTCTACCTGTTCCTTGGTCTAAAGCTTTAACCTTAAGAATGCCATTAGCATCAATATCAAAATTAACTTCTATTTGAGGTATACCTCTAGGAGCTGGAGGAATTCCTTTCAGCAAAAATTTACCCAAACTTTTGTTATCTTTAACCATTGCCCGCTCACCTTGAAGAACATGAATTTCCACAGAGGTTTGCCCATCAACTGCTGTAGAATAGATTTGGGAGCGACTAGTAGGAATCGTCGTATTTCTCTCTATAACCTTGGTATATATTCCTCCCAAAGTTTCCAATCCTAAAGATAAAGGAATAACATCTAATAGTAATAAATCTTTAACTTCTCCACCTAAAATACCTGCTTGAATTGCCGCTCCTAAAGCCACTGCTTCATCTGGATTGACGGAAGTATCAGGAGCCTTAGTATTAAAGTAATCAGCTATTGCGGCTTGAACTGCTGGTATTCTCGTCGATCCCCCCACCAGAATAATCTTGTCGATTTTTTCTGGCTTCATTGCTGCATCCTTAAGAGCTTTTTCAACTGGTTTGATAGTTCCTTGGATTAAATCTTGCACCAATTTTTCAAATTTGGAACGGGTTAGCTGTGTCTCTAAATGTTTTGGCCCTGTTTCATTCGCAGTAATAAAAGGAAGATTTATATTTGTATTGTTTCTAGAAGATAATTCTATTTTGGCCTTTTCTGCAGCTTCTCGCAGTCTTTGTATGGCCATTTTATCTGTAGACAGGTCAGTACCTTCCCGGTCTCGAAATTCCTCTACCATCCATCGAACTATAGAATTGTCAAAATCATCTCCTCCCAGGTGGTTGTTACCAGAAGTTGCCTTAACTTCAAATACTCCATCTCCCAACTGTAGAATTGATACATCAAAAGTACCCCCACCCAGGTCAAAGACTAATATCATTTGGTCTTGGTCTTGCTTGTCTAACCCGTAGGATAAGGAAGCTGCTGTCGGTTCGTTGATAATTCGCAATACCTCTAGACCAGCAATTGTCCCTGCATCTTTTGTCGCTTGTCTCTGTGCATCAGTAAAGTAGGCTGGTACAGTAATTACGGCTTGAGTAACTGATTCACCTAAATATTTTTCTGCATCCTGCTTTAGTTTTTGCAGAATCATGGCAGAAACTTCTTGAGGGGTATAGTTTTTTCCCCTAATTTGGACATCTACAGTATGATCTTTGCCTTTTATACAGGTATAAGGAACTCTGGAACGTTCTTCCTGTGTATCGTCCCATCTTCTGCCAATAAATCTTTTGATACTGTAGACTGTATTTACTGCATTCGTTACTGATTGTCGTTTAGCGAGTTGGCCGATTAATCTTTCACTCCCTTTACTAAACCCGACAATACTTGGAGTTGTACGGCCACCTTCTGAGTTGAGAATTACAATTGGTTTCCCTCCTTCTAAAACTGCCACACAACTGTTAGTTGTACCTAAATCGATGCCAATAACTTTTCCCATAGCGCTTAGGCGTTTTTTCCCGTCAAAAATATTATTTGTAATAAATAATTAAATTTTTAATTAATTGTTTAATTAATTTTTTTCATCCCCTAGCTACTGCTAAGAATTATATATACCAAAGTCTAAAAATAGCTTTTCTCTTGATTTTTATAATTATTTAGGTGTGAATTAAATTCACTCTTATAGTATTTATTTTATATTGGTTAATTTAAGTCACTTAATCACAATATTTTCTAAGATTTCAGACATTCAAAATCTAGTCATCTTTGAACCTACTTGCTTTTTTTTGTTATAGCTCAGAATTTGTTACCCGATATAGTTAATTTAGAAAAGTACATAATTAAGGTAAGCATTCAGCTATTAGCAGTGAGCGCTTACCTGCGGGATGCTACGCTGGCCACGAATAAAATATTTACCTAAATAGTTAAAGTTAGCTGATAATGTCCGGTTTTACCCAGACTTTTAATTATGTCACTACTTCAATCTTAATTCATCCTCCAAATGCAAAAAACGAGGAACGCTGAAAGCTGATAGCTGACGGCTGAATACTTACGAATTAAGTTGATTTGTCAAGTTGCATTCAGAAAAATACTACTAGGTTAGGATAATTTAGATATAATTTTGTGAAGTTTTTCTGATTACCCAATTGATTTTAAAGTAATCTGAATACAACTTGGCAGTAACTGATTTACCCAAATTATTGAGGTAAAATTTAACCTTCAGAATTGCCTTCGCTCTCTTCAGCAGCATCCATAGGTTCTGGAGCTGTAGCTACTTTTACCATAGCGTGCCGAAGCACACGATCGCCTAACATATAGCCCCGCATTAACTCTTCAGTTACGGTACCTTCTTGATGATCTGCTGTTGCTTCTCGCATTACTGCCTCATGAAGATTTGGATCAAATTCTTCACCCTCTGGACGCATGGGAGAAACTCCCAGTCGTTTCAGACAGTCTACCATTTGCTTATAGACAGTTTGATAGCTTTTATGTATTGTCATTTCCCCATCATTTGCTGGTTTGATGTGGGATCTAGCCCGCTCAAAATTATCAATTACTGGCAATAGCTCAATAATTGTAGCGCATTTAACTTGTACATCCAATTCTTCTTTTTCTTTTTCTGTCCGTTTACGAAAGTTGTCAAAGTCTGCTCCTAGTCTTTTGTATTGACCAGTTATATCATCAAGTTGGGCCTTTATTGCTTCTAAATTAGCTTGTAAGGATTCATTGACCTCTTTCAATAAGAACATCTCTTGTGAGACTGGTTCTACTATATTAGACTCAATAGAGCCATTATCTTCAGATACTTTAATATTCTCATCGAGCATTTGAGATGGCTCTGCTTCTGCATTTTGCCCAGCAGCTTGAACATCCTGTACATTTTGAGATATTTCTTGATTTTTTGTTTCTGCAGACGGTATCTCTCCTGCCATTGAACTTTCTCCTGATACTGACGGCTTTTATTACTTATTGTCTTGCTTCTTTTCCTGATTAATATAAGAAAAAAGCGCTACAGAAACACTGAATTTCACAGTGCTAATATCAATTATTTTAACGCCGATTCTTGATAATGCCTTTTAATATTTCGTTTTCAGGCTTGATGACCAAGATTCGGTTTTAGCCACTAAATTAGGTTCTAGAGATTCTGGGATCTGCAGATTGCAGGTATAAACTTTTCCCTAGAAATCCTTAAGAGTAATCGAATCAGACACTACTAGGAAGGCCAGTATAAACTCACTAAACTTGTTAGCTATTGTTGTTAGCTGTTTTGTTGAATCTCAAAAACTATGACTATAGTTCTTGATTAGATTTAGATGGCCTTCAATTTTAGTAAACAGCGTATCTTCAACTATTTTATGACTATAGGTTCACATTATACCCAATCACTTCATATTAACCAAAACATTTTTCCTTCTGAAGGTTTAGTCGGTAGGTATATACATTAATCTCCATGACAATTGGAACTAAATATGTATCCACTAAAACGAGAAAAACCTCTCAGTAATTGCTAAAATTGTTACAGTCGGCTGGTTTTTAATGGCCTTTTCTTGAAAATATTGTAGCGGAGACCATTGTCTTTAAACTTTAAGGAGCTAATCTATGTCACTGCTTTTGACATAGAGGGCAGTTATCAACCCAGGAGACTGCACTATCAATTTATTTTTATCAAAAACTTAGGGAATAATTAGAGTTAGGAGAATTTATTAATTAGCCATGGCCCAAAACTCTTCACGTGGTTCACGCACTGCTATAGTTGCCCTCAGTAATCTTTCTCCTTTTGGAAACAAACTGATTCAGGCAGGCTACGTCAATATTGAGCAATTTCAACAATGCCAAGTTGAAAGTCGTAAAACAGGTAAATCTCTCACAGAGCTACTAGAAGCTTTAACGGGACAACCTTTACCTCCTGAATTATTAAGGAACTATAAAAAGCAGCAACTATTTGAGTTAATGCTTTTGTATGGAGTAGCTGCTTTTGACCCAGAGATTACCCAAATTCCACCACAACAGGTATTTTATCTAATTGACAAGGTAATTCCTATTGAAACTTGTCGTCGCAATCGTATTGTACCCCTATTTAGTCACGAAACTCATTTTGCAAATCAATTAGTCCAAGCGGGTACAATAAGTCAAGACCAAATGCTCAAGGTTTTGACTCAAAGTGGTAGGTCAGAGGGTAGATTAATCGATCAATTAGAACAATTGGTCGGAGACTCGCTGCCATCAAATTTAGTTAGTGATTATGAAAAGCAACAGCCTTTTGTAATGGTAGCAATGGCAGATCCTGATAATCTTCAAGCTTTAGACGAGCTGAAAAATAAGATTCTCAGACATCATGGGTTAACTTTGCAGCGCTTGGTTATTACTTCAGAAGATTATCAGAATTTAATCAACTATTACTCAGAGGAACAAGCTAGGAAAGAAACTGCTAGGGTAAAAGCAGATGAAGCAAAAAAACTAGACTTGGATTCTGGTTTCTTTGAGAGTACCGATTTGGAGGATGCAGCAGATGAGACAGCGGTAGAAGACCTAGACCACAAGCTCTCTGATGCTGAGGAGGCTCCTATTATTAAGGCGGTTAACGTCATTTTAGTTAAAGCACTAACTGAGGGGGTATCTGATATTCATGTAGAACCTCAAGAAGAATTTATTCAAATTCGGATGCGTAAAGATGGGGTTTTACAAGAATATTTTCGGTTTCCGAAAAAAGTTATTCCTGCTATTACTTCGCGCTTTAAAATTCTTGCCAACTTAGACATTGCTGAAAGACGACAAGCTCAAGACGGTCGTATCCGTAAGGTGTTTAAAGGACGTACCATTGACTTCCGGGTAAATAGTTTACCTAGTCGTTATGGTGAAAAAATCGTTTTGCGGATTTTGGACAGCTCTAGTACCCAACTGGGACTAGATAAGTTAATCTCAGATCCGGAGACTTTGGCCTTAGTTAGAGAAACAGCTAGTCGTCCATTTGGATTAATTCTGGTTACAGGGCCAACTGGTTCTGGTAAGTCTACTTCTCTATACTCAATATTGGCAGAACGAAATGACCCAGGGATTAATATTAGTACGGCAGAAGACCCGATTGAATATGCTTTGCCAGGAATTACCCAATGTCAGGTGATTAGGGAAAAGGATTTGACTTTTGCTAGTATCCTGCGGGCGTTTCTACGACAAGACCCTGATGTTTTACTGGTGGGGGAAACACGAGATAAGGAAACAGCAAAGACAGCCATTGAAGCTGCATTGACTGGACACTTGGTTTTAACAACCCTACACACTAATGATGCAGCAGGAGCGATCGCTCGTCTTGATGAAATGGGAGTCGAATCTTTCATGGTTTCTGCTGCTTTGTTGGGAGTGTTGGCACAACGTCTAATGCGCCGGGTTTGTACTGAATGTCGAGTTCCATACGTTCCTGAACCTGATGAACTGCGTCGTTATGGTTTAGTTCCTTCTCAGGAGGAAAATGTGACATTCTATAAGGCCAACACTGTATCAATTGAAGACAGAAAAGTATTGGCGGAAAGGGGTGAACTTTGCAGAAAATGTGGTGGTCTTGGTTATAAAGGTCGTGTGGGTGTTTATGAGTTTATGAAAATTACGGAGCAATTACAAACTTTAATTACTCAAAGGGCACCAACAGAACAAATTAAGGAAACTGCTGTTGAGGAGGGAATGGTTAGTTTATTGCCATACAGTCTGAATTTGGTGCGCCAAGGTCATACCACTTTTGAGGAGGTGGAACGGGTAACATTTACAGATTCAGGTTTGGAGGCAGAAATGAAACGTCAAGCCAAGCAAAATCTAATTTGTAAGTCTTGTAATGCTGAGTTACAGCCAGAGTGGTTAGATTGTCCTTATTGTATGACACCTCGCTTTGAGTAGGAGTGGAGTGTGGGGGGTGGGGGGATGTGGGAGGTGTGGGAAGTGTGGGAAGTGTGGGAAGTATATGTTTTTTACTTTATGGTTATGAGTAGACAAGTTAGTGACTGATAACTGATAACTAATAGACATCTCCAAAAATCAAAAATAAAATCAATTATTATCCATAAATTTTCAATTATTTCTCACTGTTGCCTGTTTTAAGTTCCCTGTTCCCTCTTTTCTGGAGATGTCTAATAACTGATAACTGATAAAAAGGAGAATGAATTTATGTCTTTTATGATTGAGGATGTTTTAGAGTCTCTTGTGGAACAAGGAGGCTCTGATGTTCATATTCAAGCCAGAGCACCTATTTTCTTCCGTATTAGTGGAACGTTGACTCCTCAACCTCAGTTCGGGGAAAATCTGGAAGCAATAGAAGTGCAAAATCTAATTTTCCAAATGCTGAACAATATGCAGCGGAAGGCTTTAGAGCTAAACTGGGAACTTGATAGCGCTTATGGTGTTAAGGGTTTGGCTCGTTTCCGTCTAAATGTGTATCGGGAGCGGGGTAGTTGGGCAGCTTGTATGCGTGCTTTAGCTTCTAAGATTCCTAATGCAGATAAATTAGGGGTACCGATGATTTTACGGGAATTGACAGAGCGACCCAGGGGTTTGTATTTGGTGACTGGGCAAACAGGTTCTGGGAAAACAACTACGATGGCGGCTTTGATCGATTTGATTAACCGTACTCGTAGCGAGCATATTCTGACCGTCGAAGACCCGATCGAATATGTGTTTCCTAATGAAAAATGTTTGTTTCATCAACGACAAAAAGGCGAAGATACCAAAAGTTTTGCTAATGCTCTCAAAGGAGCGCTCCGTCAAGACCCTGATATTATTCTGGTGGGGGAAATGCGGGATTTGGAAACTATTGGTTTGGCTGCTAGTGCTGCGGAAACAGGTCACTTGGTGTTTGGAACTCTGCACACTAACTCAGCTTCGGGTACGGTAGACCGGATGTTGGATGTTTTTCCACCAGAACAACAACCGCAAATTAGGGCGCAGTTGGGTAACTCTATTGTGTGTATTTGTAGTCAAAACTTAGTCAAAAAAGTAGGTGGCGGGCGTTGTGCTGCTCACGAAATTATGGTGAATACTCCAGCGATAGCCAACTTGATTAAGGAGTCTAAAAATTCTCAGCTTTATTCTCAAATTCAAATGGGGGCTAAGTTGGGAATGCAAACGATGGAAATGTCTTTGGCTAATCTTTATAAAGATGGGAAGGTAACTTGGGCAAATGCTATGGGTAAGGCAGTTAAGCCTGATGAATTAGTGGCTTTAATTGGTCCTGAACCCAAGGAAACTAAGGCTAAGGCTAAGGCTCGTTAATGGATAATGGATAATGGATAATGGATAATGGATAATGAATAATGGATAATGGATAATTAATAATTACCTCTGGTTAAAACTGAGAGGATTGAAGATCACGAAAGATTATTTCTTCTCTTGGTCGATTGGATATGGCGTTAACGAAGTGGCTCTGCAAGAGCGGGAGACCTGTCCCTCCGGGAAGCTTCGCTAAACGCGAAGCTTTGCGGTAGCAAACGCCATCCCACCCTTCGGGAAGCTCCGCTAACGACCGCTTTTTTCCCCTTAAAAGGGGAGGCTTTAAACCATAATTATTTAATTATTCATTATTTAAATTACAAGGGGAGGCTTCAAGGTGTTAATTGGAATAATTAATTGACTATCAATTATTAATTATTAACTATTAATTATTCATTATTCAGTGATGGGGTGTATTGGAGTATTTTTCAATTATTGCTTCTTTATACTGACGACTCTGTGCCTCAAAAATTTAATCGCAGGCATTGATAGCAAACAGACATCTCTAGAAAAGAGGGAATAGGGGCAGAGAAATTGATAATCTCTGGATAATAAATAATTGATTTTACTTGACTCCCCTACTCCCCCACTCCCCTACTCCCTGCTCCCTCACTCCCCTACACCCCCACTCCCCTACTCCCCCACTCCCCCACTCCCCCACTCCCTAAAATAATAATAAGGAAGGAATAAAATGGCTGGTAATATTGCTAATCAAAAACCTAAAAGTAGCTTAGAAAAACGCTTAGAGATAATAGAAGAACAAATAAATGTTGCCCTAGCATCGGTGACGGTGAAAGATTTATCTATCTTTGCGCGTCAGTTTGCTGCAATGTTTAATGCTGGAGTCCCGATGATTCGCTGTTTAAGAGTTTTGAGAGACCAAACTTCTAATGCCAAGATTAAGTATGCTGTTAAGCAAGTTAGTGCAGAAGTAGAAGAGGGCAGCGAATTGTCAGAAGCAATGAAAAAACATCCTGCCTGTTTTGATGAATTATTTATCAGTATGGTATCTGCTGGAGAGGTGGGTGGTGTACTTGATGAAGTTCTAGATCGTCTGGCAGTTATGTTGGAGAAAAATGCTAAGACAATGAGTGAAATTGAGTCCGCAATGTCTTATCCGAAAACTGTTATGTTTATTGCTGTGGCAGTGTTTTTTGGGATGACAACTTTTCTGTTACCAACTTTTGCTGGTATTTTTGAACAAATTGGTACAGAATTACCTACTTTTACTAAGATGATGTTAAGTGTAAGTGTTTTTTGTCGGACTTGGCCTCCAATTCCCCAAGGAGCTACAATAGCAACAATTATTGCTCTTTCTATTGCCTATTCAACTGCTTATAAAACAGATGCAGGTAGGCTGTTTTTTGATAAAATGTTTCTGAAACTTCCTATTTTTGGAGAGATTCTGGAGAAGTCGGCGGTGGCTCGTTTTTGTATGATTTTTGGTACTTTGACTCGTTCTGGAGTACCGATGTTAAAGTCTCTGGAAATTGTGCGAAATGTAGCGGGTAATGAGGCGATCGCTCAGTCTATTGAGTATGCAAGGAGCGAAATTCAAACTGGGGGTATGCTTAGTTTAGCTTTCCAGGAGAAAAAAGTTTTCCCTTCTTTGGCAGTTCAAATGATGTCTATTGGTGAGGAAACAGGTGAATTGGATGCAATGTTGATGAAGGTGGGAGCTTTTTATGAGACTGAGGTTGAGGAAGCTGTGAAGTCTTTGTCAGCGATGTTGGAACCGTTAATGATCGTGGGTATTGGTGGTATGGTTGGTTCGATTTTGATGTCTATGTATTTACCTATGTTTGCTGTGTTTGAAAATCTGTAGAGCTAAATAAATACAGGAATTGGGGTGGGAGATTTAATTAGTTTCAAAAAAATTGGATTTATTCGCAAAATATCTTCCACCATAATCTTCACAATAATAATATAAATAAAATTTTAATTTTGATAAGTTAGTAAATTATAGTATTAGAGTATTTAAGATATTATGACTGTAAAAAAATCAGATTATGAATCTTTGTTAGCAGAATATAGTAACTCAATAGCTGCTATTGCACTGCTGAAACAACATAGACCATACTTAGAAATGATTCCAAGTATGCGTCGTTCAGAAGATAGTTTGATTACTATTCCTTTACCAATTATTCGTTTAATGAAAGATGCCACAACAGTGCCTTTGTCTTGCGACATAGGTATTTTTATGTGCGATCCTGAGTGGAAAGTTAAGACTGGAGTAGAAATTTTTGTTTTTATTTATCGTCCTCAAGAAGACTTTTCCGATTTACTTAGTCGTTGGCGAGAAATTCAGGTTTTATTAGCTACAGAATATGAGTGGGTAATGCCTCAAAATTATAAACATATTTATTCTCAAGAAGCCGACGAAATTTATCCTTTATTTATTTTATTTTCAGAAACACCAGAAAGAGTTAAAAGAGGATTAATAGGAGCAGCTTTACCTTTTGTTGTACAGCCAACATTTGACTCTATAGAAGAAGAAACAGAGGAGTCTACTGTGGAAATTCAGACGATGTTATCTCAGATGGATGATGGGATTGATGATGGTTGAACCATCAAAAAAAATTGTAAGCATTCAGGACAATAGTCTCGTTGACTTCCAAACTTGTCTTGCCATGATACCCGATTTTTCTAATGGCCACACAGAGTATATTCCATGATGATTGAAAGTGTATTAGAAACAATAATGATTTTATCATTCCGACACTTTCTTAATGCACTACCTTTAACTCCTTCATAAACTTCGTAGAAACTTTACAGAATCTTTATAAGAATTTGGTTAATCAATGAAATTTACTGAGTTAAAATACTAGTTGTTAAACAGGATATTCAACAATTATTCAACACTGACCTGATCTATAGTGTTGGAATTAATTATTATTGTGGTGAATCTACTAAATTTCGGAGAAAAAATGTCAAACTTATTCAATAAAAATTTTGTTTTATCTGCTTCTAAGTTTTTGATCCGTTTGGGACAAGTTTTAATTCCTCTTGATAAGATGGAATCTCCTGTGTTTCATATAAAATTTGATGGATTATTAGGTGAAGGAGAAATAGTTTTTGATGGCCACAGTATTACAGGAGTCGGAGTAGAGACAGTTCAAGGTTCAGATTTACCTAATGGTTATTTTAATCAGTATTTAAGTGGAGAAGATTGGCAAGATGTTTGTCATACAGCAGAGCAGGAGCCTGAGAGTTATCCACAAGAAGTAATAGTAAGTAATAGGTTTGTTGTACACAGCTACAGTAACTGATGCTTTCAATTAGTATATTTAGATTTCAACAATAGTCAGTTTGTTGGTATCAGTAATTCTTCTTGAATATGAGAAAGACAAAGGTTATGAAAGCAATACTACACGAGATTTTGGGCTGATGATGTACAAGGTGTGAATTGAATGTCTTGTAGTGCTAGCATCTTGCCCGCTAGGTGTGTACCTCACTACTTACTGCTGTGAGATTTCCATGAATTGTTTTGTACCCTTTGGAAGTGGGGAATGTAGCTTTTAGGTTTAACGGAGCTAAAACTTTGCACTTTTTCCCACCCAACCCAAAAGGCTAAAACTGTTATGTAAGCATTTTCTCCGGAATGCTGCGCAAACATCGGTCAGCCTTCAACTTTCAGCCTTCCTCATTTGTTGTGTTTGAAGCAGAAATCAGGATTGAGGTACTGCGATTATTAAAAGTTTTGGCAAAATCAAAAGCATCAGCTAATTTTAACTATATTAGGTTGATTTTTATTGCTGTTTGCGTAGCATCCCGTAGGGAAGCGCTGACTACTAATAGCTGTTTGCACAGCATTCGATTTGCGTAGCATTCCACAGGAAAGGAAATGCTTACACTTTTATAGAACCCATTTGGGATCTATTTAACAAGTTACAAGTCGAATACCCATCTGGGTTTTATGATTCTGGCAGTCATTTTTCAGAATTTTTCGGTCTCCTGAACTCTTATAGTTGTTAGGCTCCTGAAAACGTCTTTCCTGAAGGCTTTGTATCTTAAGAAGAGATACCAAATGGCTTCTATATATAAAATGCTTTTAGAATTAATCAGCAAGTCCTAAATACTAACTACAGGTAAAGACTCCAATATCGAGTTATAGTAAATGTGATTTATAGTTAACTTGACTATAAATGCTAGATAATTATTATAGTATTTAGTCCGGATTTAACTTTTGCTTTCAGTAATATATCAATAAACAAATCCGAATCTATAATAACCTCTTAAAAATCAACAATAATCCTTCAATATCAATAGATTAATGTTTTTTGTAGTATGGTTTTAAACCGGATTTTTTAGCACATATATATTATGTATACATCGGTCCTATTTTTGACCATATTAAAGTCATCTTGAATTTACGTCATTTATAGGATTGGTAACATCTAAAACTGTGTTATTGTATTGAAGTATAAACAATAATGTTAATCAACCAGGGTCTCAAAATCAGTTTTTTTTTGTGGTTAATGCAACTCAGAAAGTATGTCAAATCAAGAAAAATTCAAAGCACATACTTAATTATATGTTAATCTACCAATCTACATTGACGTAGTAAAAAAGTGACAAAATTTGAATTGCATCTATTGAAAAATCTGCTATTATATCCACAAAAAACTCCCTAATTGTTTGAAAAATATTAATTTTGAGATATGGAACACAACATTTTTCACCCGGACAATGTACAAAAACATCAAGAACATCAGAGATTTTTAGACTTACTTCCCACCGAGGATGTAACTCATGTAGCTATTAATAACGGTGATTGGTCTGATCCCAATACCTGGGAACAAGGTCAAATACCAACCGATGGAGCGAAAGTTCTAATTCCAGAAGGATTAAAAGTAACTTACGATCTAGAAAGTGATACCAGGCTGGAAACAGTCCGCTTAGACGGTAATCTGAGGTTTACACCTTGGCGAAATACCAAAATGGTTGTGGATACCTTCGTTGCCACACCAACCAGCACCTTACAAATTGGTACTGAAACTCATCCTATCTCAGCTTATAAAAAGGCTCGTATCATCATTGCAGATGAGGGCCCAATTGAAATCGAAAAAGATCCTACCCTGTTAAGTCGTGGTGTTATTACCCACGGTAAAGTTGAAATTTATGGTGCAGAAAAATCAGACTTTTTACCTCTCCAAGCAGATGTTTTTTCGGGAGACAACGAACTTGTATTAGATAGCACCCCTGTAGGTTGGCGAGTTGGAGACCAAATCGTTTTGGGTGGTACTCAATATAACCCAGATGGTTCCAATGAAGATAACAGCCGTTTTCAGGATGAGGTACTGACTATAACCAAAATAAATGGGAACCGTATTCGCTTCACAAATAATGACATCACCTCTGGTGACAATACGGTTTTAAGATTTGACCACACAAGACCAGAAGGATTTGAAGAGTACAACCTTAATTTGTATGTAGCTAATACTACTCGTAACGTCAGCATCGAGACAGAAAACGGTGACACTGTACCCACTCAGCAACGGGGTCATGTGATGTTTATGCACAACCCAGATGTCAATGTTCATAATGCTGGGTTTTACAACTTGGGTCGTTCAGACAAAAATCTCCTAGTTGATGATGTTAATCAAAATTTAGATGGTCGTCCCGGTGGCGGAACCAACCCTAGAGGACGCTATTCCCTACACTTCCACCGCACTGGAGCCGATGACATCAATAGCACTCCTTCCCATGCAACCGGAAACGCTGTTGTTGGTAGTCCGGGATGGGGAATAGTCCACCACGATAGCCACTTGGTATTAGAAGATAATGTGGTCTTCGACGTAGTTGGTTCTGGAATTGCGGCTGAATCAGGCAATGAGCTTGGACGTTGGGAAAACAACCTCACCATCAAAACCACTGGAGATGATGACCCCAAAGCCACTTTTGACAACGACCCTCGTACCTTCAACTTTGATATGGGGTTTAACGGTGAAGGTTATTGGGTGCAAGGTGCTGCACAGGTAGAAATGATAGATAACAAAGCAGTCAGTGCAGCCGGAGGCGGTATCAATATCTTTAGTGGAGTAGATGGTACTACTGACGTTAGAGACAAAGGTGAAGTTGCTATCAAGAATTTACCAGAGGAATTACAATTTCTCTCAGAGGCTTCAATTCGTGAAAATGAAGTTTTAGATAGCATTGATGTCACCAACGTTCCCCTTAGAAAGTTTTCCGGCTTTGAAACTTATAACTCTGACTTGGGTATCATCTTCTGGAACCATATGCGTAACGATGATGGTCAGTTAGGGTTTATTACTCCTGGAACTACTCAAGCTCACGATGCGCGATCGCTAGTAGAAGATTTTAAACTCTGGAATATATACGGCGAAGGTATTTTTACTCAGTACAGCACCCAAATAGATTTTGTGGATGGCTTGATTGTTGGAAATCCAGAAAATCCTGTTCCAGTGAAGTTGGGTATCAATGGGGATAGTCGCGGTCATGGTATAGGTAGTAACAGTCCCGCCCAAGATATGCTCTATAAAAACATTCACATTGAAGGTTTTGAGCGCGGTATTCGACTTCCCCGAGAAGGTGCTGATAATGCCGAAGGTTCTGAAACTGAAGGAGTACCGTTTTTGGGTTCTCGCTTGGAAGATAGCTATTTCGCTAACAACACCTACAACCTTTCTAAAAAACATCATTTTGCGGATACCGATGTTTTTCCTGACTATTTCGAGATTGTTAATACTCAGTTCGATAGTTCCTCCTCTAATACTGCACCTACGGCTGAATTCAACTATGAATCAATAGGTACTCAAGGAGTAGTGAAATTTGATGCTAGCGATTCATTCGATCCTGACCCAGATCCATCCTTAGAATTAGTAGGTAATGCCATAGCAAGCTATGCTTGGGACTTCGATAACGATGGTCAAATAGATGAATTTGGTCGCCAAGTAAATCACAAATTTGACCCTAATCAATCCCATACTGTGAAGTTAACTGTTTGGGATCATCAAGGTCTCACAAGTACAACTACTCAAACAGTAAATATTACTCCCGGTCCTTATTCCAATTTAATTCTTGATGGGGATTTTAGTGAATCTGGAGAATTTGGCGGACCTGGGTGGAATATTAACAGTACCCGAACTGATGAAGGTTGGTTAGGAACTGGATGGTATCGTGACTCTAACATTGGTGATGGCGGAGCCGCAGTTTTTTCCACCACATCTGGGAACAAAGGATTAGGTCAATTCTTTTTGGATAATAGTGTTCGTCAAGGTCAGCAAACTCTGAGTTTGGATATCAAGAATACTGAGGGAAACAGTGAACCTAATGAGATTACAGTGCGTTTATGGGGTATTGATGGAGAGTTCCTCAGTGGCATAGATAGTGAACCACAGCAAGCTGGTGCTATCCCTATGACCAAAACACTTTTGTTGGAAGAAACAGTCGGTGGCTCTACTTTTCACTGGAAAAATTTTGAATGGGATGTAGATTTCGGAGGTGGTTATGAATTCATAACGTTTCAAGTCAATCCTGAGCAAGTAAATCCAACTCAAGGTGATTTTGTTGCCATTGATAATGTATTCATTAGAGATGACGGGAATGTGCTAGAGCTAGAACCAGAGCCAGATTCTCTACGTATCGAAGCAGAAGATATGGAACTGACAGACTATCACATAGAATCACGTTGGCTGGGTTCTAATGGTGCGATGATTAGTCTGAAAGATAGCTCCAATCAAACAGGAGAAGCTACTACTACTTTGGATGTGTCGGGAGTTTACGATGTTGTGGTGATATACTTTGATGAGACTGACGGTCAAGGTGAATTAGAAGTTGAGTTGAATGGCGATCGCCTCGATAGTTGGAGTCTCGACCGAGATTTAGATGCTAACTACCCCACTAATGGAAACAAAGTAAGTCGCAAGGTGGCAACAGGGTTATCTATTGAATCGGGAGATAGTCTAAAAATTATTGGTACTCAAGAAGGTTCAGAATATATTCGGGTAGATTATGTGGAATTAGTACCTGTTTCGGAAACTGACTTATTAACGGGTGAACCATTACAGGAGCTTGATAATAGTTCCTCTACTACTCAAGAAAATCAAGACACAATTCTGTTACATCGCGAAAAAGACCCGATAACGGTATCCAATTTTGAGGATGGTGTAGACATTTTTGAATTAGATGGAGATCTAACTTTTGAGCAGTTAGAGATTCTACAGTCAGGTAATGATACACTAATTCAAATTGATGAGTCCGATCAGTTGTTAGCAACTGTAGAAGGAGTGGTGGCTAGTGTAATCGATGCTGAAGACTTTACTATCGTCTAAATTAATGGCGTTGGTAATTGGTGGGATGATTTTCGACTAGAGGTGATACTCACCAGTTACTCTGGTTAAATATTTAGAGGTATTAAAAACAGATTACTTTTAAAGTTTCATCTCTTGATTTACCAA
>JASJEE010000454.1 GCA_030064835.1 Microcoleaceae cyanobacterium MO_207.B10 | reverse complement strand
ATATTATCTGAAAAATGTTATTATTATGAATAATATCACATATTAGTATCTAATTTAAAATACAGGAAATCCTTGATCTGATTTTTAGGAGTATGAGATGACAAAAGTTAATATTATACCACCAGGAAAAATACTTGTAGTTGATGATAACCTAACTACAGTTAACTTAATAGTTCCTATATTATCAGAAAAAAATTATGAAATTGGCATAGCAAAAAGTGGTGAAGAAGCAATAAATATGGCTGAATCTATGCAGCCAGACCTAATATTACTGGATATCAAACTACCAGATATAGATGCCCATTTAGTTTGCCAAAAGCTAAAATCTAACGATAAAACTCAGAATATTCCTATTATTTTGATTAGCGATACTTATAATACCTCAGATAAATTGCCAGGACTACAAGCAGGAGTCGTTGCCTATATTAAAAAACCATTTAATCCCCAAGAGGCTTTATTAATTATAGAAAATAAAATTGAAAATCAAAGATTAAAACAACAGTTAGAAGAGAAAAATAGACAACTAGAACAAGAGATTGCGATGCGGACAGCAGCCGAAGCAAGGTTGCGAATTTGGGAACGGGCGATCGCTACTTCTAAAAATGGTGTAGTTGTAACAGATGCTCAAGCTCCTGACTACCCAATAATGTATGTGAACTCAGGCTTTGAAAAATTAACGGGCTACCAAGCTAGTGAAGTTATAGGAAAAAACTGTCGATTTTTACAGGGAGAAAACACACAACCACTAGAAAAGACGAAAATAAAGCAGGCTTTAGCTAGCAAAACAGAGTGTGAAGTTATCTTGCCAAACTATCGAAAAGATGGAACACTATTCTGGAATAAATTCACTATTTCTCCAGTTGCTGATGAGCATGGTAATACTACTCATTTTATCGGCATTCTAACAGATGTTAGCGATCAAATAGCTAAAGAAGCAGCCTTACGATATCGAGACACTATATATCAAGCAGTAGTCAGAGGTATTCCCGATCTACTAATTCGGATGAGTTCTGATGGTACTTATCTAGACTTTTTGCCCGGTAATGAAGTTAAACTTTATGCCCCCAAGAATACTCAAGTAGGTGCAAATGTTTATGATGTTTTACCTCTTGAGAGAGCGCAAGAAAGAATGTTGTATATTAAGAAAGCATTAGAAACAGCAGAACCACAAATTTATGAGCATCAACTAATAATAGATGGAAAGATTCACTATGAAGAAGTTAGAATAGTACCCTGTATTGATGATAATTTATTAGTAATTATCCGTGATATCACCCCTCTTAAAATTGCTGAAATAGCTTTAGAAAAGATTGAAGAAAGATTGCAAGTTGCACTAAATAGCACCGGGGATGGTATTTTTGACTGGGATATCAAAACAGGAAAAGTTATCCACCTACAGAAACAAAATGATATTCTCAACTTTCACACTAATGATTATTCAGAATGGCACGACCGGGTACATCCTGAAGATAAATCAAAAGTAGAATTAGCCCTGACAGCACATTTTGCAGGTATTACTCCCCAATACAAAGCAGAATTTCGCTTCCTGGCTCTGGATGATACCTACCAATGGATATTGGCAAGAGGACAAGCGAAGTGGGATGAAAAAGACCAGCCGACTCGCCTACTGGGTATAGGTCAGAATATAAGCGATCGCAAACAAGTAGAACTAGAATTACAAAAGCAAATTCAATTTTTAGATAGCATCTATCAAGGAGTGGAACAAGCTATTTTCGTAGTAGAAGTTTCAGACACCGGAGAATTTAGCTATCTCAGCTTTAATGCTGCCTGCGAACGTTTGACAGGTCTCTCCACTTTAAAAGACAAAGGCAAAAATCCCCAACAAGTATTTTCTCCAGAAGTAGCACAGTTAGTAACACAAAGCTATCAAGACTGTGTGGCAACAGGTAAAGCTATTACTTATGAAGAATCTCGATCCATCAAAGGAAAAGAAACTTGGTGGCTCATAACCCTTTCGCCACTGCAAAATCAACAGGGAAAAATTCATCAAATTATTGGTAGCAGTACGGAAATTACAGATCGGAAGCAGACAGAAATGGCTTGACAAGAACGATAAACTATGCTGCGGAGAATAGGGGGTCTATCTATAGCGGATTTGGTATTATTCTCTATTTTATCTTTCCTAAAAGTCTTCAATATCTCACAACTTATAGTTAGTAAAAGTATAGTCAAATATAGACAGACTTGATTTCCGGCGCAGAAATTCCCTTCACTTTTACTTTGAGAGATTAATTCTCCTGGGGTGAACTACGCACCTCTCTATCCCATAGCGGTTAAACGCATAAGGGAGATGCTTTTCGCAAAATGTTGTAAGAACCATTCACATCAGACTGACAAAGAATTCCTCCATCAGTTCGATATAAACCTCGCTTAATTCTTTTTCCTGAAAATTGAGGTTTTTCACTTGTTTTTCCGTAGACTGGGAGCGGATCTTCATTCAAAAAATTAGCAGCAGACGTATAGGATTCTTCTTGAAGAATCACCTTGATTCCAACTAATTGACATTTATAAGTTATCATGTCAATTAATCTCGAGTGGGGAATACCAAATTCAATTACCAAATTCAATAAAGATTGTTACAGTAAAATCTGGACACCAAAGGATAGGAATATTTACACTTGTTCTCTTTCATTCCTACCACCTAATACCCAAGACCTAACACCTAACACCTAACACCAAGAAACCAACCAATGTAGCAATATTTTTTGAAAATGGTATTAAATCATATTGCTATATTTTATAAAAATAGTATTACTAATATCAACCTATTTAGGGTTTTCTGAATAAATATCAAAAGCTTATATGGTAAATATTTGAGGCATTATTTGTGCGAAAAAAGAGTCAGTTTTCTGCTACTGGTAGTTAAAAAAGTCAGAATTTTTAGTAGACAAAATGGGAATTTTTGAAGGACAATTATTCCGATTATATCTCCTCAATCTAACATTTCTCCTGACTACTGACTATTGACTACTAGAAACAGCAAAAATACTTTTTCAGCAAACCCTGCTTAAGCAAAATTCAATCAACTACTTCAGGAACATTACTCAGAAATTCCCGCATATATTGATTAACTAATTGAGGTTTTTCTTGTTGTACCCAATGACTACAATTAGGAATATAACGAATCTGAAAATTTTCCACATATTCTTCTGTGCCATAAGTTAACTCTTTACCCAAAGCACTATCATTTTCACCCCAAATCATTAAAGTAGGAATTGTCAGCACTTCCCACTCTTTTTCGTTAAACAGACCAGCAAATATATTGCGATAATAATTAATCATTGAAGTTAAAGCACCTCGTTTAGCTGCTGCATCTTTGTATGCTTCTAAATCAGCTTCATTAAAAGCTAATTTATCTACAGCCGTATTTTTAAATATAGCACCAATACCTTCATAATCATCAAATTTCAACATTAATTCCGGCAATAAAGGCAACTGAAATAAAAATATATACCAACTTCTTAACAATTGTTCTGGAGTTCCTAATCCTTCCCTGAATTTAGCAGGATGAGGAATATTCATTACGATTAATTTTTCTACCATTTCTGGATGTGCATAAGCAAAATACCAAGCGATTGCTCCTCCCCAATCATGTCCTACTAAAATACATTTTTCATAACCTAATTCTTTGATAGTTTCTTCTATATCTTGAATAAATTCTGCCATGACATAAGCAGATGTTTCTTCGGGTTTATCACTTTCATTGTACCCTCTTAAATCTAAGGCAACTACTTGATGATCTTGGGCAAATTCGGGTATTTGATGTCGCCAAGAATACCAAAATTCAGGAAATCCATGTAACATTAACATTAAAGGTCCTGAACCTTCAGTCACATAATGAAGATTAATACCATTTACTGTGATAAAATTGCTTGACCAAGGATTTTCTTTAATTGACATTTTTATTGCTTTTAAATTGAATTTTTCATGTAAGCATTCCGGAGGAAATGCTTACTTTTTCAGACATCATTTTCTCAAAAGATTATAAACTATCCCCGGATAGACATTCAAATATTTAACTACTAAAATATGGAGTAAAATATTCCACATAATCATTGTTATTGCCGTAGCGATCGCTGCCCCTAAAGTACCAAAATTTGGAATTAAGATTAAATTTAAAACTAAATTAATCATTGCACTAAATCCAAATATTAAAGTACATTGATTTTGATGTCCTGTCATAATCATCAACCAACCGACAGAACCAGTTCCAGCATTTACTAAATTACCAATAACAAGAATTATCATTTCCCACTGTGCTGCTCTAAATTCCGGACCAAAAAATCCTAAAATTTCTTCTGCAAATATAATCATAAAAATAGCAACTACTAATGACGGCCAAAAAATCCAATGAGCAATTGTTGCTACTAATTTCTTTAACTCCTCTCTATTCCCTTGGGTATAAACTGTAGTAAATACTGGAGCTATAACTGTATTAACTGCCTGTAAAATGAAAATAACCCAAATAGCTGTTTTAGCAGCAGCACTATAAATACCTACTGCTTCAGAATTAATCATGCCACCAATCATCAAAATATCTGTTTGATTCAGCAGCATTAAAAATGTTGTACCAAGTAATAAAGGTAAAGCAACTTTTATCCATTCATCAGTTTTATAAATAGCCTTGACAGAGTAAATTTCTGCATCGAATTTTCGTCGGAGTAAAAAAAACTGAAATACAAGTATAATGAAGAGACTAATTACAGACCAAGCAATAATAAGTATGCTAGTAATTTGTTGATTATTTGCTAAGAAAAATAAAGCTCCTAAAAACACCAATATCGGCCAAAATATTTGGAAAGGTGCATAAGCTAAAACTATTTTTCTAATTGCCCTTGCCATTTCTAATTGTAGTTGGATTAATGCTAATAATGGTATCAGTAAGATACCTGTAAGCAAGGGTATCGAATAAGCAAAATTATAAGTAGCTTTTAGCCACAAAATAATTCCTGTAGCTACTATTGACAAAAATAAACCTGCAATCAAAATTAATTGCCAACTACTACGAAGTAACCCCCGTAAACTGCCCCATTGTGATCTAACTTTATATTCAGATATAAATCGTAAATTAGCTGTAGGTAATCCTAACTGGGCAAAAATTGCTAATACCATTGTCCATGATATTACATATTCGTAAATACCAAACTCTACAGCACCCATCCATCGAGCCAGACAAATTTCTAAAAAGTATTTGATTCCGACACCAAATACTCTAATTAAAAAAGCAATACCTGCGCCTTTAGCTAGGGAATTTAACATATTTTTAAGGTTTATTTACTTACTACTCAAGATAGTGTAAATATACTTAAGATATA
>JASJEE010000453.1 GCA_030064835.1 Microcoleaceae cyanobacterium MO_207.B10 | reverse complement strand
TTAAAGCCAACTAGATCAAGAGAAACAATGAATTTATTTTCCTTTTATTCAATCCAATCCGTTTTAGGGAGAGGTAATTATCAATTATCAATTATTGAAACTTCTACTTTTCTCCCAGGGCTATTTCATTCTCAACTTTTCCATTTTATATATTTACGAGAATACCTTATTGCCAACTTTAGACAACGCATCTTTAGCTATCTGTAAAGCCAGTAAATTCATTGCCAAAATCTAGAATGAAATGACCCTGACTTTTCTCCTGACTCCTTTCTCCAACAATTTTGACTCATGAGGACTAACTCCTGACTCCTTGGTAATTATTTATAAGTATTCAACCGAACATGATATTACTTCTACTTATGATTACTAGAAAAATCCTAATTATTCGTAGCGAAAATTTCTCCGAATAGTATTATACCAATTTGATAAATGTTTGCTACAAATATTATCAATCTCGGGTGTAGGGTGTGTGGTTTTTGGTGTGGTTAAATCATAGGAAAAACAAAGCAAAATGCTGGTTATCAAAGGGATAAAGTGGAAAAAAATTATTGATTAGTTAATAGTTGAAGTTGGCTCAAGCATCACTTTCTTTTTTTTAATTGGTATTAGTAGTCAGGAGTCAGAATCAATGGTAATTATAGAGAAGGTAGGAGAAAGAATTGTCGCTCATTTTTTCTGCCCTTGTCTGTTCAAAATCTGAATATTTTAGGCTTAACGGAGGTAAAACCTTGCACTTTTTCACACCCTAAAGGCTAAAACATTTATCTGTAAATATTTTTAGAGTTAATTATCTACCCCTAATTATATCAAATCCGTTTAATTCGGTATATAGCGTTTCCTAAGCTAATGAGGTACAGTTGTTTTTCTTCTTGATTATCCCTACGGAACGAGAATTACTACTCCCTGTTCCCTGTTCCCAGTTAAGTGTTCCCTAAAACCAAAGAATTTTGTACCTCACCAGTATGGGAATTGCTATAAACAAATATCAGATAGTCAAAATCCGGAAATCTTTCTAATTAGGAAATATCTGCTCCTACTGACTACTTACTCCTAGCTAACTATACTGATGCTAGCGGATTTAATATTATTCGTAGCAAAATTTGTAGCAAAAATTTCTCAAAATAGTATTAGGAAAATGACTAGCAAAAATCAATTAATAGAAGATGATAATAACCTACAATATTTAGGTCTTGGTTGTAACTGAATACCCAATAAATCAGCCATATCACACTTCAATCTATCTGCAGTTTGCTTATCTGGATCTATATAACCATAACCATTACTAAAAAACTTTCGTTGATAAGCATAAATTGCTTCTATCCATTGCTTTCTCGCTTCCATATATTTAGATGTTTCCCCTAAAAATTCATCTTCTATTGCTCCTCCATACTGAAGTTCTACATCACTATCTAAAACTTTTTTAATTGCTGTAATAACTTCTAAACGTACCTGTTCAGATGTAACTACTGTGGAATTTTGAGTTAACATATCAGCCTCCAGTTCCTGCACAATTTCCTTAATTACACTACTGGTAGTGGTAAATTTATCTAATGCTATTTCCATTTTTTCTGGCGGCATTTTACTCACAGTAGTTGTTTCTGCATCAGTTAATATTTCTTCTTGATAAGAGGAATATTCCTGAGTTTCTCGTTTAGCAATAGTACGAGCATTAAACTTACCTAACTGGTATCCTAAAGCCAAAAATAAACCATGGGAAAGTAAAACTAAAAAAGTTATAGCTATTGGTACTCCATACTTTCTAATCTTGATTTTTATCTGGTCAGAAACAGTTAATTCTTTTCTCACAGTTAACCCAAAAACAATTGTTTCATAAGCAGACTTTGACTTGGGAAATGCTGCTGTAAATATGGGTTTTGCTACTTCTCCATTACTGACTTGATGAAAATAAGCCGCTAGTTCATAATCAGGTAGTTGAGAAAATAAATTAGCAAAAGGTTGGTAATAATTGCAGCGATAGTGAGAGCGGAAGGAAGTTCCATCACGACGATTTTGTAACCAGGAATTTAGCTTTTTCCAAATCACTTTTCCACAAAGTAATTCATCTGTTTCTGGCTCAATACCTGTGATTAATGAAGAGTTTCTCAGATATTCTAAATCGTGGCGAACTTGTTGTTTAATTCTACTAGAATATGCTGACCATAAACTACCTCTAGTTTTTAATAACCAACAGAAAGCAGGAACAGGTATTTTTCCTCCTAATATATGAGAAAGGGCGTGATTCATTCCTACCGCAATTAATGGGTCTAATAAATTTTTATAGTTTTTTAGTTGAGATTGTAATTTGAGAGATATTTTTTGTTTCTCATCTTCCTTCTTAGACTCACCATTAATATTTAACCAATTGAGATATTCTGGTAAACTTTCAGGAATCAAAATTGCTCTTAAGGTTAATAATCGAACCATTTGAGCATTAGCACTTCCTTGTTTCGCAGCATTACTTGCCCCCAGATTATCAAATAAGTTGTTTAAATATTCTGATGTAACTTGCTCGGTGTGTAATTTTAAAATCACATTTTGCACCCATTCCAGTTTAATTTGAGAGCCACTAATTAATCCTTTAATTGCTGTTTCAATAGCAGCTTCATCTATATTTGTTGAGATATTCATCCGGGGATTTTCGATCATTTTTGTCTGTATTTGTGCCAAAGTTGCTGCTACTTCTGGATTAGCCGGATGAATAATCATAAATTGTTCTGGTCGTTCAATTGCTTCGACATTATAAGCCCATGATACCGACTGATTATTGGCTTTTACTTCAGCCATTTTATGAATAATTTGTAGGTCAGATAATTCAGTAGGAATTATTACGGGCACAGCTTGACTACTCAACCATTGTTGCCATTCTACAGGTAAAACAACTTCAGGTTGAGTCGTCAGATTATGGATATTTGGTTTGCCAATTTCTTTTGTTTCGGATGGATTAAATATAGGATTAATTCCTTGTTTTTGTTGAGTATTTATCCAGTCTAATATTTGCCAAATATTATCTTTTCCTGCACATATAAAATAACGATAAAAAGAAGTCGATCGCCCATATTCATCTTGCCCAGATGTCACCACAGCAACCACTGAATAATCTGGTTCACCGCTAGTCATACTTAATACAACTCGCCCGACAAAAGTCGGTTTTTCACTATGACGATCTTTGCCTACTTCAAAACCTTTATTGGCAATTGCTCTACCTATTGAGTGGGGAACTTGAGGCAAAGTTAAATTCATATATTCCCCAACTTTAAAACCCCTAGAAATCCATTTTCCATCGGGTAATATTTCTGGAATTATACCTGTGCTGAACTCGTGAATTTCAATAGTTTCCATTTGCCCCTCCCCCTACACTCAAATAATCTGCCTATAAACAAAGAAAAAATTTATTTTGACTTTGGTAATTTGACTTGTAAAAGTCATATTAATCTTGATCTAATTGTAAATAACGTTTACCTGTACAAATCCAATAAATAGGAGAAACTAAACCAAAAGGTCGCCACCTTTTCGCATCTTCTAGTACCGATGCTACCCCACCACGACCACGATAAATTTGCTGAGAATTTGGTTTAGAATATTTATTTCCTGTCACACCAAAAGCAGAAGTAGTAAAATATTCCACAGTCCCCACCCCCAAATCTTGCCAAGATTCTAATCTTTTAAAAATAGTAGGAAACCGCGCTGCTGCTAAAAATTTTGGTCTATGTCTATTTACCCATAAATCTGCTAATTCACATTTAGTTAATACCAAGGCAATACGCCGTTTTTGACTCAACCCATCCCCTCCTGCTAATGCTACTAAAAGTTTATCAACTCCTCTAGCATATTCTCCATCTTTTCTATGAGTTGTACCATCAATCATTAACATAATTCCTGTAGCTGGAAAACAATCATTTAAGTAGTCTCGAAGTAACTGAGAATCTGTTTGATGCAGTACATCACTAAAAAATTCCCCAGAATAATCTTTGCAGTTAATATCTAAGTTTAAAACAGTATTTGAAAACCTAAAATTATCCTCTTTTTTAAGAACCAGCCGTAAACTATAATCTTTAATTTCTAGCACATCATTAACTAAACGAGTTTGGTCAATTTGTAACCCTTGCTCTATCAAATTTTGTGCTTGTTTAATTAAATATTCTCCATCTTTATTTGCGGGAGTAACTAACTCAACAGGACTAGAAAAATTAGCATTTGGCCACCTGGCTAAAGCAGCCATATAAGTTGTTTTACCAGCAGCGCGATCGCCAATTACTCGCAAAACGCCGGAGTGATTTTCTGCTTTTAAATTCTGATTAATTCTGGGTTTCAATAGAGATTTAAACATTATTACCGCATCCTCTTTCCTTTACTTAACCAATACAAAGGCGAAACAATACCATGAGGTTTCCATTTCAAAGGTTCCCGCAAAATTGAATGGGGGCTGCCTAATTCATCAGTACGATTTGGGCGGGGGTCATTTCGTTGTAGAACACCAAAAGTAGATATAGCATAAAACTGTAAATTTTGCTGAGGAATCCGATTTTGTAAAATACTGGTTGTTCTGGGTAAATGCACTTTAAATATATCTAATTCTGGGTCAAGACGACCAGGCCAAATTTCTCCTCTTTCACATTTACTCATTGCGATAGCTAGGCGTAAATCTTGGGTTCGCTCTCGTTCATCTATTAAATCAATAAATCTCTCCATGACATTACTATAAAATAGGTCGCTTCCTGGCTCCCATTTATGGAGCAAAATCAAACAACCTACATTATCTTTAATCAGACATTCATCCAGAAATTCTTGATGCAAAGGATTAGAAATACCACCTTGTAATTCATTAAAAATTTCCCCTGGATAATCTCGCACTACGAGATTAATTTCTTCTGTTTTTTGTTGCCACCAACGTTTAATTTCGATGTGAAAAGAATACAAAGGTAAATCGTAGAAACTTTTTATTCTTACCCCATCAATAATAGTGGGGTCTAAAGCAGCACCATTTAGAATAATTGTTTCAGCTTTATTAGCTAAATTTTTAGCATCATTAGTAATACCTGTAATTTGAAAATTTGGGTGGTTTTTTTCCGGCCAATAAGCTAATCCTGCTAAATAAGTCGTTTTGCCTGCACCAGTAGGTCCAATAATACAAATATTCCCCATTTTTTTTGATTAAATTTCCTTTGACAATTATTAATTTAAGTCGTTTTTCTGCCATGAAAAAGTATAAAAGGCTGTTGATAAACTTAAATATTATACCATTCTGGAAAAGATTGTTATTTCAGTTAATAAGTTTTATACCATTTGGAAAAAAAATTTTACGAATAGTTGAGTTAACTAAAATGTTTGAAGTCAGATAG
>JASJEE010000456.1 GCA_030064835.1 Microcoleaceae cyanobacterium MO_207.B10 | reverse complement strand
GTGAAGGCACCTACACAGTAGATGAGTCGGGGAATATCACTTTTACTCCAGAAGATGGTTTTCTTGGTGAGACTACACCTATTACTTATACTGTTCAAGATGATTTGGGAGCAGTTTCCAACCAAGCTAACATTTTTGTGACTGTCACCACCCCAGAACCAACTCCAGAACCAACTCCAGAACCAACTCCAGAACCAACTCCAGAACCAACTCCAGAACCAACTCCAGAACCAACTCCAGAACCTACCCCAGAACCTACCCCAGAACCAACTCCAGAACCTACCCCAGAAACAACTCCAGAACCTACCCCAGAACCTACCCCAGAAGCACAAACCAATCGACCACCCACTGGCACACCAGACAGTGTAAACTCGTCTGAAAATGACCCTATAACTATAGATATTCTAGAGAATGATAGCGATCCTGATAACGACCCAATTAGTATTGGTAACGTTGACGAAACCTCAGAAAATGGGGCTACTATTGTTGTAAATCCAGATAACTCCGTTACTTATACTCCTGCGACTAATTTTGTAGGAATTGACTCATTTACTTACACGGTAACCGACTCAGAAGGTTTAACCTCTGAGCCAGTTATTGTAACTGTAAACGTTCAACCAGTGGTTTTATCTAATAGTGATCATTCGTGTCCTCCACCTCCAACCATAGAATTTCCAGATTTATTAGTTGAACCTGCTATTGTTCTCAATGCTAATCAATTTGAAGCATTTTTATTCGGTACAGAAGCCGGAGAATTTATTACAAGTAGTGGGGTTAACCAAGCTGTTGATGCTTTAGCTGGCAACGACACCATAGAAGGTATGGACGAACCTGATATCCTTTATGCTGGCGAGGGTGAAGATCTGATTTTTGCTAATCGAGGTAGTGACTTTGTTAACGGTAAAGAACAAAATGATGTTATCAACGCTGGAAAAGAAGATGATACGATCCGTGGTGGTAAGGATGATGACCAAATGTGGGGTGATATTGGCAGTGATATGATCTTAGGTGACAAAGGTAACGATGTCATCTGGGGTGGCACTCCTGGCGGTACTGACAAAGACTTCTCAGGTAGTGATACTATGAACGGTGGCAGAGGTGATGACTTCGTTCATGGAAACCGTCACAATGATATACTTATGGGTGGTAAGGGTAATGATGAAGTCCTTGGTGGTAAGGATAACGATCTCATTTTCGGACAAGAGGGTCACGATATACTCATGGGTGAAAACGGCGATGACATGATTATTGGTGATCGTTCAAGTTCTTCACAAGAGGACATAGGAGAAGATTCTATGAATGGAGGTCGCGGTAATGATATCATGGGAGGTAGTCGTGGAAACGATGACATTTACGGGGGGAAAGAAGATGATTTCGTATATGGTGGTAAGGATAATGATCTAATATTTGGCGACAAAGGAAATGATACTCTCTTAGGTGAACAAGGAGATGATACGATTTTTGGTGGCAACAATAGCATTCTAGATCCCGATCTAACAGGTCAAGATTTGATTTCTGGTGGTGTTGGAAATGACTTCCTCAGTGGTAACTATGCTGAAGATACTATTCTTGCTGGTGAAGGCGATGATACTGTACGAGGAGGTAAGGATGATGACAATATATATGGTCAAGCAGGCGATGATCTGATTTTTGGGGATCAGGGTAGTGATACTATCTGTAGTAGTGAGGGCAACGATACTATCTATGGTGATAACCCGGAAGTTTCTTCTGTAGTTGATGTAGAAGATCCCGAAGATCAGTTATTTGGTGGTCTTGGAGACGATCTGATATTTGGTAATCTAGGTGATGACTTATTGTCCGGTGATGAAGGTAATGATACAATATCAGGTGGTCTAGGTGATGACAGTATATATGGATCTTCTGGAAATGATTCTCTGACCGGAGAAACAGGTGATGATATCCTTGATGGTGGAGAGGGCGATAATACTCTTGTTGGTGGTAGTGGTAGCGATCGCTTCTTCCTCAACATCAATACAGGCTCGGATGTGATCGCCGACTTCAATATTGATGAAGATTTCCTAGTTTTAGGTAATGGACCAACTTTAGACGAACAACTGCTAACTATTGATGCTGTTGATAACAATACTCAAATCTTCTGGGATAATCAACTTGTAGCTACCCTAGAAAATATTGTTACTACTCGAGAGCAAGTTATCAGTCGGTTAACTACCCTGAATGATTCTTTCCTGCTCTAATTAGTTACATATAGCAGTTTCTAAATCAGTATAGGTGTGGTGCATAGTAATGGTAAACGAAGCACCGGGAGTGTGGGGAGATGGGGAGTGTGGAAGAAATTAAAAAATATATCTCCTCACCATTACCATGCAGGAATACCCAATATAATCACAGAAATAGCGGCATGATAAATATTATTAATTAATATTTATCATGCCGCTAAAACATAGCTATTTGATAATCATTGGAAAAAGTTATCTAATAACAATTTGATAAATGTTTGCTACAAATAAATTTATAGGTATTATACTAATTTGATAAATGTTTGCTACAAATATCTAGGGGACTTTTTAGGAGTCAGGAGTCGTAGGGGCGATTTCCGTTCCGGAATACTTCGTAAACGCGTTTGCGTTAGCGTTAGCGAAGCTCCTCTGCAAGAGGCAGCTCCTCTGCAAGAGGCAGCATTCCGCAGGAAATCGCCCGTACAGGAGTCGCATGGGAATGGCTTCAATACCATTTTTTAGGCCGTAAATCATCTTTTTTGTCAAAAGGACATCTCCTGTAAAATATGCATGATTGCCCTTACTATTCCTAACATTCTTTTTTCAAAATGGTATTAGGTGGTAGGTGGTAGGGTCGCAGGTAGGTAATAATATCATGTCCGGATAATTAGTGATAAAAAAACCTTAGCAAATTTTAGTATTTTGAGGCCAATAAGAGCCAAAGTAAAGTAGGGACCTTGTATGTAACGTCCCTACAGAGTTTTGTTTATGGCTCAGTGTTGATTCCTGAATTCTCAGGAATGAAAGTTATGTCAAGTTATACCAAAGAATTATCTATCTACCTTCAAATGGGCATTATCTTGAATATATTCTTCCTGATTAATCTTGACTTGTTTTGCTCCCCATATTTCTTTAGCATACTCCATAATCGTGCGATCAGAAGAGAATTTACCCGTGCGAACAGAATTATAAATAGACATTTTTGTCCATTTGTCTTTGTCTTGGAAAGCTTTGCTCACCTCCTGCTGACAATCAATATAAGATTGATAATCAGCTAGTAGCATATATTGGTCATTGTACAGTAGAGAATCTATCAGAGGCTTGAATAAATTAGGATTACCTTTGCTAAAGTGACCACTAGCAATGCGATCAATCACAGCCTTCAAGTCTGGATTTTGATTGTAGTAATCTAAAGGTTTATAACCCTTAGCTTTCATCTCAAAAACTTCTTGAGCAGTCAGACCAAAGAGGAAGAAATTCTCAGCTCCCACTTCTTCGCGAATCTCAATATTAGCCCCATCAAGAGTACCAATTGTCATCGCTCCATTCATGGCAAACTTCATATTACCAGTTCCGGATGCTTCTTTACCAGCAGTAGAAACTTGCTCTGATAAGTCAGCAGCAGGATAAATAATTTGACCTAATGAAGCATTAAAGTTAGCTAAGAAAACTACTTTGAGCCGACCGCGCACATCAGGGTCATTATTAACTACATCAGCAACAGCATTAGTCAACTTAATAATTAACTTAGCCATGTAGTAACCAGGAGCAGCTTTGCCACCAAAAATGAATGTACGAGGTTGAATATCAATACTAGGGTTTTGTTTGATCCAGTTGTAAAGAGTAATGATGTGGAATACATCTAAATGTTGGCGTTTATACTCATGGATACGTTTGACTTGAATATCAAACAGAGAATTCGGATCTACCTCAATGCGATTATGCTTGAGTATGTAATCTGCCAACCTGGCTTTGTTATCCTGCTTAATTTGTCGCCAACGATTCTTGAATTTTACATCATCAACGTACTTCTCCAAAGTTCGCAGTTTATCCAAATTTAACAGCCAGTCATCTCCTCCTAATTTTTCGGAGAACAGAGCTGATAATTTGGGATTACTCAACAACACCCAACGGCGGGGAGTTACACCATTAGTTTTATTGAGGAACTTTTCTGGAAATAGCTTGTAGAAATCTTTAAGCACACCTTGTTTCAACAATTCTGTGTGGAGTGCAGCTACCCCATTTACAGCATGACTGCCCACAGTAGCTAAGTTAGCCATGCGTACAGACCTTTCTCCAGACTCCTCGATCAGAGACACACGAGCAATTAATTCAGGATCGTTAGGATACCAAGTTTGCACTTTTTCTAAGAAACGCTGATTAATTTCATAGATAATCTCTAAGTGACGAGGTAACAGACTGCCAAACAAGCTAATAGACCAACGTTCCAATGCTTCAGGTAGCAAAGTGTGGTTAGTATAAGCAAAAGTATTTTGAGTAATATGCCAAGCACGCTCCCAGTCAAGATCGTACTCATCGATGAATAACCGCATCATCTCGGCAATGGCAACAGCAGGGTGAGTGTCATTCAGTTGAATTGCTGCCTTTTCGTTGAGGTTATCTAAGTTTTTGTTGTGTGATAAATGCCTCCGGATAATGTCTTGCAAAGCACAAGAGACAAAGAAATATTGCTGCTTGAGCCGGAGTTCCTTACCTTGAGGAGTGTTGTCATTGGGATATAGAACTTTTGAGATCGTCTCCGAACTCATTTTATCTGCTACTGCGCCGTCGTAGTTTCCGGAGTTGAACTCTTCAAACCTGAAATCTACACTTGCTTCTGCACGCCACAGACGTAGTGGGTTGACTGTATTAACTTGATAGCCAGGAACTGGAGTATCATAGGGGATACCAATAACAGTTTCAGCCGGAATCCAAGTTACTCGATAGTTTCCTTTTTTGTCATGGTATCCTTCTGTATAGCCACCAAACTTGACTTCTACTTTTTCGGCAGGACGAGCTATTTCCCAAGGGTTGCCAAAACGCAGCCATTTATCAGGGATTTCTGCTTGCCAACCATCTTGTACGGTTTGGGTAAAAATACCAAACTCATAGCGAATACCATGGCCTATGGCTGGTATTTCTAGGGTAGCTAGAGAGTCTAAGAAACAAGCTGCTAATCTACCCAAACCCCCATTTCCTAAACCTGGATCGTCTTCTTGTTCGAGTAGTTCATCCAAGTTGAGCCCTGATTCAGTAACAGCTTGACGAATTTCTTCATAGATGCCTAAATTAATTAAACTATTACCTAGATGACGACCCATGAGAAATTCTGCTGATAAGTAGTATACTACTTTCACATCTTTCTCATTGTAGGTACGAATTGTAGAAAGAAA
>JASJEE010000085.1 GCA_030064835.1 Microcoleaceae cyanobacterium MO_207.B10 | reverse complement strand
TCTTCCCTGGAAAAAGCTCCTTTATTTAAACCGATAAATTTCTTAGACAAAATGAAGGAGGAAAATCGGGAAAAAATCAGAGAAAACCATCTACAGATTTTCCCTTTCACTTTGGCAACTCCTTCAGAAGATTCTATTTCTCAGACAGATACTTCGAGTCGGAAAACTCTGAAGTCTTCCTTGTCAAAACTAACCTTTAATTTATCAGATAGAATCCAACTAGAAAATTGGGAAAAAGTCAGAGACAACAATCTACAGATTTTCCCTTTCACTTTGGTAACCTACTCAGAAGATTCCATTTATAAGACAGATAATTGGAGTCGGAAAATTCAGGAGTCTTTCCTAGAAAAATCTACTTTATTTAGACCGATAAATTTATCAGAGAAAACGAAGGGAGAAAATTGGGAAGAGTCTAACCAAGAAATCTACGAAAAAACCTATTTACAAGATGTCAGACTTGTTTATGTTATCTCTGTGGAAGAAGCAGGAAAAGCAGAATGTTTCGATTTAGAAATGGAAGACCAAAACTCACCTTATTTTCTAGCCGAAGGAGTAGTTGTTCATAATTGTTATCAAGAACAAATTATGAAAATGGCTCAAGATTTAGCAGGATATTCTTTAGGAGAAGCAGATTTATTACGCCGTTGTTTGAGTGGTTCGACAAAAGTAATAGATGCAGAAACAGGCAACTTGGTTAGTCTCAAAGAAATAGCTGCCAAACCTGAGTATTGGTTGAGTCGAAAAGTCTTTTCTTTAGACATCAAAAGTCAGCAAATTGTACAAAAACCAATAACAGAAATTCATCCTAATGGCGTGCGAGATGTTTGGGAAATTACCACTTGTACAAATCGGAAAATTCGCGCCACAAACGACCACCTTTTTTATACAATTTTAGGATGGAAACCTTTGAAAGATTTTTCTGTAGGCGATCGCTTAGGTTTACCAAAGAAAATCCCCATTAATCATAACAGTCAAATATCTGATTCTCAAATTAAACTTACTGCTTATTTAATAGGTGACGGACATCTAGAAGTTAGAAGTCAGAAGTCAGAAGTCAGAAGTTATTTCTGTAATAGTGATGCAAAATTAATTGCAGATTTTAATCGCTGCGCAGAAGAATTATTTGGCTCTTTAGCACCTATTGACCAACAACTCCATCAAGGAAAAAAATCAGTTACTTATGTTCGTATAGGTTTTCTTTCAGCTTTTAATAATTGGGTAGATAATAATCTCAAACTTGCTCATTCACGGGATAAAGAAATTCCTAATTGGGTATTTTCTTTATCTAAAAGTAAGTTACAACTTTTTTTAGGAATTTTATGGTCAACCGATGGTAGTTTTGACAAAAAAATTTGGCATACAGATTACAACTCTATCTCAGAAGTTTTAGTCAGAAAAATTCAACATTTACTTCTACGTTTAGGTATAGTTTCTATCTTCAATATTAAGAAAATAAAATATCAAGGTAAGCCTTATATTTATTATAGAGTTCAAATTACAGGACCTGAGAATATGCTCAAGTTTTGTGAATTGATACAACCATATTTAAGTAGTTATAAACAGGAGCTTTGTCAAAGTTGTTATTTAGTTATCAAAGATAAGCAAAAAAATCAATCTAAATATTCCCTACCCCCAGAAATTATTACCCTAATTGCACAAGCTAAAAAAGATAGTCGAATGACTTGGAAAGAAATAGATAAAGCTGTCGGAGTATGTCGTGGCACAATGTCATCAGGTTTAAATTTTCAAAATACTCCAACCAGGAGTTTATCCCGTCATAAAGTTAATAGATTTGCCACAGCTTTTGCAGATGAAGAATTAAAATCAATTGCTAATTCTGAAGTTTTTTGGGATGAGATTACTTCCATAGAATATATTGGCAAAGAAGAAGTTTTTGATTTAACAATTTCCGAAACTCATAACTTCATTGCCAATGATTTTATAGTTCACAACTGCATGGGTAAAAAGAAGGTCTCGGAAATGGAAAAGCACCGAGAAATATTTATTGATGGTGCGACTCAAAGAGGTGTTCATTCTGCAGTCGCACAAGATTTGTTTGAACAGATGATTAAATTTGCTGAATATTGTTTGGCTTATGAGACAGAAATTATGACTGTAGAATATGGCGCTATTTCTATTGGTAAAATTGTAGAAAATCAGATTGAATGTACTGTTTATACAGTAGATAAAAATGGATATATTTATACACAGCCAATCGCTCAATGGCATAATCGGGGTATGCAGGAAGTTTATGAATATAGTCTGGAAGATGGAACAGTAATTCGGGCAACACCAGAACATAAGTTTATGACTGAAGATGGTCAAATGCTGCCTATTGATGAAATTTTTGATCGTAATTTGGATTTGAAGTGTTTAGAGGTAAGCATTCATCAGCTAGCTTCCTAAGTCGGAACTGCATTTTTTGTAGGCAATGCTTTTTATCAGTTATCAGACTTTAACTGATAGACGAAGGTTGCCTCTTAAGTCCTTAGTTATCAGCCTTGTACTTAAATTGCCAATCTTAATTTATTTTCATTCTCTTAAGCTCCTAAGAAAAAAATCGCGGGTAAGAGGAAATTCAGTTCCATCCTCACAATTTCTATGATACTATACAGCAGTTTTCATAGGAATCAACCACAATGTTCAAACCAACCCATGGCATCATCTTCAGTAAGCAAGAGCGATATAGCTGCCGCTAGGCTCCGCCAACGCTAAACTAATAACTCGATCCAATTGTTCTGAAGTTCGAGGCTGATCAGAACGGAGGAAATTTTTAAATTTTGACCAGCATAATTCGTGCTTGTGACAAATCTGGAGAGTCGGCTGGTAAGAATATTAATTCGGCTCCTGCTGAGTTAATTAATTCTTCAATTATTAGCCCTCCCGTGAATACTTAAATTATCCATCAATACAATTGCTTAAGCGCCATAATTGAGGTACTAAAATTTGCTCTACATATGTTTCAAATACATTTTTATTTGTACTACCAATTACCGTCATTGATGCTATTAAACCATACTCGCTTAAGGCTCCTAAGACACTTGTATTTCTACCTTGATTTCTAGGAGCATTGCTAACTACTCTCTCTCCTACTTTTCCTCGACCATAAAGACGAGTCATTCCTAAATTTACTCCTGATTCATCCACAAAAACCCAATTATTTATGTCTACTAAATCCAGCCATTTTCCATACTCATAACGTTTTTGCTTAATATCTTCTCTCTCTTGTTCGCTGATCGCAAATACTTTTTTTTTCTACTTATATTGATTTTTTTGAAAATTCTATACATTGTTGATAGACTGACTTTTACTCCTGTTCTAATTTCTAAATATTCGCATAGCTCACAAAGCTTGCATATCTGGTTGTTGTTGAATTTTCTGCTGAATTAAAGAATCAAAATTAGCCTCACATTTAGGTAATGGTCCTCCTCCACGTTGCTTTGGATTCACAGTTCAATCGGGTTCGATAATGCCGTAATAAATTACGGACAAAAGTTCAACTAACTTGAAACCTTTGTGCTATTTGACGTTGAGAACCTTCTTGGTTTTGATAGGCCCTAAGCAGACGAAGACGTAAATCTGTTGAATATGGTCTGGCCATTTTTGTGGTTTGGCGTTGGCGGAGCCCAGGGGCAGCTACATCGCTCTAGATAACTATTTTGGTCTTTAGTCACAGTTTACACTTTTGTGGTTCATTCATATGAAAAGCGCTGTAAGGCCCAAACGATGTTCATCCATTGCCCAGAGTTCCACAGTGGCCTCTGGATATTCAGCTTTTAATTGTTCAAATCGGTAGCAGAGTTTTTTTTCCATTCCTCTTGTTCGGTTGGGGTTGCCGATTTCTGATGCTCAGGTCGAGGAATTCGTAATCTATATCTCATTGAGCGTAAATATTCCCATCCCCTGCGCCGTTTGCGAAGCACTCCGTAGGAATCAACTCGATGGTCAATCAATTCTGTTAACCAATCCCCTACCTTGCGACCATTCCATAGTCCTCCATCTGGTGCTTTCTCCTGGAGGGCTATTTCTAGTTGGGCTTGCCGTTCATCTCAGAGGAATCCTTTTTGCCCAGGATGTTGATGGCGACGATCTACCAATCCTTCTTTACCCTGCTGATTGTAGCGACGTGCAATTTGACGAATAGCCTCCAAACAATAGCCTGTGACTGAAGAAACTTCTTTTGTTGTTTTTCCTCCTGCTAGAAGCCAAATGATTTGGTATCTAGTCCTTTCTATTGGGTCACAGGTAGCTCGGTATTTGCTTTCTAGTTGATCTACACTGAGCTGTTCTTGGATACTTAAGCGTCTTGGCATAATGGCGATCGCGTTAGCGTTGCGTAGCAATATCGCTCCGGGAAATTATTTTTCTCCTCTTCTATATATTATCCAAAGAAGCAATATCGCAGCGAACAGGCATCTTGCCTGTGTAGAAAAAAAGCGATGTTGCATCCTTTTCTGCCCAAGAAGCGATCGCCCTATTAATTATCGCCCAAATAAACTGGAATCAATCTTAAAAACATCCCCCAAAACTTCAGCCAATTCGTTCCCAATCTGAAGGCTACCATTAACCAACTCAAACACCATATCCTCCGAACCAACAACCCCCAGCAAATCTTCAGGTTTTACGTTTGTTCCATTAAAAATAGTAACATTGAATGAGGAGTAGATGCGGAACCGGGACGATAAAAATCCTCCTCAAATTTCTCAATTAAAACAATCAATAATTCATAAAGAGCATCCTCTTCTGGAGTGCGATTTTGAACGTGCATCAACTCCTCTACAACTGCAAGCACTCGTTCATTTTCATCCTCTGTTTTAATTAGTTTATGCTGGTATTTTAGCAATAAATCGCTATATTTTTGTCAGCTAAAAGTAGGGGGCATTTTTCCAATATTCCTTGTCATATTGTGCATGGGTAAGAATGTATTTAATGTAAATTAATTGCCTTTGGTAATCTATACTAACGATTAAGCTATATCTATTACCCTTAATATTAAAAACTGTAAAATTACCAACAGCTTCAGCCGTGGGAAAAACAGATTGCACCTCAATTAATTTTGACCAATTAGCTTTACTAGCAACTTTATACCAGTTATCTAAAGGGTTGTTACAATCGTTATGCTCTGGCTAGCATATTCCCTTAAACATCGATAGATAATGACGTGCATTTGTGAGTTGATAAAATAACTAATTAATGTTATCGTACTGGGCAGCAAAAAAAGACTTATTCCATAGGCGAACACTAATAATTCCCATTCTGAGTAGTCCTATAAATTAGAGTAAAAGCAAGCTGCGTGGCTTGTTGGTAATTAGTTAAGCGATCACTCGGATTTTTGTTGTTTTCAAGTTCAGCAAAAAAAGCGATCAATTTATTTGTAGGGGCGATTTTTGTGGGCGCGATTTCCTTTCGTGCGGAAGGCTGCACAGACGCGAATCGCCCCTACATATCAATAAAAAAAATTAAGTCGTATACTCAGCGTTAATCTTTACATAATCATAACTTAGGTCACATCCCCAAGCCTTCCCACTACCAACACCATCCCCAACCTTGACAGAAATCAACACTGTATCATCCTTAAAATATTCTCCGGCTGCTTTCTGCTTCAAATACTCGCTAGCAGCATTCTTGTCATAATCTAAAGGTTGACCATTTTCCATCATCAAAAAGTCTCCTAACTTCACCTGTAACTGTTCCTGCTCAAAATTCACCCCCGCACGACCCGCAGCAGCAGCAATTCTGCCCCAGTTGGGATCGCGACCAAAAATGGCTGATTTAACTAGAGATGAACCTGCTATAGTTCTGGCAATTTTATTGGCAGAAGTTTCGTCGGAGGTACCGCTAACCTGAACCTCGATCAGACAAGTTGCACCCTCGCCATCACGAGCAATCGCTTTTGCCAAATAAATGCAAACCTCTGTTAGCATTGCTTCTAACTTTTCTGCCTCCAGTCCTATATTTGTAATTGCAGATGTGCGAGATTGACCATTTGCCAGAGCAATTACTGTATCATTGGTACTTGTATCCCCGTCCACAGTAATCTGATTAAAACTGCGATTAACTGCTCTGGTTAACATCTCTTGCCATAATGGAGGCGAAACTGCTGCATCACAGGTAACAAATGATAGCATCGTTGCCATATTTGGATGAATCATCCCAGAACCTTTAGCAATACCACCAATACGCACCAGGCGATCGCCCATTTTAGTTTCTAAAGCTATTGACTTTGTAACTAAATCTGTGGTAATAATAGCCTTGGCTGCAGCATCTCCTCCCGATTCTGACGCAGTAGCAACCAATTCTGGAATTGCTGCTTTTAGGGCATCCATTTTTATTCTTTTGCCAATAACTCCAGTGGAAGCTAGTAATATTGAGTCTGGGGAAATATTCAGGGCTTTACTCAATGCTTCCGCACTCTCTACAGCATCCTGCCAACCTAAATTTCCTGTAGCAGCATTCGCTTGGCCAGCATTACACAAAATCGCTTTGGCACTTGGTTTATCTTCTAGACGTTGGCGACAGTAGTCTACACAAGCTGCCCTTACTTGAGTCATAGTAAAAACTCCAGCAGCGATCGCATCTACATCTGATAAAATCAAGGCCAAATCTGGTGTCCCGGACGGCTTTAACCCTGCAGTTATTCCTGTTGCTCGATATCCCTTGGGAGCTGTTACCCCGCCAGTTATTACTTGCCAGTCTGACATTTTTTTTCCTTTATTGGATGATTGTGCTGACTGGAGATTATACCAGTGAGTAAGGGGTTAACTGTGCTAAAATTCAGCATAAATCTAGATTTTGGGGACACAAAAAATTAGTCGCAACTTGGTCTGATGGATATCTCAGGGAGGAAAGTTACGACTTTTGAGTCAATGAAATTATTCAATTGTGTTATTTACATATCAAGTCTGTTTCCATATTTAGATTTTGTCCGCACTAAAATAGCTATATTTCTCCGCAACTTTTACACGGTTAGTCTAGCTCATAGAAGCACGACTCCGATCATAACTAACTCTGAAACTGGGGTGTGGTTTGCCTTGAATATTGCCCCAATAATTATCTGGTTCGATACCGACTTCTGTTGCGGCACGGTTGAGCATTGACTGTTGACGATTTTTCACGAGGTTGTGATGCTGCATCATTAATGTCCGAGCTTGATTTTCTACACACATAGTTTTGATTCTCCTATTGGTTAATTGTTGACAAATTTTGATGTTGAATGGCGAGTCTAACTCATGGCAGCACCGCTACGGTCATAACTGGTGCGGAAACTGGGGTGTGGTTTGCCTTGAATGTTGCCCCAATAATTATCTGGTTCGATACCGACTTCTGTTGCGGCACGGTTGAGCATTGACTGTTGACGATTTTTCACGAGGTTGTGATGCTGCATCATTAATGTACGAGCTTGATTTTCTACACACATCGTTTTTTCTCCTGTTTGGTACTAACTTTTGCTTGTTAAAAATGGATGATGAAGGCTAAAAAAGGAAACAAATTAACTCATTGAAGCACGACCACGGTCATAAGTTGTTCTAAAGCTAGGCTGTACTTTTCCTTGAATATGACCCCAGTAGTTTGTATCTTCTAGACCTACTTCAGTAGCTGCTCTCTGAAGCATGGACTGTTGACGATTTTTGACAAGATGGTGATGACGTACCATTAAAGAACGGGCTTGAGGTTCGGTGAACATAATTTTTTTCTCTTTATAATTGCTGGACTAATTTTTAATTTTGAGGTGTTTTTTTCCTCTTTTCTTTATACTAACAACTAATTCTGTAACTGTTGTTACAAAACGCTTGTTATTTACATAAATTTACACTATTTTTAATAATTAAAGTGATAAAAAAAAATATTAAAGTGCTTGAAACTTATATCCCATATCGAATACAAGCCAATCATATCCCAAGTAAAAGCTTGAGATTAAAGATGAAAAAACTTAAAAAACTCCCCTTTAAACAAAGAGGAGTCAGGCAAAAAACTTTTGACTTTTTAATTTTTACTTTTGGCTTAAATAACTGGCTTGTAAACTCGATAGTCGATCTGAGGAAAGATATTGTCGATGAATTCAACCTTTTGTAACCACCCAGAGTCAATCTTTCCTTGTTGAATGTCTTCATAGAGCTTATTAAAACGCATCAGGTGCGATCGCGTCCTCCGGACAGCATAAGGAACCATAGTCCCGCTACTCATAATAAAAGCCCAGTCGGAAGATTGTGCCAGTAAAAGTTCCCTGGCAGCCTGATTAAGGGCCCTTAACTCTAGTTCGTCCACAGGTTGGTGTCGGCCCAACTCGATCATCCGTTCTGTAGCCTGATGTAAATGAGGATAAATCCAAGAGTTAGTATGATTGAGCCAATATTCATGGAAACCCTTATATCCCCAACTAGACTGTGCGGGGCGACAGACTTGATGTTCTGGGTGTTTCTGTAGATATTCTGCTAAATGAGTCATCTGATAACTGCTTTGGTCAAACCAAGTCTTGCGAAAGAGGAAATCTAAAAACCAAGGCCCCTCATACCACCAGTGACCGAACAACTCAGCATCGTAGGGAGAAACAATAATCGGTAGACGCTCCATAATATAGTATAAATACTCAACCTGGCGTTCCCGATTAAACATAAAATTGCCAGCGTGTTCCGCTGCTTTTTCCCTAGCCCAGTAGGGGTCGTAAAGTTGTTTATCTCCTAGTCCCAAGCCACGACCTGTAATTTTGTGATACTTAATGCCAATATTCTTGCGTTGGCCATTAGGCATAATATAAGGTTTAATATACTCATATTCTGCTTCCCAACCCAAATCCTTATAAAATTCTCTATATTCTGCGTCTCCTGGATATCCCACTTGGGAAGACCAAACCTGTTGAGAAGATTCATGGTCTCTCGAAAATACAGCTACTCCTGTTTCTGTAAATATCGGAGCATAACTACCGAAGCGGGGTCGGGGTCGAGCATAAAGTACACCATGGCTATCTGTTAAGAAGTAACGAATGCCAGCATCTGCCAACATTCGCTCCAAACCTTCATAATAGGCACATTCTGGCACCCAAATGCCTCTAGGGCGACGGCCAAAGTTTTGTTCATAATGTTGACAAGCTACTTCTATTTGTGCCCACACTGACTCCGGGTACATCTTCATTAATGGGAAGTAGCCATGAGTAGCGCCACAGGTAATGATTTCTAAGTTGTTGCTGTCTTGAAACTGTTTAAAAGCAGTGATTAAGTCGCGACCGTAACGTTCCCAGAGTTGTCGAACATTGTTGAAGTGAGTCGCGTAATGTTCTGCAAGATAACGGATATGACCGTTATGTATATTGTGGTCAATTTCTTTTTCTGCTAATTCTTCCAGTAGGCTTAAGTGGTTTTCATAGCGTTCTTGCAGTAGAGGATCTCGCAGCATGGCCACCAAGGGAGGCGTGAGACTCATCGTAATTTTAAAGTCCACACCATCTCGTTTTAGCCCCTCAAACATTTGGATTAGGGGAACGTAAGTTTCTGTGATTGCTTCAAACAGCCACTCTTCTTCTAGGACATAATCGCTTTCTGGATGTCGTACAAAAGGAAGGTGGGCGTGGAGAACAAAGGCGAGGTAGCCAATAGCCATAGTATATTAAAGGTAATAGGTAATTAACAAGTGAACAAAAATAGAAAATATTTACAATACAATATTTTAAGATTTTGTCATAATCCACTCTCTAAAATGAGTAGATTCTCTCAAGGTCGGGCATAGAGATTACTGCTTTACTTAGCTCAGTTAACTATCTCTGCTCTCGCGACAGTTAGCTAGAAACGGCTTTGTACAGAGTCATTTAGCTGGTTAGCCTTAGTTTCTGGATGTCTTCCGCTACTCTTTTTAACCAAAATCTTGTTTTGTTTGATATTTGGGAAAATTTCGTTTCCCTAGCTGTTTTTTACTGTGTTTTCGCCACCACAGAATTCTAATTGCGGGTTTTTGTGGGATTCTTGTGTTTTCCTCCATACCTGGTTATTTGAGCCAATCTGATTATGACATAAAGCTGTCCCAGAAAGACGTTGCTCTAAACCCAAACTTTTGGTAATGCTAAATTTTTTGGAGTCAAGTTTCCTTATAGTTTCCTGATAACTTCTAGCTTAAAATTTGTTTTTGAGAACCCACTAGCTAATACTTTATGGAAGTCATTTAATATATATAGTTAATAATCTATCTATTTAATAAGTAAGAGAGTGGGAATTGTAGGGAGTGTGGAAAGAGAAAGAGTGGGATATGGGAAAAACTTGAGATTAGAAAATTGGCGTTGCTGAATCAAGGTATGAAAATAAAATATTGAACAATCCCAAATATTTGTTATTCAATAGTGAGCGCAATTACCAAAAAATACAAATCATACCCACCCATCAGCAACGCCGAAAATTATTTATAAGGATATATCTCACCATTAGGTAAGATTGCGCCATTGAGTTTAGCATCAATAAAGCTGGCATTACTAATATCAGTGTCCCGTAGTCGAGTAGGATTGGTCTGTTACCAGACCTCACCCCTCTAAAAACCGTACGTGAGCCTTTCAACTCATACGGCTCAAGCCATACTTCAAGCCTTATTTCACTCGGATTTATGTACCTGCTTATGACACATTTTATGTAGGTGTATAAGGTTATTCACGTCATCTGAACCGCCTTTCACCACAGGTACTATGTGATGGATTTCTAGATGTTCACCATTAAGCAATGAGTCGTTACAAATTGGGCATTTATAATTTTGATTTTTGGCTACTTTGTCCAATTTAGAACCTTTTGCCCATCTTTTACTACCCATTGATTTGTTACGTTTTTCAAAATAGTCAGTGTAGTTAGGATCATCTGGACTGGCTACACTTTTGACTTTAATGTGTCTGATAATAGGTATATCTTTGGATATATTAACTAAAATTATAGGTTTCGTTTTTCCATTTCTATCTATTTCTTCGCACATGAAAGTCCATTTGACCCCATTGTAATAGTGGAAGTATCTGTCTTTTATCCATTTTTTGCCTTTGAGCGGATGCCTACGAACCGCCCATTTCCAAAGATAGTTGGTTAGTCTATGCTTAACATAGGCGAAAACTTCCTTACTAACTTGGCTTCTGTAGTAATTAGCAAAGCCTCGTAGGATAGGATTTAGTTTTCTGATAAGGGCGACTTGGGTTAAACCTAGTCCTTTATTTATTTCATCCTTGAGTTTCTTACAGAATTCAAGGACTTTTTCCTTTTCAGGTTTAATTAGTAATTTGCCACCATAGTGACGTAGATTGAAACCTAAAAAGTTGAATCCCTCATCTATGTGAACTATCTTTGTTTTTTCCTCGTTGATTTTAAGTCCTTTCTCATGTAACCATGTTTTTAAGGTTGTGAAAGCTGTTTCTAGGTGTTCTTTCTCTCTAGCTGTAATTACAAAATCATCAGCATAGCGAATGAAGCCGAGTTTTGGTCTGTGATAACCTCTTGCTTTGGCAGGGAGTTTAATAGAGGTGATTAATTCCTCTAATCCATGTAAGCCAATGTTGGTAAGTAAAGGGCTAATCACTCCACCCTGCGGTGTCCCTTTTAAGGTTTCGTATTTAACACCATTGTCAATGAATCCAGCTTGTAACCAATCCTTGATTAGTTTCCTTGCAGGGAAAGAGTCAATGAGATTGATTATAGTTTCATGGTTAATGTTATCGAAAAATCCTTTTAAATCAACGTCTAGAACCCATCTATCTGCGTTTCCTGTATTGAGTCTGCTGTAACATTGCATAATTGCATCGTGACAGCTTCTTTTTGGTCTGAATCCATAGCTATTGGGTTCAAAAACCGCTTCCCATTCGGGTTCTAGGGAATTTTTAACTATTGCTTGTTGTACTCTATCTCTTACGGTTGGGATGCCGAGAGGACGTTTCTTACCATTGGATTTAGGAATATAAACCCTTTTAACAGGTTTGACTTTGTTTTCCTTCCAATTGTTAATAAGTTTCACTCTATCTTCTGGAGTTTTTATCACCTCCTTATCGACACCAGAAGTAGCTTTACCGCTATTCAATTGAGTGATTTGTCTGACAGACAATAGTAGATTTGAGTAGGACTTTAGTATCAGTTTCTGCAATCTTCTTAGTTGCTTATACTGACCGAGCTTTTTGGCACGAAAAATACGTCTTCTTAGGTTTTTGACAATTTTGATAGTTTTACGCCAGTTAATGTCGTTCCAGCTATTTAATTGTCCCTCCTGTCCATTTATCTCTTTATGAGATATCAAACTTTTCATTCGGTTCAATTCCTTATAAGTTTTCTTTTTCGTATATGACCCAAGGTACGTCTGCTTCGCTTTCGCTCAGGGGCAAATTTTGAACCCCTATCCACTTCATTACAAAGTGGCATTCGCTTCTTACCTCATCCTTCTCCCTCCAGAGATTTCCGCATTGATTACTCTTTGCCTATCAGTAGATTGACTACCATACTGAACTCTGTAGGGTTTTTCCTGTTGTATCATTTGAAGTTCTGTGATGGTTAAGATGGTTATCTTTTCTGCGAGGGGGATGATGTCTTCATATGTACAGAACAGATTACTCTGTACATCTACCCATTTACCATTTTGGTTAGAGCCTATCAGGAATATTTGGCTCTTTAGAGGATAACGCAGTTTAATAAATAACTTAGAACTATGTTCATCTTTCCATCACTCCCTTTTGCTCCTAGAGGATTATTCCTATCCTTTTTGGCTACTTTTAGGGTCTGCTTACCACCATTACTATTACTAGCTATAGTGTGACCTACCGTTCTTCATGACGGATTACTCTACAAGGGTATGGGATGAAGAACCCATAGGGAAGTGGGCTTCCCAGTTCAAATGACCAGTTCAGGTCGCACAATCTGCTCCTCTTAAATCAGCATTCCAAAAAACAGCTTCTGTTAAATCTGCTCCCCGTAAGTTGGCCTTTTGGAGATTTGCCCCCCAAAAGTTAGTAGATTTGAGGACAGACCTCTGTAAGTTAGCTTCTTGTAAGTTGGCACTATCAAATTTTGCTCCTGTTAAATCTGTATTGGTAAAGTTTGCTTCTTCAAGGTTTGTACCAGAAAAGTTAGCATTCTTTAATGTGGAGCCGGTCACGTCCATTTTTTTATAATTGGCATCACTGAGATTTATATTGGAGAGGTCGCAGTAGAAACATTCTTTTGAACGTTTTAAAATTCGTGCTTGCCACTTTGTATATGCAACTACAGGTGTAGCCAAAGCTAGGGAAATTAATATACTTGTTACTAATATTTTGAGTTTCATAATAACTATTGATATAATTATGATTTGATTAGCAAAAGTTGATATTAACTAAATTATACTAATTTGAAAAAAGGCGATTACAGTTATTTCAGTTAACAGTTAAGTAGGTTGGCATTAAAAATTATCGTTATAAAAAGGCAAAGGGCAGAAGGGAGAAGGCAGAAGGCAGAAGGGAAGAGAATTTTAGGCAAATTTACTTTTCGTTACTAACTTGCTGTTTTTTTGCACTGTTCTACTTATCAGTAATCAGTTATCAGTAAATATATTCCTGGATTTTTAAGTGAGAAAGAAATAGTTGTCTTGATTTATTCCTCCCTATTTCCTGTTCCCTATCTCATTTTTATATTTCCTTTGCCAACAATCTCTTATAATCAAATAAAATTAATCGCTGCTAATAATTATTATATTCTGGGTGATTTTGTAATAAATTTAATCTATTTACCAATAGTAGATAATCCTTCGACAATTAAATGTGGAGTATAACAAGAACCATTCCATTCACCATCTTTTCCTAATTCTACTAATTTCTTTAATGCTGTATAAACATTACCCGCAACCATTGTGTTTTTGACTCTACCAACTATTTCACCTTTTCTAATACGATAACCAAGTTCAACATTAATCGAAAAGTCACCAGAAATACCTGCACCACCACCGAGAATTTGATCTACTATCAGACCATCATCCAACATGGCAATTAATTCCTTTAGCGATCGCTCCCCAGGCTTTACAATCAAATTAAATAATTCTGGTGTGGGATAGCTACCTAAGTCGGGACGAAATCCATTTCCGGTAGTCCCACTGCCCAATAATCTGCCAGTGGTTCGGTCTGTATAAAATAGTTGTAAAATGCCGTTTTGAATAAATATTATTGGGCGGGTAGGAGTACCTTCATCATCAAAAGGACAACTAAAAGCTCCTTGGTTTGGTTGTTGGGAAATAGTAATTTTTTTGTTGGTGACAAGCTCTCCTAAGCGATCGGTCCAAGGAGAAGCACCTTCTAATATTTGTTTACCATTCAAAGCTGCAGAGATGGTACTCCATAATAGGTCTGCTGCTTTAGCTGTAAATAAAATAGGTACTTGACCTCTAGGAGATTTCACATTTTTTTCTGCCCAATTTAATCGCTGCAAGATTCGGTTAGCTACTGTCTTCGGGTCGAGGGTATTTCGTTGGATTTGACCATCAGATATATTTAAGAAGTCGTCGCCCCTCACCCAATCAGTTTCTATGTAGCCACTGAGAGTTGTATCTGTATGATTACAGTCTAGTCCTAATGAGTTAATCAGACGGGTGGATTCTACTTCACAGTCCCATTCCCCGTGACAAAGGACATCTGGATATACTTCTCTAATTAATGCGATCGCTTCTTGGCCCCAGCTTACTAGTTGTTCGACTGGTATGAATATTCCTTGGTCGGGATAATGTCTAGTTTTAGATACAGAATCTAGTTCTATATCCTCTGGTTGATTGAGGCTACTTATAGAAATAGCACGTTCTACTAATGCTTCTGGTGCTACAGGTCCATGTGCTACAGCTAGACCTGGACATCCATTTCGCCAAAGTCGGAGAGCTGTACCTTCTGATTGGATACTTTCGAGTTGCTTAAGTCTATTACTTTCAAAGAATATGGGCCGAGAGTGCGATCGCGTTTGAAATACTTCTGCTGCTTCAGCTCCGGCTTTGGCAGCTAGTTCTAGCAGTTGTTCTGCTAACTGGGTCATAATATTCTGTTTGGGATTTTTAATTTATGGACAATAAAATTGTTAGTAGGATTTTACCAACGTCCAGTACCCAAAGGTTAATTAAATATTAATTTCTTGTAATAGCCAAAAACCAGCAAATGATTGAGATTCTGGATTTGATTGTACGGCCAGAAAATGAACTTGTTTGACTTTTGACTTAGCTTCCTCAAATCTTTTGGCTTCTGAAATGGTTGATGAATTGCTCAGATTATCTAATATCCAGCTATCATTGCCTCCTGTCTCTAGTACAATTCTCGCTGGAGGACCTTCATTGAATTTAATAAATGCTAACTCTAAACCTGACATCCAAGCTGCTAAGGGCTGGGCTCTGGGTGAGTAGATAATTAGACCAGGAATTAGAGAATTTGGTTTTAGGTCTATCATGCTGAGGGGAAAAGCTTCTCCAAAGTCAATATCCCACTCTGGCATTTCTGTAAAAGCTTCTGCCTCTAAACTGACAAATGCCCACTTTTGTCCAATTAGAGCATCTGGTAGGGGTTGGGGTGAGGCACTAATATATTGAACTGAGGGATTTGTTCCTGGCTGATAACCTGGATGAGTGGGATAAACTTCCTCCATTCTTTTTTGTAGCAACTGGTTAAGTGCGTAGGTACGACGACTGAGGGCAGACGGAATGGCCAGTTCTGCACAAGCTTTGTTAATCATGTTGTTCATTTGGCGACGGAAAAAGCGGATTTTTTGAGGCGGTTCAGGAGCATCAGCGATCGCTTTTTCGATGGCATTTCGTAGCCAAATAGAATTTACTTCTTGGTTATTTGTAAATTCTGAGTAACTATATAAAGATTCTGTAGGCTTTTGTGTACCCAGGGGACTCTGGCAAATTAAGAGTTCCCAAAGTTTTTTTTGTCTTTCGTCTAGTATTGGACGACTATAAAAATCTAGTTCCCAGATAGTTGCCATGTGTTGATCTCAAAATTAGTCCCTTTCATTTATATGATATGATAGGTGCTTACGAACAAGCTATCTAAAATACAGTTTAATTTAGAGACTTCCAAATAAAAAATTATCCCACTAGCTCTGAAAGTAAGGGAGTAGGGAGTAGGGAGTAGGGAGTAGGGAGTAGGGAGTAGGGAGTAGGGAGTAGGGAGTAGGGAGTAGGGAGCAGGGAGTAGGGAGTAGGGAGTAGGGAGCAGGGAAGAAATTAAATTGCAAAAGTTAGGCAGTATGAACTAACAAATTAACTATAGGAGTACAAAAATTGGGATAATTTATTTTCTGCTATTCCCTTAAGTCAAAAGTCAAACAATTAACGTCAAAATTTTGGAAATATTGTATCGGCTGAAAATTCCTCAAGCCTTTATCTGTTAATCCTTTTATATTTAATCAGAAAGTCCTAAGTAGGTAAGTGTCAACAAATATCACCTTTATCAGCGTAGATAAGGTGAGAAAAATTCTTTAATTCTTATGATCTATTTACTATTTTTTATCTGTCAAAAACGTTTTCTATTTAATTTGACAGCTAATAATTGATAACTGAAATGAGTTACCTATTTATTTATCTATTTTGCCATTATATATACTCCCATCTGGCATAGTTGCACCTTCTAAATTTGCACCTATAAAGTCAGCACCTTTAATATTTGCTCCAGTTAAGTCGGCATTTTTGAGATTAGCATTTTTGAGGTTAGCATTTTCTAGGTTAGCTTTTTGTAAGTAAGAGCTTTCTAACAAAGAATTTTCTAGATTAGCTCCCTTGAGATTAGTGTTTTCTAAGTGAGCGCCAAATAAGTAAGATTTCCGTAAATTAGCACCTTCTAAATTAGCATATTGTAGTCTAGAATGTATTAATTGTGCATTTTCCAAGTTAGCATTTTCTAAATTAACCTGCTGTAACTGAGCTTGAGATTGAGATTTATCGCCCATATAGTTATAAGAATTAATTCGAGCGCCTTTCAAATTTGCACTTTTCAAATTTGCACCAACAAGTATGCTATCTGAGAGATTAGTATTTTCTAGATTTGCACCCTCTAAGTCAACATTTTCTAAATTTACTCCCCCTAAAAAAGCACCAGATAGATCCGCAATTTTTAGATTCAAATCCTGGTATTTATTATTAACAATCTGCCAAACTAAACGCCATTTAGGATTCAAGATAGTCTGGTCATTAATTGATGTATTTCTAAGATTTGTTAGTGTTAAATTAGCATTTTGTAAATTAGTATTTTGTAAATTAGCATTTTCTAATAATGCTCCTTGTAAACTAGCATTTTCAAGATTGGTATTTTCCAGATTAGCACCTGTAAGGTCACACTTTATACACTCTCCTATATTCTGAAGCTGATTTATATTTGAGGCAATACATTTATTATCATCAAAACAAATATTTGGTGTAAACAGTTCTGAAATACTATTACTTATAGTGCTTATAGCATAAGGATGATTCTCTGAAGTTTTATTTACCTGCGTTTGCTCGGCTAAGTTTATATTTTTACTGCCCAACGAAATAATAATTTTTCCAGCAAAAATACCAATAATCGCTACAATTCCCAAAGCACCAACAAATTTTTTCTTATCCTTAAGTATCCCCCTACCAATAGCAAAAATTTCCCCCTTATCCACAACACCAAAAACTTTTTTATTATCCTTAATTTCTCCCCTAGAATTAAAAACTATTTCCCCCTTATCCGCAACACCAATAAATTTTTGAATAACCTCAACTTCACCCTCTGGAAAAGCAAAAATTTCCCTAGCTCCAACAACAGGAATTTCTCTATCAACAAAATTTCCATCAACCTCAACTTCATTCTTCGGAAAAGCCAAAGATTCCTCACCTCTAACAACAGGAATTCCCTTTAATTCTTGCAAAGCCAAAACAGCATTTTCATAACGCCTTTTCGGATGAGGTTCCACCATTTTTGTCAGCCACTTCCCAAAACGCAAATCTAAATTAGGAATCAAATCTTTAAACTTAAACCGATAATCTTCATCCAATAATTTATCAACTTCAACACTCCTAGTTTCCGTCAATAAACAAATTAAAGTCGCCCCTAAACTATATAAATCAGAAGCAGTTGTTAAAGGTCGATTAAACATTTCCTCCGGTGGCATAAATCCTGGAGTTCCTGCTGCAATACTACTCAAAGCTAACTCCCCACTCCGCAATTTTGCCAAACCAAAATCTACTAAATAAACCTGTAAATTCTCATCTACTAAAATATTCTCTGGTTTAATATCTCGATGAATTATTGGCGGTTGAAAATTTTGCAAATATCTCAAAACTTCCAAAACAGAAGTAGCAATTTGTTTCACTTCTTGAGGAGTAAAAATATATCTTTCTGCCAAAGATGGAGCAGAAATATATTCTGTGACTAAACCAAAACCAGACTCAGTTTCAAAAGAATCTAAATAACCAGGAATGTGAGGATGTTTTAATTGTTGAAGAACCGAAATTTCTCGTTGATAAGCTTTAAAAGCAGACCAACTTCCATCAGCAAGAGCAAATCTAAATTCCTTAATTACAACCTGTTGATTTGAAGTGAGAGATGTAGCTAAATATGTAATTCGCCCACCTTGTAAATTACGCCCTAATTCTTTGATGATTTGATAGCCGTAGTTGGTGAAATCTGGATATTTGTTCATGTTTTGTGACTGTCTTTTTTCAAAAAATTCAGAAAGCGATCGCTCTTATCTTATTAAGTAAAGCAGTTTTAATTCTACAAAATTAAATTCAGTAAAACCTGCTGTGAAGCACCAGAAAAAATCGGCGGTAGAGAGGAGGTAGTAGTTGCATTAGCAAAAAAAGTGTGATACGGTATGTTTAGATGGTGTTACTCGCCCATACACATGACTTTTTGTTCAACTTAATTTTATTCAAGTTTTATTAGGACTAGGAAAGAGGCTAACTGATTGTTGAAGAGCGATCGCTCAATACATACCTACCAACCCTAAACTACCAAAGCTTAACTATTAATCAATCATTCACAGTACCATCAGGCATAATCGCCCCCTTAAGATTAGCCCCTTCCAAATTAGCATTATCAATATTCGCCCCCTGTAAATTAGCATTTTGTAAATTCGCCCCCTTGAGGTTAGCTCCAAATAAATTGGCATTAAGCAAACGCGCACCAGACAAGTCTGCTCCCACTAAATTTGCCCTTTTGAGACTCGCATCCTTGAGAAGGACACCACGAAGGTTAGCACCCTTGAGGTTAACCCGATTCATAATTGTCTGTGCCAAATTTGCCCGCTGTAACTTAGCCCCTGTTAACTTAGCTCTACTAAGTCTGACATCTTTGAGATTAGCTTCAAATAGATTTGCTCCTTGCAAATTTGCATTGAGAAGATTTGTCCCCAATAAATTAGCTCTTTCGAGATTAGCACTTTCTAAAAGTGCCCTAACCATATTTGCTCCACCGAGAGAAGCCTTTTCCAGTCGAGCATTTTGCAAATTAGCATTGATTAAATTTGCACCATCTAACTTAGCACGAGATAAATCCGCACCTTGCAGTTTAGCCTTAACAAGATTTGCCCCCTGGAGTTGAGAACGTCTAAGCTTTGCATTCTGTAGTCTTGCTTCCTGAAGATTAGCTGCTCTGAGGTTAGCCTTAAATAAATCTGCATCTCGTAAATAAGCATCTTCAATTTCAACTGCTGCTAAGTCAGCTCCACGAAGGTTACATCCTGCACATTCTCCTGTTTCTTGAAGTTGTTTAATTGGATTTATTCCAGATATTCTTTTACTATTTTTACTAATAGTTTTTTGCTGTAGAGTTTTGATTTCTGTAGTTTCAAAATTAGTTTGTTGTTGTCTAAATAATGTTAAACTTGTAGCTAATATACCGAGGGTTGCAATACTAGCCAACCCGACTATTGTAGATGTTTTTACAGGTTTCATAGCCATAGCTACATTCCGGAAATTTGCAGCATCACCAAAGACAGGAATAGGTTTGAGTGCTGCTAGAGCTGCTGCTGCATTTTCAAATCGATCTTTAGCATTAGGAGATACCATTTTCTCCAACCACATTGTAAATAATGTACTGAGTTGGGGCATCATTTTTTTGACATTGAAGCGATAATTGCGACCGATTAATTTACCAACTTCAGCACTGCGAGTACCTGTGAGTAAACAAATTAGAGTTGCACCTAAACTATATAAGTCTGAATTAATAGTAACAGTCCCATTTAATTCTTGTTCTGGTGGTATAAATCCTGGAGTGCCATTTACATTTATACTTGAATTATCCTCTATGCCGATACTGGCAACACCAAAATTAATTAAATAAGCAGTGGGGTTTTTATCACTGTTTGAATAGCAATCAACTAATATATTTTCTGGTTTAATGTTACCGTGAATAATAGGTGGTGTTTGTTTTTGTAAATAGACTAAAATCTCTAAAATTGATCTGGCTATTTGTTTAATTTGTTCTGGGGTAAAATTTCTTTTTTCTACCAGAGATGGTGCATTTTGATATTCTGTAATTAAACAAAACCCACTTGTAGTTTCAAAGGAATCTAAATATTGAGGAATCCGAGGATGCTGTAGTTGCTTGAGAATTTCTACTTCTTTTTCATAGGCTTCAAATCCTGCCCAATTAGCATCACCGTCGGCAAAACAAAATTCTTTAATGGCAACCTGTTGGTCTTGTTTGAGAGACAGTCCTTGATATGTAACTTCTCCGCCTTGTTGGTTACGTTCTAGTTCTTTAATAATTTGATAGCCGTGGCTTGAAAGGTCTTGTTTCATGTTGATAGTACCACCGTATTTTTTCTACTTGTAAATATGGGGTTATAATGCAATGATTAGATTTTTTAATTATATCATTTTTTATTTTGTTAGCAACTATAATTAACTATTGATAAAAATTGACTACTAATTTATAAGTATAATAATATTTTTATTTTTTTATATAAAAATCATCAAAATGAGAGACTGTAACTAGTAATATTTTAACTAGTAGAGAAGGGCGCGAGTTTGGCTAATGTTGTTCATTGTTTTAATGCCTTGCCCTGATTAAATCTATACTTACCTCACAATAGTAGTTCTATTTCCGCTCTCTTATACTAGGAATAAACAATAAGAATAGGGGGTATAAAAAATACTGTGTAAGAATTCAGCTATTAAGACTCAAAATTGCCTACAGAATGCTGAGTCTTAATCTATTTTGTTTTAAATAGTGAAAATATATTTGCGATTCATAGCAAAGGCATTCAGATTTACTTTTACCAATACTTAAAAATAGAAATTAAACAAGATTTCAATCATTCCTGATGACTTTATTTTGTATGAAGCTAAAAGCTGAGAACTGACTGCTGAATACTGAATGCTGACAATTACTAACTCTAGAAAAAATAATTGCTAAGAATATCATAAATGTACGAGGAATTTTGATAAACAGTTGCTAATTGAAATCCCCTCCAATCTCAGAATAATCCTATTTATGGTAAAATCAGAAAAAATAATTTCTAGAAAAAGAGGTTTCTATGACTGAGCAAAATGCTCGTGACATATTTAAAGCTGCTTACGAACACCGTTACACTTGGGACTCCAATTTTCCCGGTTATACCGCCGAGATAGAACTCAAACAAGGGTCAGAAGTCTATAATGGCCAAGTATCCATTAAACCAGATTTGAGCGTCGAAGCAACTGGTATCTCAGACGAAGAAGTACAACAAAGCGTTTATACCCAGCTCAGAGACGTAGTTACCCATCGCAAACGTTCATCATTTGAAGCATCTCACGGGAAAAATAGCTTCAGTTTTGGTGAATCAGACGACAGTGGAGCAGTAGAAATTCTGGTACAAGGGGATGCAATGGGGTCAAACTACAAAGTCCGTGGCCAAGAAATTTCTCTAGTTAGCCGAGTCATGGGTAGAATGGCTTTTACAATTAATACTCACAAAAGCTTAGATACTGGTGAAGGATATGCTGCTAGTGATTATAATGCCGTTTTCCGTAATCCCCAAACAAATGAAGTAATAAGAGAGCTAGAATTTGAAGACTCTTATGAAAAAATAGGGGACTACTATATTATGACCCGCCAAGTAGTCCATTCTAAAGAAAACGGTCAAGTAACAACAACAGAATTTAATTATTCCAACATTAAACTGCTAGAACCCGCAGTTGTGTAAAAAATCTGAACTTTTGGCCTATTGCTATGTTGTTCCGCTAGGATAAAGCATAGCTATTAATATACATAAATAAACTAAGCAAGGAGAAAATATGCCTAAAGCACTGACCTCTGAAAACGTAGAAACTGTATTGGATGAATTACGACCCTATCTCGCGGCTGATGGTGGTAATGTGGAACTAGTAGAAATTGACGGCCCTATTGTAAATCTCAGACTACAGGGAGCTTGCTCGTCTTGTCCTAGTTCTACTATGACTCTAAAAATGGGCATTGAGCGTAAACTGCGAGAAGAAATACCTGAAATTGCTGAAGTTAATTCAGTGATGTAGGTATAAGTTCCCCATTTAAACTACTTTTAGTAGGGGTGGGGAATAAGTTGCTTTATGGTAAAGCTAATAGTAAAGGTGAAAAAATAATGCTACAAGAAATAAAACAGGAAAATTTTTTCTAAAAGGAACTTTTCCAATGCTATAACCTACATATATTAAGCATTATTTTTTCCTTTCTTCCTTTCTTGATTACTTCTGTGGTAGTAGATACCTAAAGCCTTCTTAGTTCTTACTTTTTTTCTTTTCCTTTCTGATATTATTTGTCACAAACACCTATCAAATTGGTATGATAGAATATTTTTGCTCTATAGCTTTTGCATATAAATAGTTTTAGTAAGGTTTAGTGTTTGGAAGTGTTTTTTTTGTATTGATTTTTTGTTTTATGTAGATTTTACTATTACCTTAAAACTATTTAGTATGAATGAAAATTAAAATATTATAGATTTTTTAAATTTTGAGAATGATGAAGTCTAAGCAGAAAATTTCAGGTAGTTTTTGTTCCCTTTAATTTACAGTTTAATTTGCCAATATCCGTTCTTTTATTTCCGCTCTTAGAAGAGAAGTTATTACTCAAGCGCTACTTGGTGATGTATCTTTTTTCTCACATCAATTATTACTCGCTAGTCATTTATCTCTTTTCATATTGCTACCTCCACAACAACCAAATAATTAGACTCAACTTACTAGCTTAATGTAACTATTCAGGTGACGGGGTTGACAATATCCTAGATTTATGAGTTTCTAACTCTACGGAAAAATTTTTGTATTAGA
>JASJEE010000460.1 GCA_030064835.1 Microcoleaceae cyanobacterium MO_207.B10 | reverse complement strand
TATTGACCGTTGCCGTCTGTAATAGTGCGGGCTTCTCCATCTTCAAAAAAGCCATTATTGTTCAGGTCGAGATAGAGGGTGACATCTCCTAAACCAAGTTCTCCGGGGTCAAGTCTACCGTTGGTGTTGGTGTCGTTGAATTTTGTGCCACTAATACTACCCCTACTATTTACGTTACCTATATTAATGTCAGTAATATTATTGCCTGGTCTAACGTTAACTATGGGGTCGGGAGTAGTTTGGATAAAGCCTGGTTGAGGAATTTCTCGAATAGTATAGGTATCGGCTGGTATGTCTTGGAATGAGTATTGACCGTTGCCGTCTGTAATAGTGCGGGCTTCTCCATCTTCAAAAAAGCCATTATTGTTCAGGTCGAGATAGAGGGTGACATCTCCTAAACCAAGTTCTCCGGGGTCGAGTCTACCGTTGGTGTTGGTGTCGTTGAATTTTGTGCCTCGAATGCTACCCCTACTATTTACGTTACCTATATTAATGTTACTAACGTTGGTGCCTGGGGTAATATTCAGTACAGGGTCAGGAGTAGTTTGGATAAATCCTGGTGGGCTAATTTCCCTAACTATATAGGTATTGGATGGTAGGTCTGAGAATGCGTATTCGCCATTACTATCTGTAATAGTGCGGGCTTCTCCATCTTCAAAAAAGCCGTTTTGATTGAGGTCAAGATATAGGGTGATATCTCCTAAACCAAGTTCTCCGGGGTCGAGTCTACCGTTGGTGTTGGTGTCGTTGAATTTTGTACCTCGAATACTACCTCTATTACTACTTATATTACTGGTATTGCCGATATTAATACCAGTAATATTGCTGCCTGGGTAGACTGTGATGAATGGGTCGGGGGTGGTTTGGATGAATCCTGGTTGCTGAATTTCTCTGATTACATAGTTATTGGGTGGGAGGTTACCAAAAAAGTAACTGCCGTCGTTATTTGTAATGTTAGCTGGTTCGTTGAAGTCTAGAAAACCATTGTTATTAATGTCTAGGTAAATGGTGAAGTTTCCTAATCCAAATTCGTCGGGGTCTAATCTACCGTTGCTGTTAATGTCGTTAAATTTTAAGCCACTAATATTTCCTGTAGGGTTAAGCTGAGATGATTCTATCTGTTCGCTTTCTAATGTTTCTTTATTCGCCATTAATGTGACCATATATTGCTCCTCCCTATAAAAATTTTTGATACTATTTTTTCGCGTGATTAATAATTTTTTGTAGACTAAAATATTTTGATTTTTAGAATTAAGTAGACAATCCTAGCACCTGCAATTTTTAATATAAAATTCTGAACTGTTTTGAGATATCCGGATAGATAACTAATATCATGTCTCTTTGAATAACAACAATAAAAAATTTAAGGAGTAGGAAGCAGGGAGTAGAAGAAAATTTACCAAATATTCTCGCGCTTGAGAGAAGAACATTTTTATTATGGCAATCTTAATGAGACTTGATATAGGTTTTATGACTGAAATTTAACGACATCTGAATTGAGACAATAATTCTCTAAGATAATGTTGATAATTTATCTGGATTAGGGAGGCAATTTTCGAGGATATCCTAATCTTTTGAATTTATCGCAAGTTATAAAATTCACGCAAAGCTTGGTCTCGCCCCAGCCTGCACGAGGGTAAGTTCCGGCGGGGAATTTTTACAGTAAAATTCTGTGCCATTCGGAGCGCAATATGTACCCAAAAATTAATAATTAATAATTATTAATTCTGGTTTAAAGCCGACAGTTTCAAAGGTAATTTTTTTTTCTTTGACTGTTAATCTTCCGCCTTTTAGGGCTATGCTTTATAAACTTCTTTCTTAAGATAAAACGTAGACATTAGAGATAAGTTATGTGATTGCCCTTAACTGGATATTTTGGGAGAGTCAACGTATTTCATTAGAGGCTTTTCTCCACCCACCTCCCCATCTCCACACCTCCCCCATCTCTCTATAATAAAAGGGTTTCAGGAGTTCCTGATCATACTAATTATCAAAAACTTTGCTAGACTTGAATTTCCTATTTATAAATACTATTTATTGACGTAATTTAATTGTTTACTAAGATAAGTTAAATCTCTGGTTATTTTGACCACCTTTCAAGGGTAGCATTACTTTTGAGAACTGATATAAGAGATAGCTTTTAGGGCAGGGCTATTTCGTTCTAATTTCTTACTTTTTGTGCAAACCACGAAAATATGCCTTTTCAACGATTGAAGTTTAGAGCAACCAATATCTAAAAGCTAGTAAAATTGTCACTTTATTCTAGAATGAAATAGCCCTGCTTTTAGGGAGAGGTAATTGTTAATTGTGACAGCAGATTTCACCTTGGTGAGGTACACATATAGCGGGCAAGATGCCCGCACTAAAGGTTTGAACATTAATATTTGTACTTCATATACTTGGAATTTCCTATGATTGCTAAAATTTCTTCTATTAATACCTACCACCTATAACCTATAACTAAGCAATGTAGCAATATTTTATAAAAATGGTCTTAATCTAGGATATTGAACGGTTAAATGTTTACAAAGTTTATCTAAAAAAGCTGTGCTGATTTATGACAGCTATAAATGTTAAGTTTAGAGATTGAAAAAGAAAGAAGTATGATACCAATTACCACACATTAATTTTATACTTCAGCCAGACTTCAATAGCTAAATATTTACCAAGATTTCAAGTCTTTTTTTGATAATTATTCGTCAGTTAGTATAAATTTTTCCTACTTTGAACCTCTCCCCCGACCTCCTATACTTCCTTACAGACATTGCAGACAATCTCCCTATTCCACCCAATCAGATATAGCATTCTGAGAAATGGTATGAGGGGGGCATCTTGCCCGACAAGCAAGAAAGACAAAATTTAGAACCATAAATACTACCACAATAAATTAGGTTTTTGAGTATGAGGATAATCTCTTTTTTCTACCCTGACTCGATTTGGCATCCATTCTCCTGGATATGGCGGTAAAAGATTTTCATCTAAAGCATTTAAGAAACTCAATACTTCTGGGTCATTGGGTTCAATTTTCCACGCTTGTTGTGCAGCTTCTCTAGCTTTTTCTGCTTCTCTTAATACAACTAAAGTTCTTGCTTTGACCAGCCAAAGTTGGGAATCATTCGGATTAATTTCAATTGCTTGGTTATAAGCAGATAAAGCTGCATCATATTTTTCTAAATCGAATAATATTGAACCTTTAAAACCCCAAGCAATTTCCTGATTAGAATCATATTTAATAGCTTGTTCAAAAGAATTTAAAGCCTCTTGATAACTTCCCAAACGATAAAGAGCTTCACCTTTACCAATCCAAGCCACAGCAAAATCAGACTTTAATTCAATTGCTCGGTCATAAGCAGCGATCGCTTCTTTATATTCCTGAAAATTTGTGATTAAAATATTCCCTCTGAGATACCAAACCACAAAATCATCTGGCTTATATCTAATCACTTGATTAAAAGATATTAATGCGTCTTGGGGTTTTTCTAAATAAGCCAATAAAGCTCCTTGGTCTCGCCAAGCTAAATAAAAATCTGGCTTAATTTTTACTGTTTTTTTATAGGCTTCTATTGCTGCATCATACCGACCTAAACCTGACAATACATTTCCCTTACCATACCAGGCTGGATAAAAATTTTCTTTGATTTTGATTGAGCGTTCAAAAGCTACTAAAGCTTCCTCAAATCTCTCCAACCGATACAAATGATTGCCACGATTCGCCCATGCTGCTGCACTAGAAATATCTGTGGTTTCTGGCACTTGTAAATAAGATTCTATAGAAATAGCTTCTTTTTCAGTTAGTGGAGAGGGGGGTGAATTTTCTAGCTTAAATTTTAATCCCATATTTAACTTATCTGCCAACTTCAAAAAAGTATTAATTGGCATACCATAACTAAAACCAATACTAACTCTTGTAACTGTATTAGATGCTTCATCATAGATTTTTGCACCTTCAGAAGCACCATGAATTCCAATCACTCTTCCTTCAGTATCTAAAACAGGCGCTCCACTCAAACCTAACTCGGTAATATTATTATAAAAAAGCTCATAACCATGAGAAACCGGGTCTTTAATAAAAGCTAATTCATAATCTTGATTAATTAATAATCCTGCAGTAAATAAACGTTTTTTTTCTGAAAAGACTAATCGTGACTCCGGCCAACCAGACACAAATACATGGCGAAATTCAGCTTGATAATTATAATCGGCTAGAGTGGCAATTTGATATTTTTTATTACTTTTAAACTGTAAAACTGCTAAGTCAACACCAGGTAGCTTAATTATTCTTTGATAATCAATTTCATATGTTTCCCCATCTTGAGTGATAATTGTATATTCGTCTTGGGTTTCGACAACGTGCTTGGCAGTTAAAACATAATAAGTATCTTTTTTGTGAGCAATGATTACGCCAGAAGCAGGATTTATACTATCAATTAATACTGTAAATTCCCCGGCTCTTTGATTTATTTTATCTGCTATTAAAGCTATAGCTGTAGGTTGAATTAATAGAATTGCTGTTGCAGAAGGAATCAGAAATAAGGAAGAAGGAAGAAGGAATGAGTGAAGCTGGAATAGTAAATTTACGAAACTCCATAAACCATTGTGAAAATTCATTTTTACCTCTGAATAAAAGTTTAAGATTTGCAAGATAATATAATTTTTTCTATGGCAATTACCATAATAGTGAGGTACAAAATTATAGCTGTGAGGGAATAGGAAGTAATGAAAATATAACTGTAGTTCACGAGTCTGGGAAACGCTATTTTGATTAAAAAGGATAAAAAAATAGGTTGACAACTAAAGTTTAATTCTAATTACTTCGGATAAGTTCTATATTTGGGCGATTTTTTAAAAGTTAACGAGTTAAACCATTAAAGTTGTTTGTTGAAAATCATCAGTTATTAACTTTGGATTATTCTTAAATTTACTGATTAGTGTTAACTATTAACTATTAACTATTAACTGATAACTGATAACTGAAATGACCTCTACCTTATCTCCTCTACATTTTTTAACCTAATCAGATGTAGCAAGATTTTTGACTTTGGTATAAGTAGAAGTAGTTATCTAAAATAATGAAGTTAATTTTATATTCACTTACAAAGCTAATGGAACAAGGTGTAAATTAACAATTAGTTTTGCTGAGGTACTTAAATTTAATTAAAACCATTTCTTTAAAGTTCTTTAAAGTGTGGTTGTACACTGTATGAATATTGTGGGCCTTTAATCTCTTTGTTGCGTATGTCGCAATAGGAGTTTTTACTTATTTAGATTCAGGTTTGGGTCGTTAATCTCTTTGTTGCGTATGTCGCAATAGGAGTTTTTGCTTAGTTAGATTCAGGTTTAGGTCGTTAATCTCTTTGTTGCGTATGTCGCAATAGGAGTTTTTGCTTAGTTAGATTCAGGTTTAGG
>JASJEE010000459.1 GCA_030064835.1 Microcoleaceae cyanobacterium MO_207.B10 | reverse complement strand
CTATAGTCGCAATAAAAGAAATTATGTTTGTAAGCACTACAGAAGCAGCAAGTCTTTTGAGCATATCTACTCAAAGAGTCCGAGTATTACTGAAAGAAGGTCGTATACAAGGAGCCAGAAAAATCAATAATCGAGCCTGGGTAATTCCGTTACACCAAGGAATGCCCAGAATACATCGCAGAAGAAAAGGTCCCAAACCGCGTTGGAGTTCTCATAAGCGTTGTGGGAAGAACACTGTTCACTTTAATCGCAACAATATTGGAATTAATACAACCAACAAAAATACTGATTTGACAGTTCTTTCAGTAAAAGAAGGTACGGAAAATTTAGCAACCGGCCATGAAGCTGAAATTCATGGTCCCTGTCGGATTGTGTACCGAGCAAATAAACCTCATAGTTGTGGTGCAACGGTTTGGATTGAAACTCTGGCAGCAGTAACAATGATTGATTATCAAGAGGGGATTTTCAAAATTGAGAACAAATGGGTTTTGAGTGATGAGTAAAAAGTAGATCTATTGCCTACAAAGCAACAGTATAATCGCTAAGTTGAATATCAAAATTCAGATTGTAATATGGGTCGCCTAAATCCATATAAATTTGCCATTGGTCTAATAGCAACATATAATCAACCACATCATAATTTTTTTGTCTGTGTTTTTCTGATTGATGATTAATTAAAACACTACGGGGGGTAAATACTATTCGCTTGCCATTTTTTCTCAACTTCAAACACAAATCAATATCTTGATAATCGGAGAAAAAATGTTCATTAAAGCCTCCAACCATTTCAAAATTTTTCCGACTCACCATCAAACAATTTCGACTTACAGCAGATACCTCTCTTGCACAAACTAAAGAACCTGCATAACCATCATGATTTGTAGGAAAACCTCGCATTACATAATCAACTTTTCCTAACTTTCTTAAAACAATGCCTGCCTGTTCAACAATTCCATCTGGGAACATTAAAAGTCCTCCCACAGCACCAACATCAGATTGTTCAGCATAATATAAAAGATGTCTCTGCCAATCTTCTGTCACAACTTCTAAATTAGTATTGAGGAAAATAAAATATTCTCCTTGGGCAGTTTTGGCAGCAAGATTATAAGCACGAGAATAATTAAACTTTCCTGATAAAGTTAAAGTTTTAACCGCAGAATTTTGGGTAATATTCTTTGTTTTTTCCCCACCTACTAAAATCACTTCATTATTAGGATAAGTTGAAACAGACAACAAATTTTCCGACCACTGACTCAGACTTTCTGAAATATTGGGAGCTGCAATAATCAGACTAATCAAAGGATGATTATTTCTAGGCAAAGGATTAATATTCACTCGATGTTTACCCAAACCAGGTTCTGCTTGTGCTGCCAAACCAATCCTTTTTAAATGGGAATTAACAGCAGCTTGTTGCACTACTTCAATACCTGCTTTAGCATCAACATCTCCCGAAATACTTCCCTGAATCTGTCGCCAATGATAAAGATGTTTTGAAATATGAGCAATTTTATTAGTTTGCTCGGAAACTCGTAACATAAACTCATAGTCTTGTACTCCATTAAATTCGCTCTTAAAACCACCAACAGCTAAAGCTAATTCTCGCCGTACACATAACAAATGACCGACATACATAACACCCCGAAAATATTCAGGAGACCAGTCAGGTTTAAAGAATGGGTGAATATAATTTAATCCAGAAAAATCGATTTTATCTTCATCTGAATAAACCACATCGAATCCTTCAGCAAGTTTATCTAAACTATCTTCTAAAGCTGTAGGCGCAAGAGTATCATCATGGTCTAACAAACAAATATATTCTCCCTGCGCCATATTCAGAGCTTTATTTGTCGCAGCACTAATTCCGCCATTCTCTTCTGAAAATAGAACTTTAATTCTCGATTCTTTTGCTGCTAAATCTGTGAGAATTTTTCTAATTTCTGGCTGTTTTGAACCATCATCAACAATACACCATTCCCAACTAGAGATAGATTGGTTAATCACACTTAAGACAGTTTCCACAAACCAATCTAAAGATGAATTCCAAGTAGGGGTAAGAATACTAATAGTAGGTTGAGAGTCATCTCTTTTTCCTGATTCTTGATTGCTGATTTCTTTTGCGGGAATTAGTGGCTCGATAATTTCCCAAAACTTTTTAACTGTTACTCCAGATAAACCTAATAATTCCTGTTTGTTTTCATGTCTGGGAATTAGTATAATTTTTTTTTTCTTAGGGGTTTCGGCTGTAGATTCTTGTGAACGGGTATCTGCTTCTACAGAAAATAGAGTCTTCACAGGCGTATTTTGCTTTTTAGATTTAAACCGTTCCAAGTCAGCTTGAATTTCTTGAAGTTCAGATTGGGATTTCTCCAAATCTGCCATTATTTCTGCTAATAAAGGAGAGATGGAAGATGTAGCTTTCGGAGTTATTTCAACATTAGTTTCTGATGACAAATTCTGTGTCACATATGAGGATGAGTCGGCAGAGTTATCCTCAGTCAAATTATCAACTTCCTCCGACTTTTCTAAAACTTCAACCTTCTCAAAAATCAACATATCTGGATAGCTTTTGCTTCCCACTCGTCCACACCAAGAACCGTAGGATTTTCCTAACAAATTAAAACCTGTATTATTCACCCACTCCAGCAATAAAGATTCTAGAAAACCCATACCTTTTTCTGGAGAATTTAGGTCTTTGGTAAAACCTTCTTGAAGTCGATGAATCAAAGCTTGAGAACTTTTACCTTCAGCAATTAATTGTTCTGACTCAGGGTTAACTAAGAAACAGTTAAATAAAAGCCTGCCTCCTGATTTTAAAACTCGATATATTTCATCCAAATGATGACGAATTTCACTGCCACCCACCTGAGTAAATCTGGAACTAATAAAGACAAAATCAAAGCTTTGCTCGTCGTAGGGAAGTTGAAAATCTGAGTCGATATGGCGGAAGTTAAAATTGGATTTTTGGCTAGTAATATTTTGCTGCACCCAAGATATTAATTCCTCGCAAAAGTCAAATCCTTCGTACCGCCCTGGAGATTTTAAATAATAGGAGAGAATATAAGCAATGTTTCCAATTCCGCAGCCAATTTCCAAAACTTCCGCAGTGGGTTGAAGACCTACTCTGTGAATAAAGTCGCCTAAAAATTTATAGCTTCTTTGAATAAAGTTATTCGCTCCACCATTTATATCACTGGGAATAGGAATAGATGGGTTAAATAGTTGAAACAGAATTTCTCCCGGTTTTTCTTGAAATATTGGAGTCAGAGCAATCAGACAATTTTGACAGTTTTGAAGCTCTGTTTGAGTCAGAGGAATTTCCAGCGAAAATCTGCAATTTTCTGCATTATTAAGTTTGGCATAAGCTTTTGCTACATCTGGACTAGGTAGACCTAATTTTTGTGCAAAAGATGTAAATTCTTGATTACCAATAACAACTTTAAAGCCTTCTAGAGAACCGAAGTTGTAAGAACCTACCCAACCGGATATAACTAATTTCTGATTTACTATTGTTACTTGATCTAAATGACCTACTGTTGTAATTGGTTCAATTGGTACAATAAATTTTGGTTGTTCTTGAACTAGGGATGCTTCAGAAAAAGCTATTTGTTTGGAATTATCTAATACTTTAGATAAAACTTGACCTTTGCCATCTTTAAATATGGGAGTTAAAGCAATCTCAGTATTTTGGAATTGTGAAATTTGTTCTGAGTTAAGAGACACTTTGATACGAAATCTAGCTTCACCAGAATAATTAAGATGAGGATGCAATTTTTTCACATCTGGGCTTGGCAAACCCAAGGCAACTTCAAACTTTTCTATCCGAGTATCTGCAATGCTTAATTTAAAACTTTTTACTGGTCCTGAATGACGAGATATAACCCAACCTACTAGAAGCAATTCTTGGTTATTAAATTCTGCCTTATCAAAAGAACCAACCATTGCAACTGGTGCTGTTTTTTGATTTTTTTCTAACCCTGAATATTGCTCCAAATTAACTAAATTTCTTTCAGCCACAAAAGTTGATTGAGATATATTTTTTCTTCTTTCGGCTCGCCACTTTAAAGCTGCTGCATAAAGTTCCATATCTTGACCATTAGCAGCCGCCAATTCATCCATTAATTTTCGATCAGATAAGACTTCTTTTTGAAAACTAACATATTCTGGATAAGGATTTCTATTTTGATAAATCACCTGATAATCAGACCAACCAAGAATATTTTTTAGTTCTAACAAATCCTCTTCAAAATATTCTGTAATTCCCACAAAATCAAAATAATCCAGAGATTTTCCATTCACACAATAAGCCATAAGATTACTATTACTTTGAGCAAAATTCAGTAAACCTTTTTTATTGAGATAGTCGTTTTTCGGATTAGATATATGGCGAAAACAATAATCAGAAATCAACCTCCGAATTGGCTGTCTTAACCATGTAATTCTCTGAGTATTAGGAAATAATTTATCATATTTACCTGCTCGAAAATGACCTTCAATAACCTTTGTCTGCCAATGAATAGTCGCTGGGATATTATCTTCAAACATATTAGTTTTATCTGTTAAAACTCCTTGAGTTCCATATACTTGTAATAAAACCTGTCTAAAAGCAGTTCCAGCGGCTTTTGGCACATGAACAGAAATCAGTTCTACTTGAGGAGTTTGGGCTGGTAAATTATTTGCTTCTGATGTTTTAACTAAAGTAGATAAAGCAGGGTTAACTGCATTTAATAAAGGTTCTCCTTCACGACCTGCAACTATAGGAATTAAAATAATCAAAGCATCTCTAAATTGTTGTTGGTGCTGTTGATTCATTGGCAGTCGAATTATAAACCGAGCGTTATTAGCAGCAGCAATATTTGGATGAGCTTTTTTGACTCCAGGACTAGGAAGACCTTGAGTTAATTCAAATCCTGTTAATTTTTGACTGCCAAATAATACCTTAAAATTACTTATTGGTTCAGCCTCAAATGAGAGGACCCATCCACTTAAACAAACAGTGTCATTTTCTATTGCTAGTTGGTCTAAAAATCCAGTGGTTACTGCTAGTTGTGTAGGTTTTTTCTGTTGAATTTTAAAGTTTTCCATATTGCTAAGATGATGCTAAATTTTATTTTCTAAATGCGGTCGTAAATGAGAGGTAAGTATTTGCTACGGAATGCTTACAATGAGAGAAAGTGCCATGACCTATCAGTTAATTAGTTAATTTAGGGTTTGCTGAATAAAGTCTTTTTGTTGAGGTAGAGAGTAGCTGGAGTAGGGAGTAGTTAAGAGTCAGGAGAAATACAGGGCTATTTCATTCTAGAATAAAGTGACAATTTTACTAGCTTTTAGATATTGGTTGCTCTAAACTTCAATCCTTGAAAAGGCATATTTTCGTGGTTTGCACAAAAAGTCAGAAATTAGAACGAAATA
>JASJEE010000458.1 GCA_030064835.1 Microcoleaceae cyanobacterium MO_207.B10 | reverse complement strand
TTGTTCTTTCACTTCATAAGTTACCAACTATTTGTGACATTTTTTAAGTGAAATGGTATTAGTTTTCTGCGCCGATGAGGTTATATCTTAATTCGCTATCCAGTTCAGATAACTTGATACAGACAACTTTTAAATTCAAGATGTGGAGAATACATCTATAAGTATTTCTACACTTGGTTTCTAATTTAAGTCACTATAGACTCTGACAGCTAATATATAATTTATCAAATTGTCTCAAACATTTTGCTCCAAACGAAAGTGTTAATTAGTTAGTAGGAATTTATTCTTAGTAAAGTGAATTTTAAGTGAATTTTTCACCCCACAGAAAATTTATTCGCTTATTTATTTATAGTATAGAGGCGGGTTCAAAGCTTTACTTTTTACTAATGTATAGCTCTCCAAACCCACCTCTACTACTGCCATAATTATGCCTCACACTGTTCGGCTAAACTAGGAAAATTTCTATTAATTTCCGGTAGATGCTTGCATTGCTTTAGCCAACTCTGCTGCTACTTCTGGACGTGAAAACTGTGGTGGTGGCAACTCACCTCGACGTAACATTTCCCGTACTTTTGTCCCTGATAAATGAATTCGTTCTTCTGGTAGACTTGGACTTGTTTTGCTTGTGGCCATACCTTGGGTGCGGGTACAGTAAAAAGCGTGTTCAAACTTCATGGGCACAATATCTAGCTCTCCAGGTTCAAACTCATCGAAGATATATTGAGCATCATAAGTACCATAATAGTCTCCTACCCCGGCATGGTCCCGACCAACAATAAAGTGGGTACAGCCGTAATTTTTCCGCACTAAGGCATGAAAAATTGCTTCCCTTGGTCCAGCATAACGCATTGCTGACGGGTTAATGGCCATCATTACTCGGTCCTGGGGAAAGTATTTATCTAACATAATTTCGTAGCAACGCATCCTGACATCAGCAGGAATGTCATCTGATTTTGTTGCACCCACTAAAGGATGTAGAAATAAACCATCTACTGTTTCTAAAGCACATTTTTGAATGTATTCATGGGCCCGGTGAATCGGGTTACGGGTTTGGAAACCTACAACTGTTTTCCAACCTCTTTCTAGAAAGAGTTTTCTCGACTCGGCGGGGTCAATTTGATATTTAGGAAACAATGGGTGGGGATGACGTTCTAGCAACCATACTGGGCCTGCCAAGTTAATTGGTCCAGCATCATAGAGAACTTTCACACCTGGGTGTTTTGTTTCGTCTGTGCGATAGACGTTAGTTGCTTCATGGGCTTTGTTATAGCGATACTTTTGAGTTAATTCCAAAATACCTACAAATTCTCCCTCTGGAGAATCTAGACGCACCCAACTACCTTCTTTAATTGAATCTGCGACTTCTTCTGAGACTGATAGGGTGACAGGTATTGCCCAAGGCAGTCCACTTTTCAGGCGCATATCTGTTACTACTGTTTCGTAGTCCGCAGCTTCCATAAAGCCGTTAAGGGGGCTAAAACCTCCTATGGCAATCATTACTAAGTCTGAAAGGGCTCGTTTATCTAATTGAACTTTTGGCAGACTATCGGCTTTTTCTATGAATTCTTGTTTTTCTGCTGGTGTGGCAATTCTATTAATTAGATGGCCACCGTGTGCTGGTATACCATTTGGATGTTGACTCAAGGTGATTCCTCTCTTTGTTAACTACGATAGTTGGGAAAGATTAAGTTTTCTAATCTTTATCGTACAGCTTTAAGGTACTTCTATCATCATTAAATCTTGAAGTAGATTTGGTTAAAAGCTGATTCTAGAAGATGGTTTCCTTTTCTTCATTTCTTTATTAGGAATCATTCACCGGATTTTCAGATTATTCATTTTTATGGCCCTAAACATCAAATAATTTTCCAGCGATAGAAATAAACTCTTACTGAAGACTATCTACATATTCAGTTTAGAGTCATATTTGAAGCTATATGACAATTTGTAAAAAAAATGTCGTCATTAATGTAAATCATTTGACAAAAATATTTTTTCACACTTAGTATTATCTAAATAAATAGGCTAAAATAAATCAAAACTAAGTTAAAGTAGGGGTTTTGGTAGCGGAAAAATTTGAGACTAATTTTTAGCAGTCTTTCTCAATGAGTGCTAAAACTAGACAATTCAATTTTGATAGTAACTGCCATAACAAAAAGAGATTTTGCATCTGGGTAATTGAGTTATAAAAATTAGTAATTATCTGTATACATGGCTAATCATATAGTTAGTTCATAACTAATACATCACTCAAACAATTAGTAGGGGATGATAAATATACTTACTCAGGTAAGATAATATTTCCTAGAGACTACTAATAATCTAGGTGTTTTTGAGTTATCTAAAATATCAATTTTTTCGAGGAAAATAGCAAATGAAATACAGCTTTGAACTGTTAGGTATTTCTCCAATACTATCTTTTTTTAATCAGCAACAAAAACTTCAAGAACAACAGAATACAACTGTAGAATATCTGGGCAACCGTAAGTGCACCTTAGATGTATTTGTAGATTCTGTAGAAAATGTTTCTGCTTATCGTGGTTGGAATGTGGATAAGGTGGTAGAGACAGTAATTAACTTTTGGATGAAAAATTCTGATAGCATCCAATATTGGAATTCTCGATTAAAAAATACTGGGGAAGAATATTTGTTAATAGCAAGAGTGGGAGATATTAACTCTTTACGAAATTATTTTGAATTATTGTTGAAAAATTAGGCAGCAATAAGGTTAAATCTCTGTTCGGTTTTGCTATAGTTGAGAACTCATTTTAGCTAATAGCTGAGAAATAATACTGGCTTATTAGCTAAATTCCAACTGAATTATTGAAAAGCAGGAGAAATGAGGCTATTAGCAATTACCAAAAAATACAAATCATATCAAATCCGGATAATTATTAGACATCTCTAATAATAAAAAATTGGTGGTGGTGCATAGCAATGGTAAACGAAGCACCGGGAGTGTGGGGAGATGGGGAGTGTGGAAGAAATTAAAAAATATATATCTTCACCATTACCATGCAGGACTACCAAAAAATTAAATCAATTATCATATAGAAAACATCTATTATTTCTCCCAGCTCCCAACTCCCTCTTTTCCGGAGAGGTATATTATATAACCCATTTGGGATCTAGTTATTTATGTACTTTAAAGATAGGAATATGGAAAGATGAGGGCTTAGATTCTACCTTTTTCTCCTATTCTATATTCTCTGACTCCTGACTCCTGACTCCTGACTCCTGACTCCTGACTCCTAAGCCAAAAAGCCACATCTTTACTAAAGATACCAAATTGCTTCATCATAGCCACGCATCAGCAACGCCGACATTGCTCTAAAGCTGAAATTGATGATGAAAAACATTCCACCATCAATCAGCAAAAAATAATCATTGCACCCTAAATTAATTAAATTTAATTACTTGCAAACTTCCTGAAACTTGATATCATCAGGTAAAATAGCATTAGTTAATTTAGCTCTACTCAAATCGACCCCATTCAAATTAGTATTAACTAAATTTACCCAACTTAAATCTGTACCCTGAAGATTAGCTTGCTTCAAGTTAGCATCAGATAAATTAGAAGTATTGAGATCGACTTGAGTTAGGTTAGCACTAGATAAATTAGCATTACTCAAGTCAACAGCAATCAGATAAGAGCCAGTTAAATCAGCATTAGTTAAATCTGCACCAACAAGATTAGCGCCGATCAAACTAGCATAACTCATGTTGGCAGAGGTAAGAGAGGTATAACTAAGACTTGCACTGAAGAGAAAAGCGTTATTTAGATTAGCACTCGAAAGATTAGCACAAAACAAAAAAGCACGGTTTGCATCAATTTGAGAGAGATTCGCACCACTAAGATTAGCATTACTCAAATTCGCTTCACTCAGTTTAGCTCCTGTTAAGTTAGCCTCACTTAAATTCGCTCCGACTAAATTTGCACCTCTTAAGTCAGCTTTGCTAAAATTGACACCACTGAGGTTAGCATTAGTCAAGTCAGCCTCACTAAAGTCAGAATTACTAAAATCAGCACCACTCAGATTTATACCTTTAAGGTTGACACCTGAAAAATTCATCTCTGTCAAATGCCTTTGGCCAGTGGCATAATGTTCTAGTATTTGGTTAGTATCCATAAATCTGTCTGCTAGTTCATCTACTATAGATATTATTTATTGTCTCAAAATATGTTAGGCCGTGAAACATAGTGATTCTTAATTTTTTGTTAAGAAGGGCGATCGCTTTTCGATCTATAAGTAATTTGTCTTAGATTTGGGAGTATTATTGATGATGAAAATTGTTTCTCTGATTCCGAGTGCTACAGAAATAGTTGCTGCGTTGGGGCTGACAAATGCTCTTGTTGGCAGAAGTCACGAATGCGACTATCCTCCGGAAGTGCAAAATTTACCGGTTTGTACTCAACCTAAATTTAATCCTGATGGCAGTAGTCGGGAAATTCACGATCGCGCGACGGAGTTATTACAGTCTGCGTTGAGTGTCTACCGAGTGGAAGCGGAAACTCTGGAAAAATTACAACCTACTCATATTATTACTCAAGCTCAATGCGATGTTTGTGCTGTTAGTTTAGGGGAAGTGGAAGTTGCGGTGGCAAGTTTAACAAAAAGTCATCCACAAATTATCTCTTTGGAGCCAAATTTATTGGCAGAAGTTTGGGCAGATATTTCGCAAGTAGCAAGTAGTTTGGGAGTGGATGGCAGTGAGGTTATTTCTCAGTTAAAAAAACGGGTGGTAGCTTGTGTGGAAAAAACTCAATATTTACCTGATGATGCTATTGGGAATGTTGCTTGTATTGAGTGGAGCGAACCACTAATGGCTGCGGGAAATTGGATACCAGAATTGGTAAAGTTAGCTGGTGGAAATTGTTTATTTGGAGTTGTTGGTAAACATTCGCCTTGGTTAAAATGGGAGGAGTTATTAGAGGCTAATCCAGAGGTGATTATTTTTATGCCTTGTGGTTTTGATTTAGAGCGTACTCGTGCAGATAGTTTACAGTTAATTAATCGCCCAGAATGGCAAGATTTATCTGCAGTTAAGTCGGGGAAAGTTTATGTTACTGATGGTAATTCTTATTTTAATCGTCCGGGACCAAGGTTAGCGGATTCGGTGGAAATTTTAGCAGAAATTTTACATCCTGATTTGTTTGATTTTGGTTATCAAGGTATAGCTTGGGAAAGGTTAAGTTTTTAGGTGTTAGGTGTTGGGTGTTAGGTAAGCAAATTTCGGGCTGATGATGTAAAAGGGGTGATTGGATATCTTGTTGTGCGGGCATCTTGCCCGCTAGATGTGTAATTGGAAAGTGCTATTAACTATTACAGCGGTTTTCATTTCAGTAGACCACAGTAGGGACGTTGCATGCAACGTCCCTACAAGCTTTTGGTTATGGCGATGTGGTTCATC
>JASJEE010000457.1 GCA_030064835.1 Microcoleaceae cyanobacterium MO_207.B10 | reverse complement strand
ATGTTTTTGGAGCGGGGCATAAATCCCCGTTACAAAAACATACGTCGCCAATCCGACGGCTCCCCTATCTGACTTCTGACTTCTGACTTCGTTAACTCACATCACCTAGCATTTTTTACCAATGGATAATTGAGAATTTAAAATTGATAATTAATCAATCGGGTTTAAAGCAACTCCAGTTAAGGAGAAAAAAGTGCTAGGAGATTTCCTTATATGTTTTAATCAGAGGTCATTTCAGTTATCAGTTAGTAGTGACACTTTCCGTTCCGGAATGCTCCGCAAACGCGAAGTGTCAGTAAATCAGTTATCAGTACCTCTACAATAAGGAGGCTGGAAATTTGGAATATTCTGTTTTTTTATACCCCTAAAAGGAGACGCTTTAGACCAGAATTATTCGGTAAAGATTAATCACAAAATAGATGAATGCCAGAATATAATTATTAAGTAAAATCGGACTGCAAAACTAATTTATGTGAGTTAAACTCATAAATATTTGATATTTACTGAAAACAATTATTCAAACTACCATGAATTCCAGTTTTACCGTTCCTTCAACTGCTTCTAGTATGGCATCAAATCAAGATAGCTTTGCTATTACCTTAGCTCCTTTATCAATAGGAGAAATATACACCCTGGCAGAAAGTCCTGCCAATGGTGCCATCGTAGTTATGAGTGGGATGGTCCGTAATCAAACCGACGGTAAACCTGTAGTTTCCTTAGAGTATCAAGCCTATAAACCTATGGCTATAAAAGTCTTTGAGCAAATTGCAGTAGAAATACGGCATCAATGGCCAGATGTAAATAAAGTCATCATTCATCATCGAGTGGGACGTTTACAGATTAGTGAAATTAGTGTATTGGTGGCCATTGGTTGTCCTCACCGTTCTGAAGCGTTTGAAGCTTGTCGTTATGCGATTGATACTTTGAAGCATACAGCCCCAATATGGAAAAAGGAACATTGGGCTGATGGCTCTAGCAGTTGGGTAAGTATTGGAGCCTGTGAAATGAATAGTCAGCCAGGATAAAAAAAGTAAACAGGGGTTGTTTCAATTATCAGTTACAGCGCTTCCCGATGTTATGAGGTACAACTATCGCGGGAAAGATGCCCGACTACAAAATATCTGCGGGAACTGTTTAGTATGATTTCCGTCTCTAATACTAACAGTTAATCATTGAGTCAATTCCGCCGATGAGTCAATATATATCTGTACCCTGGTCTAAGGTTAACTCAACCTTTGTGCAAGTGGAATTGCCACCCGAAAAACTCCCTAACTATGACTTGATATTACGATGTCAGGAAGGCGCTCGCCCAGAGCGAACTGTCTTTACAGAACTCCTGCATCGGTATCAGCCCCATGTCGATAAAATTTTGTATCATTTGGCCCCTGACTGGCAAGATCGGCCCGATTTGGCTCAAGAGGTCTGGATTCGTGTTTACCGCAATATTAAACGATTACAAGAACCTGCCAAGTTTAGAAGTTGGCTGAGTCGCATTACTACCAACCTTTTTTATGATGAGTTGCGTAAGCGAAAGAGAGTAAGCCCTCCTTTATCGTTGGATGCTCCATTGACTTTGGAGGATGGGACCGTAGATTGGGAAATCCCGACAGACGCTCCAGGGCCAGAAGAAGAATTAAGTACACGAGAATTTTACGCTCGCCTTAGAGATGCGATCGCAGAATTACCCGAAGTATTTAGAATCACTATTGTTTTGAGAGAAATTGAAGGCTTATCCTATGATGAAATAGCGGAAATAACAGAAGTTTCTCTGGGGACTGTTAAATCAAGAATTGCTAGAGCCAGGCAAAGATTACAATTACAACTCCAAAAATATCTGGATAGTTGATAGTTGAAAGTAGAAAAAATCAATAATTTTATGGCTATCATCAAATCAACTGAAAAAGCTTAAATCAATAGCACAAAAAAATAACTATTATTAATTTTTAGACGGTAAAAAATACAAAAGTGTGGTGTAGATTATGAGTGAAAATTTTGATTTTGACGGTCAACTTCAGGGTGAAAAAAAAGCTATGAAACAGGAAAAATTTGAATTAGTAAGCGCATATCTCGACGGTGAAGTAACTGCATCACAACGTCGGGAAGTAGAAAATTTACTAGCAACAGATACAGTTACTAGACATCTGTATCAGAGACTCCTACAACTACGTTCGGAGTTCCAAAGAATACCAATACCTCCAACAACAGAACCAGTTGAGGTAACTGTGGACAAGGTATTTGAGAAAATAGACCGCAGATCAAAACGTACTTTTGTCTGGGCAGGAGGTGCGATCGCTGCTGTATGTGTAGCAGTTGTATCAGGTATTGTCTCTGCTACTCGTTCTCCTATGATACAAATAGCTGAAGGGGAACCTGTGCAGATAGCTTTAAATGAACCAGTTATGGAAATAGTTAGTCCTAATAGCAATAACTTAATGCTAACTATCAATGAACCAATTATTCAAATTCCCGAAGCAACGGTTATACCTTAGATATCTAAAATCTTCACACACTTACTATAACTATAACTATATAATTAATAGTTAATAGTTAATAGTTAATAGTTAATAATTAATAATTAACTATTAATTATTGGACAATTCAGGTGAGAAACCTCCCCTTTTAAGCTATCCCTGATCAGGAACTCCTCAAACCCTTTTCTGATAGAGAGATTAGGGGGTGGAATATGCTTACAATGGTAAGTTTTTTACTTTTTGGTTGTGACAAGACTTAGAAGACAAAGATGACTTGCAGACAAGGGAGAAAAAAGCGTCAAAATCATCACTTTGAATGTTCCTTATTTGCTGCTTCCTTGTCCACTTTCCCCCCAAGTCTACTTTGTCTGACCTATGTTATCCCTTTATTGTTAAAAACATACCCTTGTGAGGAGGCTATGCTTTACCCACTTATTTCTTAACATAAAGCTTGACAAAATCAACAAATTATGTGAAAGCTTTTCACAGGCTGTTTCCACAGAAAAAATGTATTGAAAAGTACATTTATTTTGATAAGTTAAGTAGTTTTGCCTAGCTACTATGACTATTTCTCCCTTCTCCCCTGCTTCCCACAAGGGTTTCAAGAGTTATGGGTAATGGATAGGTAAGGAGGGGGGAGAAAAACCTCTAATTAAATAAAAAAAGTTGACTCTCCCGAAATACAGCGCTTCCGGATGTTATGAGATAGACACCTAGCGACCAGTTCCCACGGCAGCCCGAATCTAGTGGGCAAGATTCCCTAGACTACAAGACATTCAATTCACGGATTGTACATCATCAGCCGGAAATCTGCTGTATCCATTCAATGGCAAATACATAACTTCTATCTTTTGTCAATTTTTATCTTCAGAAAGATATATATAAACCATAGCCTTTTAAAGGGATAAAATCCCCAAAAAATCCTTAACTGTCAATCCTCTCCTTTTAACAAGAGAGAATTATTAATTGTTAATTGCTGAAAACTTATTTATTTTTTGGATATGTCTACTAACTATACCAATGATAATAATTAATTTACCATAAATAAAATCAAGGATATCTAGATTTTTTTAGGCTGATAAAATTAAGATTTTTTTGACTATAATGTCATCTATAGTTAAATTATCATTATTGTGTTTATTGTTTTTAATTGAAGTCAAAATTCCAAGACAGAAAAATAAAAAAAGACAAGATCAAATCAAATTAAAATAATGTTCAAGATTCAATAAAAATTAATAACAATAATTCCTAGAGCAAAATAGCAGCATATTTCAGTCCTAAGATGGAAAATGTAACTTAACACTATATGATAAAAAAAGCTAAACAGTTGCTCAGGAGTATATAATTGTGACATTATTATTAGCTGGTGATATTGGTGGTACCAAGACAATTCTAAGGTTAGTAGAGGCAACATCAGAGAAATCAATGCCTTCGGTGGAACTGCGAAGCCTCCATGAGAATCGTTACTCCAGTCACGATTTTCCAGATTTAGTTCCCATAGTACAAAAGTTTTTAGAGGAAGCAAGTGAGAAGATCGGGCAAAAATTAACACCAGAAAAAGCTTGCTTTGCGATCGCCGGGCCAATAGTTAATAACACTGTCAAACTGACGAATCTGCCTTGGATGCTTGATTCCAAGCAGATGGAGAAAGAATTAAACATATCCCATATTAGTTTAATTAACGATTTTGAAGCAGTAGGTTATGGAACTTTAGGTTTGACCTCGAATGATTTGTATACTTTACAAGAAGGTAAACCCTTATCTGATACACCAATAGCTGTGATAGGTGCGGGTACAGGATTAGGAGAATGTTTTTTAATTCGGGGAGCAGGAACAGTTAAGGTTTACCCCACAGAAGGAGGCCATACTGACTTTGCACCGCGTTCGGAATTGGAATTTCATCTATTAACATACTTGTTGGCAAAGCACTGTATAGATAGGGTATCTGTAGAGAGAGTAGTTTCAGGTATGGGGATTGTCGCAATTTATCAATTTTTACGCGATCGCCAATCTGCTACAGAATCTCCAGAAGTAGGGGAAGTTGTGAGAAAGTGGGAAACACAAATAGGCTCAAATGAAGTTACAGTAGATCCTGGGGCAGTAATTGGGAAAGCTGCTTTAGAAAAGAGCGATCGCCTCTGCGAGCAAACTTTGCAAATGTTCGTTGAAGCTTATGGTGCAGAAGCGGGAAATTTAGCATTGAAACTTTTACCTTATAGTGGTTTGTATCTTGCAGGAGGTATTGCTGCTAAAATTATGCCACTAATGAAGTCAGGAAGTTTTATGGAAGCTTTTAATCATAAAGGACGAATGAGACCTTTATTAGAAAAAGTACCTGTTCATATTATATTGAATCCTGACGTGGGTTTAATTGGTGCAGCTATTCGTGCTTCTAATTTATAAGGAAATCAGAAAAAATTAACCGTGTTATACTAAATCCGGTTTATACAGAAGCTTGATTATCAAGATAACTCAGAAGCGAGAGTAAATAATGCAGAAGGGTTAGAGATAAATTTGAAAAATTTACTTTTGATAACCAGATTTGCTGTTAATTAGCTATTGAACGTTAGCACCAGCTTATCCACAGGGTAAACCCAATATTAACCTTTTGTTGGGTTACCCTTTGGGAATTTCCGCTAACACTTCGTACCGCTACGCGGAAGCAAACTACAACCAAACCTAGATTTTGAGGCGTGTTAGTCCACTAGTATTATAGAACCCAAATGGGTTCTATTGAAAAATAGATGGGGAGATGGGGTGCTAGGGGGATGGGGAGATACCTCTGGGGTGTATGGGAATATTTTTCTATCTTTTCGTTGTATTTCCTGTATCTAGAGACTACTCTGTGCCTCAAAAATTTATCTCAGCCAAAGATACACTTAGGGCTATCAACAGTATTAAAATAATTAGACAAAGTGAAACACAATTAGACATTTACTGTGATATA
>JASJEE010000084.1 GCA_030064835.1 Microcoleaceae cyanobacterium MO_207.B10 | reverse complement strand
GTTGCTGATGCGTGGGTATGATTTATATTTATTAGCGATCGCTAAACTATTAAATCGTAAGTATTCTAGATTGTTGAGTTTTTATTTTCATACCTTGATTCAGCAACGCCGAATATTTGTTTTGTAGTTAACTAGTCGCACAAAATTAATTACACATTTTCTAAAATTGAAACCTTTTTGCTACAAGGGTGACAGAAAATTAGAGTAGTGCTGTGTCAAGCCTTAAATGTTACTTTAAGAAAAATGGCAGGATGCTGATTTTTCAAAGCTTTTACTTAAAAATTTAATACACCATTTTCAGCTTGACACAACAGTAGGTAATCAATTCTGTGTAGGTGCTTAGGACAGTACAATTATTATAGTAGCAACTTCAATGCTGCCAAATTAAGAAAAACCTAATACTGTGATGCAACCAGGTCAAACCTTAATAATATAAAGCCAAAAGTAGAAATAGATGTGGGTAATTACTTTAGCTGACAATAATTTCAGGTACAATTCAAATCCAACAATGGTAAATTATTTGTAAAATTTGTGAAGTGATTTAGTAAAGAATGGTATTATTAGTATTTAATTTAATTTTAAGTGCAACCTCTTTGAATAGCTATTTATAGCAAATTCCAAGTATATAAACTACAGATATTAATGTTCAAACCTCTCTAGACATATTGCCCGCTATAGGTCTACCTCACAAAGGTGGAATTTGCTGTATATTAAATCCGCTTAATTCGTCGGTATAAAAAAATTCAGATAGCCACGCTCCTGAAATCTTTGCTAATTGCCAAATATAGCAATCCTATTTTATTCGTGGCCAAAATCTTACTGCTTTTTAGGGAACACTTAACTGGGAACAGGTGGGAGTTTCAACTTTTTTATTTACTTTTTAATTACCCGCAACCTATGCGCGGATTGCTATTTATATTCCTACTGGACTGTTTCATCTTAGAGACTGTTTGTAAAATAAGTATTAAGAGAGTAAAGAAGTGACTAAAATCTAAAAGCGGCAAGACTTCAAAGGGATTGAAATCATATAGATAGAGAAGTATTCAGTACATATATTCCTAGATTTAATAGCGACAAATATTTCTCGAGTATTTCTTCCTCCCTATTCCCTATTCCCTATTCCCTATTCCCTATTCCCTATTCCCTATTCCCTATTCCCTATTCCCTATTCCCTATTCCCTATTCCCTATTCCCTATTCCCTGTTAAGTGTTAAGTGTTAAGTGTTAAGTGTTAAGTGTTCCCTATCTCCTTTTTATATTTCCTTTACAAACAATCTCTTAAATGTTGCAATAGATTTTAAATTCTGGGTTGATTAATCTCCCCCCTCTTCCCCCTCTTCCCCCTCTTCCCCCTCTTCCCACACTACTTTAGCTGAAACTGTCCACTACTGACTACTCACTACTATGAAAATAGTATTAAAAGTCAAGTTATAGATATTGGTGATTGCTTTAGCTAACAATAATTTTAGGTACAATTCCAATCCAACAATGTTAAATTATTTGTGAAATTTGTGAAGTGATTTAGTAAAAAATGGTATTATTTTATGCTAACTTTCAAATAATTCAAAATTCAGAGAATAATTGGCTCAAAAGTTGGTCTACTCAGCTTTAAAGATGGTAAAAGTAAATCCAATAATCGATCTACCACCTGCTTCCAAGTAAAATGTTGAACAACCCAATCAGGGCCAGCTTTACCAGCCTGTTCCCTAAATAAAGCTTTTTCCATAACCATTTGCATCAATTCAACTAAATGGTCTTGTTGGGGCACAACAAACCAGAGGGTATCCCCATCAGCAGTCTCGTTTGTCTTAAGGGTACTATCAATACTTAAGGCAAAGTCAGAGTGAATAAAATCATCTGTGGGGCCACCTTTTGTGCAAATTACAGGCAAACCGCAAGCTGCGGCCTCCAAGACAGGCAAATTAAACCCCTCTGCCAAATAGGGAGATACATACGCATCAGCAACCTGATATAGTTGAGCTAATTCTCTAAACGAAAGAGTTTGCCCAAAATAAACTATTCTAGAGCGGACTTTTTCCATCTCAGCATCAGTCAGTGCAACTTTACCCGCTTTCGCAATGGCATCTTTGGAAGGAAAAATAGCATCCCTACCTTTAAGAATAAGTTTAGTATTTGGATAACGCTCAACAATAGTCGCAAATGCTTTGAGCAAACGACCCACCCCTTGACTACTGTTGCACATTAACCCAACGTTGAGGAAAACAAAACAGTCATCAATACCGAATTTTTTTCGTAGGGAAATTCTCTCAGTAGTTGGTAATGGATGATAAATATCAGGGTTGACACCCAAGGGTATCACAGCAACTCGACTAGCTTCAGCCCCACTGCGAATAAATCCATTTTTTGACCAGTGGGAAGGGGTGATAATAATAGTATCTGAATTAGCGTGAGCTTCAGCAAATGAAGTGACCCCCATTCCCTTAATAATAGATTTGGTGACGATACCCCACTCAGTACAGCCAAAAATTGCTGTGCAGTTGCTGGTAGAGGAATGAAGGTCAAAGGGAGCATACATCCGCAATGTTGCATCGGCGGCCAGGTCAGGGGATGGACTAGGAATATTGCGTAATGCTGTTTCTGCTGTTAGAGGAAATAAACCTGTTACAGGTTGCCAGTTATTGCTAACGTAAGACATATCCCGATGGTAGATTTGCAGTTGGGGTCGGTTGAGCATTTCTAGTAGTTGGAATTGGTTGGCGATCGCGTAGGAATGAGGTAAAAAACGCCAACCTTCGATAATTAGTCGTAATGATGTCATAGTTGAATAGTTATGGAAGAGTGGAAGTAAGGCAACTAAAAATATATCACAGGGAAAGAATTGCTGAAGTAATTTGTAAATGAAGCTTTTATGACCTATAATTTTAACTTTTTTTCTGTGGCTTCGACTTTTTAGCTAAACAAGTTACCAATCGCCAGTGAATGTAAATCATCGTTGTTTCCACCATAAAACAGCATTTTCATTGCTAATGTCTCCTTTACATTTTGTGTAATATATAGATGTCAGCATTCTGCATAGTTTCATTTTCTCTTCTACATTTAGCTGTGAGAACAAATGTTCCTTCTACCCTAATATCTTCACAGGTTTCTTGATAACTTCCTGGTGGAAGTTCCTGAGAGTTTGCACAACCAAAACTAACAATTATCAGAATATTACCAATTATTCCAGAAACAAAACTACCTGTCTTTTTCGGTTCAATCTTTCCAGGAATCTTACAACCTCTTGTAAAAAATAAAAAAATTAATCTTACTAACTAACTATACCAATCCTAAATAGGTTGTGACAAATTTAATAATAATAAATATCATCGGGAATGGTTGTAAATTCTAAATTATGGTTTCTGCATCGTAATTTTTTACGACTACTAAAATGTTACCACTTACAGTGGTTTTCATTTCATTAGACCACAGACGTTGCATGCAAGGTCCCTAGAAGGTTTTGGTTATGGCGATGTGGTTCATCAATTTGAAAAGCGCTGTAAATAGGATTGCTAAGTAGCTAGGCATAATTAAATAGAAAACGCTCTGTGTTATAAAATTTAAGTTTTCCTCAGATGCGCGTATATGGAATTTTATAACTTTTTTGCCTACCTACTTATATAAGATATAAGAACTAAAATAAATAAATAAAATATAGGATTTGTAATTAAAGTTTTTAGGATATTGCCAATTTTTCCTATTTTCCTATTGTCCTATATTAAGTTTACTTTTTGAAAGATTAGTTTTACTAAAGAGCTTCATCAAAAAACAACTATCATAATATTTATAATTCAAGTAACTCTTTTGATATTATTAAACTAAATTCAATAAAGAAAGATTGTTACAGTAAAATATTGTGGTGAAGGATGGGAAAATTTGCACTTATTTTAACTCATACCTACTACCGACCACCGACCACCTAAAACCTCGAAATCAACTAATGTAGCAATATTTTTTGAAAATGCTAAGTGGTTGTGCAAAATTAATTACACATCTATATAAGCTGAATTCTTTGCCTTCTAAAGAGTGCCAAGAATTAGAATAGGCAAATAATTTTGTTTAGGTACTTATTAGACATCTACAATAATAAAAAATCAAATCAATTATCGTCAACAAAATATCAATTATTTCTCCCTGCTCCCTGCTCCCTCTTTTCCAGAGAAGTCTATTGACTATAAATACCACCTATAGCCTGCTAACCTAACTTTAAACTAAAGCAGCAGAAACAAGTTCATTTGCCATATCAAAATTAGCAGTGACATTTTGCACATCATCAAGGTCATCAAGAGCATCCATTAACTTCAGGAGCGATCGCGCCTGTTCTGGATCTGTCACTTCCAGAGTATTACTAGATATCCAGCGAAACTCCACCTCAGTTACATTAAACCCTTGTTCCCGTAATGCTTGACTGAGATTTTCTAAATTAGTAGTTTCAGTAAATACCTCCGCACCTTGAAACTCATCTTCAGAAATCATCTCATAATATTCTGCTCCTCCCTCAACAGATGTCTCCAATAACTCATCCTCATCAACAGACCCCGTAATAGTTACCACACCTCTATGCTCAAACATCCAACTAACACAACCAGTCTCACCAAGATTACCACCATTTTTAGTAAACGCACTTCTAAGGTCTGCTGCAGTGCGGTTGCGGTTATCTGTGAGAGCTTCAATCAAAATTGCTATACCTCCAGGACCATAACCCTCATAACGAATAGTCTCTAGTTCATTTCCATCATTTAATTGACCTGAACCTTTAGCGATCGCCCTATCTATATTATCATTTGGTATACCTGCTGCTTTAGCTTTTTCGATAGCTGTCCGCAACTGAAAATTAGCAGCAGGGTCAGCGCCACTCCGGGCTGCAACAATAATTTCACGAGACATTTTAGCGAAAACTTTGCCTTTAACTGCATCAACTCTAGCTTTTTGGCGTTTAATATTTGCCCACTTACTGTGTCCGGCCATAGCATCAAATAATCTTCCAAAAATAGATTCTGATCACCAAAATTATCAACTATTCACAGATAAAACTTTTGTTCAATAGTTGCTAAACTTTTATATCGTAGTATTTTACCGCTTTTTTTGGCATCCTCAAAGTTTTCAACCAACAGAATCAGAATCTGCTGGGTAATCAGGAATTATACCAATTTACTTTAAAGATGTCACAAATAGTTTGGCTCCTGATTATATGAAATAATTTCGGTGAAAGTAATCTAGCATCAAAATTTTGAGCCGATAAAATCTTGGTGCATGACCCCTCCCTGCCTTCACAGGGACAAGCTTTTGAATCAGTGAATAACTGACTTCCATGAAATTATATTAGTGAGAAATTAGTGAGGAGGGCCGTTCACGACAATATATGGCCTCTCCACACCCAAGGTTAAACAGGAATTTATGGATCAATCATCAGTCATCAGTTTATAGACATATCAATCCAAAATCCAAAGTCTAAATTCCAAAATGTAAAATCCTATCCCTAAATTAATTCAAACAAACCTGATGGCCGTTTCTGAATTATCTAGATGGGAAGTGTCCCCACTTAACTCCATGACCCATTGTTGTTCTTGGCGGACAATTTTGACCAAACAGCACAGAGAAGCCTTTACCTCAGTCTCAGCAATTAAACCAACTAATCCGGCAGCAGCGCCAATAACTGAAGCACCGTGTCCTACCAACAAAATATTTTCATTGGGAAACTGTGTAGCCAAACGTTGAACAGTTTCCCCAGTACGTTTAAGGCAAGCCTCCCAAGTTTCAGGATATTGAGGAGTGCCAGCAGTATAGGAAAGGTCTATTCTTTGGTAGTTTTGGGCCATTATGTCTTGTAGTAGAGTTTCTGGCATATTAGGCATCCAATCTGGGTTTAGCCATTCACACAAGCCCCAGTCTAATTTCAGAGGCAAATCAAGAATTTCTGCAACTTCATTGGCCGTTTGTACAGTTCGCAGAAAGGGAGAGGTGAAAATCTGGGTGATATTTTCCCCCACTAGACGATTAGCTAGTTGTTTTGCTTGAATGAGACCGTCCTCCGAAAGATGTGGGTCATAAGGTCTTTCAGCAGTGTTAAACCATTCGGGGTTAACAAAGTCAATACGATTTCCGTGCCTTGCTATCCAGACTGTTTGTTGGGACATAACTTCATCTTTTGCAGGTTGTCACTTTAGTATATAGAAACCACTTGAGATTTATTTATCTCAACGTTGGCCCTTGACCCGCCCTCTCCATCCCCCCTAAACCCCCCTTGGAAAGCTATGCTTTACCCACATCTTTCTTAACATAAAACTTGACAAAATAGACAAGTTATGGATAAGTCTTGGTTAGGCTTGTTCGGGAGAAAAAATATATATATGGAAAAATACATTTTTTTTGATGACTTAAGTAGTTTTACTTAGCTAGTATGATTCTTTCTCCTTTCTCCCCTGCTCCCTGCTCCCCTGCTCCCTGCTCCCCTGCTCCCACAAGGGTTTCAAGAGTTATGGGTAATGGATAGCTTTTAGGGAGAGGTAATTATCAATTATCAATTAATGAATTATCCTTTCTCCTTTCTCATTCTTAACTTCTTCCTTCTTCCTTCCAAATATTACCTTGGCACTGAAATTTGTTTCAAGATAGAATTAATTAAACTATCAATTATTACCCCATCTAATTGTGATTCTGGTTTCAAAATTAACCGATGACGTAACAGAGGTAATCCCACTATTTTAATATCATCTGGAGTTACATAATTTCTATTATTTAACCAAGCTTGTGCTTTACTTGTTTGTAACCATGCAACTGCTGCTCGTGGAGAAGCTCCCAAAGCTAAATCTGGATGTTTTCTGGTTTGCTGAACTAATGATAATAAATAATCTAATACCTTTTCTTCAACATTAACTGTTTCTATTTCTTGTCTAGCTGTGATTATTTGTTCTACAGTTGCTACAGGCTCGAGTTGATTTAAGTCAAAATTTTTTGCAGTAAAACCTTGTTGAGCATTTAATAACATTTGTTTTTCTGCTGTTGTCTCTGGATAATCCATAATAATCTTAAATAAAAATCGGTCTAACTGTGCTTCTGGTAGAGGATATGTACCTTCAAATTCCAGAGAATTTTGAGTAGCAACTACCCAAAATAAATCTGGTAATGCTAAAGTTTTTCCATCTAATGTTACTTGTTGTTCTGCCATAGCTTCAAGTAGAGCTGCCTGGGTTTTTGGTGGAGTGCGATTAATTTCATCTGCTAATAATATCTCTGTAAAAACCGGACCTTTTTTGAGAGTAAAATTACGACTATTAAGGTCAAATACGTTAGTTCCTAAAATATCAGATGGCAGAATATCTGGAGTTAGTTGAACTCGGCGAAATTCCGCTTGAATTAATTTTGCTAAAACTTTAACCGTAAGAGTTTTTCCTGTGCCGGGAACTCCTTCAATTATTACATGACCACCTGTTAAGAGGGCAATTAATAATTGTTTGATTGGTAGAGTTTGACCGACAATTATTTGGTTGATAGCTTGATAGAGTTCGGTAAATATAGAGTTAGTTTCTTTCATTTATCTACTATTTTTATTAAACAATTATAGTAAGAATAGGGAATAAGGAACAGGGAACAGAGAATAAAAAGATACAACAAATTCCAAGTAGATGAAGTACAAATATTAATGTTCAAACCTCTCTAGTGCGGGCATCTTGCCCGCGATGGGTGTACGTCACAAAAGTAGAATATATTGTAATACCAATTTGAAAAAATAATGTTACGAATAGTAAGGGCAATAAAAAGACTTTTCATAATATGTCCATTTGACAAAAAAGATGATTTACGCAGCTCAAATATGGTATTTAAGGAATTCCCATGCGACTCCTGTACGGGCGATTTCCTGCGGAATGCTGCCTCTTGCAGAGGAGCTTCGCTAACGCAAACGCGAATCGCCCCTACGACTCCTGACTCCTAAAAATTCCCCTAGATATTTGTAGCAAACATTTATAAAATTGGTATAATACCATTTGGAAAAAATAATGTTACGAATAATAAGAGGTCTAAAGTATCTTTATATCTCTCCGGAAAAGAGGGAGTAGGGAGTAGGGAGTAGGGAGTAGGGAGTAGGGAGTAGGGAGTAGGGGGAAATAATTGATGATTTATAGGCGATAATTGATTTTATTTTTGATTATCACCAGATGTCTTTTACAGAAGATGTGTCCTTGGCTAATATGATAGTTCATGAACTAATCAAATAAATTGTATAGAAGCTATTTATTCTGACTCCTGACTCCTAAAAAATTCCCTATCTATTTTTAACAAACATTTATCAAATTGGTATAATATAATGTTCGGATAATCAGTTATAAATAAAATTTCAGCTCTGAGAGTAAAGAAAAGATATTACCAAATAATTAAGTTAAGGTTTAAAGCCTCTCACTCGCTCCCGGAGAAACAATGAATTTATTTTCCTTTTATTCAATTCTCTTCCTTTTAGGGAGAGGTAATTATCAATTATCAATTATCAATTATTGAAACTTATACTTTTCTCCTGACTCCTTTCTCCAGCAATTCTGACTCATGAGGACTGACTCCTGACTCCTTGGTAATTATTTATAAGTATTCAACCGAACATGATATAACTGTACCTCAAGAGCTTCAGAAAGGCTATATAAAAGTATTTACACATAAAAATTTTAGCCTTTTGGCTGTGAAAAAAAAGTGCAAAGTTTTGGCTCCGTTAAGCTTAAAATACTCAGATTTTCAACATACAAGTGTAAAAAAATTGTTGCTCAATTTTTCTGACCTTATCTTCTAAAAATCCTCACATTTATCGCAATTAGCTGCTAAAAGCTAGCACTTTTTTTTCCAAGACAAAAGGCTTTAATTTTTATCTGTAAATTGTTTTATCCCAAATGAGTTTTTGGATTTAATTTCTGTTAAATTCCTAACTCTTTATATAGCGCTTCTCAGATTTATGTAACTGCAAATTTTTTAGCTAAGAATATCGAAATAGGTAGTAGAATCAAAACCAATAACCCATACACCCAACCTGCAAAACCCGAAGCGATCGCTGCATCTAATATTATTAAAGATAATACTCCGGCTCTAACCGCCTGTCGAATATTTTCTGCTAGGGGTTCACGAGTTGCTTTGATAAAAGCAGGTAAAACTTTTACAGTCAGTAAAGCTACAAATGGTAGGGCAACCAAGACGTTATATATAGGCAATATTTCTAATGACAAAATTCCGCCAATAACTGCTGCCAATAATAATAACGCTACCCAACCTGTGCTACTTTTACCACCATGAACTTCTCCTTGGCTAATGGCTGTGACTGCTGCAATATAACCAATTGGTATCAATGCTAGAAACCAAATTTGTGCCAACATTCCAGCTATAGCACTTGCTCCTAATAAAAGATTACCACCCCGACAGATACCCATATTTACAGGACCTAATACAGGATTGTGTTTTCCCCAAGCATCATATAATAATGCTGCTAAAGCCACTACTGTTGCTACAACTGCACTGACAGTAGAAACTTGCCCCGCAGCAATAATTCCCAATATTAATAGAGAAGTTCCTAAACCTATTGCGCCATTCCGAGAAGCTCTACCACTAGGAATCGGTCTTTCTGGTCGTTCTTGAGCATCTAACTCAGCATCAAACACATCATTAAAGACTACTCCACCACCATATAAACCAGTTGTAGATAAAATTAACCAGCCAAGGGGTAGTAAAGTAGAAATATTTTCGGCATTAAAAGTAGCGATCGCTCCTGATGCTGCATAACCGACACAAATATCTGCCCATGCAGTTACAATATTAGCCGGACGCATCAGTTGCAGATAAGCCCAATACTCCTGCTGATTTAAATTATTTTCAGCTTTCACAATTTTATACTCCCCCTGGCTTGCTTATTTTTCCTAAAGATAATTTTAATTGATTAATCAATTAACACTGGCTCTTTTTGAGACTCAACGACTGGCTTTTGTCCCCGGAGTACAGAATTACCCATAAATAGTTGACGTTGGTCAATAGCAGATGGGTTGAGCCAGTCTTCTTCTTTCATTTGACCGCTTTGACTGTAAGCTTTAATCGCATTTTCATAACACACAGCTTTGACATGAGCTTCTGGAATTCCTTCTGCTATCATCAACCGACCTGTTTTGGGAACTGCTAAGGGGTCACTCACTCCCCAGTCGGCGCTACTATCAACGATAATACGTTCAGACCCATATTCTCTCACAACCGCTACCATTCTGGCATTCCCCATTTTTGTTTTCGGATAAATGGTAAATGCTGCCCAGAAACCACGGTCTAGAGTTTCCTTAACTGTCTCTTCGTTGTTATGGTCAACAATAACTTTTGATGGTTCTAGTCCATGTTCGAGACAGACATCCATACTACGGGAAGTACCTTCCTTTTTGTTGCGGTGGGGAGTATGGATCATTACGGGTAAGTCTAGTTCTTTGGCTAACTCTAGCTGTAGTCGAAAATATTTATCTTCGGCTGGTGTCATGTCATCATAGCCAATTTCGCCAATGGCAACTACTCCCTCTTTACAAGCATATAGGGGCAATAGTTCCATAACTTGTTCTGCTAGGGCTTCGTTATTAGCTTCTTTGGAGTTTAAGCCAATAGTGCAATAATGTCTAATCCCAAACTGAGCTGCGCGGAACCTTTCCCAACCTACTAAACTGCTAAAATAATCTTGGAAACTGCCAACGTTAGTTCGAGGTTGTCCTAGCCAAAAAGCAGGTTCAATTACTGCCACGATACCTGCTTCCCGCATAGCTTCGTAGTCGTCGGTGCTGCGAGAAGACATATGGATATGGGGATCTATGAACATCATAAAATTTTCTTAAATATCTTTTAGTTGTTTACTTAGTCTGATTAGCTGTGAATAATTTTTTTTGAGAAGTTGATCTAGTCCAGGATGGGGGAAATATGTCACCAGTGACAAAATCCTCAAAGCCTTATCAATCAAAACTTCTAACAACCGCATCCGCGGGAGCAAGCTTCTGACTTCCGCGTAGCGGTACTAACCAGTTGTATTTTCGGGTAGTCGTAAATATGTAAGGATATTAGTTGCCTAATAGTATAAATTTTCAGCTACAAAAATCATTACTTGTTTACTTACTACTACGATTGACATCTCCAGGGGTTGAAACACCCTGGATTCTGTGGGAAATCCACCACAAATGGGATAAATCCACATTTGCTTCAAGCCTGTCAACAGACTTCTAAACTCCTCGGCGTAAATCAAAAATTTAGCTGTGGGCCTACTTTTTTTATAGCTTTCACGAGTGGTTTTACTCAATATGTTGGAGCAATCTTCTCGCTGTTCTAGCTGCCTGCTTGCTTTTCCTGCGGAATGCTGCGCTTGCCAGCCGTCGTAGGAAATCAATTCCCCGTCTCCTGTCCACCGGAATTTCACAGAACTAGCTAGAGGTCATAACGACAAACCTTGTTCTTACTGGCTATTTCTAGTATAGCAGAATTTTACTCCGGGTTAAAACCCGCGTGTCGTTATTCTGCCAGCCGTTAAAACCGGCGCTGCGTACTTCCTTCCGACGCTTTTTATGTTTTTGACATACTCCCGAAATTGCCCTTCTATTCCCCCCCTTTCAAAGGGGGGTTAGGGGGGATGGACAAAGCGGCATTCTTCAGTCAGGGAAGCCCTAACCGCAGTTTTGACAGAGTTGGATTAGAAGTGCTGAATTATAGTCCCTATCTAGTTTTTAAATCATAGACATTACCTCTTTTGCAGCAGCCAAAGTCTTATCTATATCCTCCTCTGTATGAGCCAGAGAAGTAAACCCAGCCTCAAACTGAGAAGGAGCCAAATAAATTCCACGCTCCAACATACCTCGATGAAACTTGCTAAACTTAGTCAAATCAGACTTTTTAGCATCATCATAGTTGTGTACTGGTCCCTGATTGAAAAATATACCAAACATCGCACTCAGTTGGCCACCACAAATAGCATGACCAGTTTCTTTAGCAACAGCCAATAAGCCATTAGCAAGCCGCTTCGTAATTTTATCCAACTGCTCATAAGTCCCTGGTTTGTGTAGTAATTCCAGAGTCTTAATACCAGCAGTCATAGCTAAAGGATTACCAGAAAGAGTACCTGCTTGATACATTGGACCTGATGGAGCCACCATTGACATAATGTCGCGCCGACCACCATAGGCTCCCACTGGCAAACCACCACCAATAATTTTGCCCAAAGTCGTTAAGTCTGGAGTAACATTAAATTTTTCTTGCGCCCCACCATAAGCAATACGGAACCCAGTCATAACTTCATCAAAAACCAGTAATGCGCCGTTTTCTTGGGTAATCATCCTTAACCCTTCCAAGAAACCTGCATCTGGAGTAATAAAACCAGAATTACCAACCACTGGTTCGAGGATAACACCAGAAATTTGGTCAGGGTTGTCCGCAAATAGTTGCTTAACTGCCTCCAAATCGTTATAAGGAGCAGTTAAAGTATTACTCGTGACAGACTTAGGCACTCCTGGAGAATCAGGTAAACCAAGGGTTGCCACACCCGAACCAGCTTTCACAAGGAACATATCGGCGTGGCCATGATAACATCCTTCAAATTTAATTACTTTGTCTCTGCCAGTAAAAGCCCGCATCAAACGCAATACAGCCATACAAGCTTCCGTACCAGAGTTGACAAAGCGTACCATTTCAATACTAGGTACAGCATCAATGACCATTTCAGCCAGAATATTTTCCAAAACACAGGGGGCACCGAAACTTGTCCCTTTTTCCAGAACCTCTTTCAGAGAATTTAATACTTCTGGATGAGCATGACCACATATCGCAGGTCCCCAAGTGCCAACGTAGTCAATGTATTGATTCCCATCAACATCCCATATATATGCTCCTTTGACTCTATCAAAAACTATGGGCTGGCCACCAACAGATTTGAAAGCTCTAACAGGAGAACTTACGCCCCCAGGCATTAGTTTTTGGGCTCCTGCAAAAATTTCTTCTGATTTTGAGGTGTTGAGTGTAGTCGCTACCAAGTGAATCTCCTTATGTTTCCGTTGTTTTCAATCCCTACAGGGGATTTTATGTTATCACTTAAAATAAACCTATCTGTATATTTAGGTAATTGTATCATTCCAGTGAGTATCTATTGAAAGTTGATCTTAGGAGAATTATCAACTTTTTTTTTGACAATTTAGAGCTTTTGTGATAATATTTGCATCGAAAATTTTAATTTAAAATTAAACTGCTACGAAATGCAAGCAAAAATATTCTAAACTGCGAGTACACAAACAAATTTCATGGGCAAATATGTCTAACTCTCAACCACAACGAGTAGCTTTAAGTCAATCTATTCCTGTTGAGCAGGTGCGTTACAACGAGCAAGGACTTGTGCCTGCGATAATTCAGGATTATTTAGATGGTACAGTTTTGATGATGGCCTGGATGAACCAGGAATCATTGGGAAAAACTTTGGAAACAGGGCAAACTTGGTTTTGGAGTCGTTCCCGACAAGAGTTTTGGCATAAGGGAGCAACTTCTGGTCATTTCCAGAATATTAAGTGGATGCGTTACGACTGTGACAGCGATACTTTGTTAGTAGGAGTCGAACAAGTGGGTGATATTGCTTGTCATAAGGGAGAACGAAGTTGTTTCCATCAAGTGGATGGGGAGGTAGTAAAGCCTCCGGCTGATATGTTATCTCAGCTTTTTGAGGTTATTCGCGATCGCCGCGACCATCCAGAAGAGGGTTCTTATACTTGCAAGTTATTTGCTGGAGGAGATAATAAAATTCTTAAGAAAATAGGGGAAGAGTCCGCAGAAGTGGTAATGGCTTGTAAAGATGATGAGAAAGAGGCGATCGCCTCGGAAGTAGCGGATTTATTTTATCATACTTTGGTTGCCATGGCACATCATCATGTTGATTTGCGAGATGTATATCGAAAGTTGGATGAACGGAGACCAAAAAATAAATGGTTTAAGTAAGTTTAAGCAGATATTCTAATCACAACAATTAATTATTAATTATTACCTCTTATTCAAAAAAAGAGGATTGACGCTCAAGGAAAATTTTTTCTGATTTTTTTTCTTGTATGAACAAAAAATCAGGTATCAAGCCTCCCTTTTTAAAACTATGCTTTATCAACATCTTTCTGAACATAAAACGTATTAGATAGAAGTTATGTATCTGGCGTTAAATGTAGATTTCAGGAGAGTAAACCGATTTCATTAGAGGCTTTTCTCCCCCCACCTCCCCATCTCCCCACCGCCCATCTCTCTATCACAAAAGGGTTTGAGGAGTTCCTTATAAGAGATAGCTTCTTAAAGGGATAAAAAAAACGATTCAGTATTTTCAATCCCAATGCTTTCCTACGGAATGCTGCGTAAACAGCCGGAGGTACTGATAACTAATAACTGATAACTGATAACTCAAATGACTAACCCTTCCCTATATCAGGTTAATACCCGAGTTTGGCTCAACCAAATATCCCAACAACTAGGTCGTCATGCTACCTTAGATGATATTCCCGATCACGAACTAGATCGAATAGCAAATCTAGAATTTGACTGGGTGTACTTTTTAGGCGTTTGGCAAACAGGAACAGTGGGGCGAGATATTTCTCGTTCTAACCGTGACGTTCAGAGAGAAGCTACAGAACTTTTTGGAGACGACTTACAAAAAGATGATATTTGTGGGTCTTGCTTTGCCATAACTGGCTATCATATCCATGAGAACCTCGGCGACAATGCAGCCATGTTACGACTAGGCGATCGCCTGCATCAACGGGGACTAAAACTAATGCTTGATTACGTTCCTAACCATACCGGACCCGATCATCCTTGGGTACAAACTCACTCAGACTATTATATTCAGGGAACCGAAGCAGATATCGAACGAGAACCCCAAAACTATTTGCGTGTGGAATTGCCAGAAGGAAGCAAAATATTCGCCCACGGAAAAGACCTCTACTTTCCTGGTTGGTCTGATACCTTGCAACTTAACTACGGCAACCAAGAATTGCGGGCAGCAATGTTAACAGAGTTATTAAACGTTGCTCACCTGTGTGATGGCGTTCGCTGTGACATGGCGATGTTAATACTACCTGAAATTTTTAAGCAAATTTGGGGTGTAGAAACCGAACCATTTTGGGCTGATGCTATTTCCAAAGTACGCCAGCAATATCCAGATTTTATGTTTATGGCAGAGGTGTATTGGGATTTAGAGTGGAAACTGCAGCAACTAGGATTTGACTACACCTATGATAAACGGCTGTATGATCGCCTGCGGGAACAACAGGCGCAACCAGTCAGACAGCATTTTTATGCTGATATCGACTTTCAAAGCAAATCGGCAAGGTTTCTGGAAAACCACGATGATCCTAGAGCTACGGCTACTTTTCCACCAGGAATTCATCAAGCTGCTGCAATTTTGACTTATTTATCTCCTGGTTTGCGCTTTTTCCATCAGGGGCAGTTAGAAGGTTGGTCTGATAAAATTTCCATGCACCTATGTCGCGCTCCAGAACAAAAGACTGTTCCCATTTGGGAAAAGTTTTACCATCAGTTATTAGATTGTTTGCGTTTAAAAGTTCTGCGTGAGGGTAATTGGCAATTATTGGAATGCAGTGCTGCATGGGAAGAAAATCCGACATGGAATGATTTTATTGCTTTCAGTTGGGAAAGAAAAGACCGACTTTTGTTAATAGCTGTGAACTATGCACCTCACCAAGGGCAATGTTATGTACGGCTACCATTTGATAATCTCAGAGGTAGAAGGTATCAACTACAAGATTTAATGAGTGTTATTAGTTACGATCGCTTAGGAGATAAGTTAATTTCACGAGGTTTGTATTTAGATTTAGCTGGATGGGGTTATCATGTTTTTGATATTAGTTATTAATACCAAATCTTAAAAATATTGCTATATTTAATTGCCGTCAATATTTTGCTTACCTTCTTTCCACAATAGCGATTTCTTCATCTGTTAAACCATAGAGTTGATAAACGATTTTATCTATTAGTTTATCGCACTGTTTTAGTTCAGTTTTAAGAGGTAATAATTTCTCTAAACTGCTTTGATATTCTTTCTCTAAAGTTTGTTGGTCTTTGCGTGCCACTGGGTCGATTTTAATTTTCTTTTTGTTCTTCTTTAAGACGGCGATTAAGTCATCAAAACTGAGGTGGGGTTCGTCTTTGTAATAGTCTCCCAAATAGTTATTAATTTTAGTTTTGTTAGTTAGTTTGTCGATGGGGCTGCCGATAAACCGTTCTAACCATTGCAAAAAGCTTTTGATTTCGGTTTGTTTTTGTTGGTTTAGTTCCAGCATTTGTTCTGCTAAATAGGCTAATAAATCGTGGATTATATCCGCTTCTTCTAGTTTTTGTCTTAGGTGGTAGTTGACTTGATTTAAAATTAGTTCTGGATTGTTATTGGTTTGGTATTTTTGATAGAGATTGATGAGATTTTCTAGGGATTTTTGAAGGCGATTACTTGGAGTTATAAAGTCGATTTTGCGAACTGGAAAAGAAACTATAAAATTTTTTGACACTCGATAGTATCCGCCTCTTAAATCAACTGAATTGGCACGGATGTAAGTTTCAAAGACGGCTGAGTTTAAAATGCATAATAAATATTTGATGCTTAGACCAAATTCAACCTTAGTTATGCCATAAACTGTGTTAAGTATGTGGTATTTGCCAGTTTCGTCAAGAGTAAATTTACCAGATGTGCAAATGTCTGGGGTGATTATTTTTGGAATTCCTAATAAACTATGGTTTCTAGGATAAGCATGACAGTACCAATCCGACTTGTCTTTCCATTTAGAACCTTCTCGGGATTCTAGTTTATTTTTGTGTTGACTCAAATACTTCCAAGCTAGAGGATATTTGTTTTCAAATTTATTAGGTTCGATTAGCAGAGAATGGCGGTCTCCATAGTAAGGAAATAGAACTACTAAATTTGTATTAGTTACACCAAATCTATCTAAATCTTTTCCTCTCAAAAATGGTAAAGATACTTCCTTTTCTATCTCAATAAAATCCTGTTGTTGCTCTGAGTAAGCTTTCAGCTTTGAGGCACTATTCTTGTCTTCCTTTTGGAGAATAAACACAGGATCTGCGTTGGTTGTAGTGCCAACAAAAACTGTAGCAACTCGATCTAAATTGAAAAATTTATCTTCAGAAAGGCTGTCTGAGAAAAGCTTAGTTGAAAACTGCCAAGGGCTGCTTTGAAAATTAGGGTAATCAATTGACTTCCAGTTAGGAATTTCGATTTGAGATTGAGGTTCTAATTCAACCCGGTGGTAGTTGATAAAGGACTTAGGTTCTTTTGAAAGAATGCATACGCAAGTGTAAGTTGTGGGGCCTTTATCTTGCAAGCTTTGGAAGACCTGGAACGCTCCAAAATCTAATATGCTTTCTACAGCTTTTTCTGAAGATAAAAACTCTCTTATTTTAGTTCCAGCATCGCTTTTTAGCCATTTGTTTGGTAAGATAAAAGTGGCTCTTCCTTGATATTTTTCTGCTAAATTATAAGCGTGTTCGATGAACGGAATATATAGGTCAAATTTACCCTTAGAAGCTGAAAGAAAGAGTTGTTTATAGTATTGCCAACTTAAGATATCGCTGTTGCGAAGTTCTCCAGTCGTAACATAAGGAGGATTTCCCACCACAATATCAAACCCGCCATTCTCCTTCCAACTGGCACTCTCCAAATCAATAAAAACCTCGGGAAATTCCAAATCCCAATGAAAAAACCGCCTCTCCTCACCTAACTTTTGCGCCTCCTCATAAACAACCCTATCCACCTTCTTCATCTTCCCAGGATTAATAGTAATCGCAGCAGTACCCAGTCTCTCTAAAAAATTCTTAGCCTGCTTCACCCCAAAAAACTGAGACACATACACATCCAACAACCGCTTATAAGGTTTCGCCGCCTCATCAAAGGAACGAAACAACCGTTCGCTTTGTTCCACCTCCGCAAAAGTGGCATCGCTTAACACGCTAACCCCCCGCATAATTTCTGCAGCCTTCAACAAACCCACAAACGGCCCCGCCAGCAAATTTAACTGTCCGCTTTCCTCCTGCGCCATCTCTGCCTCCGCCTCCCTGGCAGTAGTTCCAATTAAGGAATTACCGCAACGCAAATGATGGTCTAAAAAACTCAAGGGTGCCCCAATAGTAAAAGAATGCAACCACAAACTCACTTTCGCCAACTCCACCGCCATTGGATTGAGGTCCACCCCGTAAATGCAGCGCTTCATTACCACCCGCTGCAACAGTTGGACGGGTTCTAATTTATCAGGATTAATCGTAATTCCTTGTTCCGCCAAGTTCGCCAAAATGCCCTGGCGGGTTTCCTCCAACATTGGCAACACGGGATTATCTTCGGGATATTGGTTTAAAATACCGATTAACTCATCCGTCAAATAATCCACCGCTTCCACCAAAAAATGACCGCTGCCCATGGCCGGATCGCAAACCTTGATATCCAGCAAGGTACTTTGTGCCTTTCTCTGCAACCGTTGCAAATCTTTTTGCAATCCCTTGATACTTTGTTTGCCCAACCGTTTATCTTGGAGGCGATCGCGCACTTCCCCAATTTCCCCCATCAACTGCTTAAACCGTTCCTCGCGCCCCACTAAAATCGGCTTAACCGCATGACTGACAATGTATTTAACGATATATTCGGGAGTATAATAAGAACCAGTCGCCTTCCGTTCCCCCTGATCATTTTCCAAATGCACCTTCCCAGTGGCAGCATCCTCAATAACCACCCGATATTCCAACAACCCCTCATAAATAGACCCCAGTTGTCGCACTCCCAAAAAACCATAATCAATAGGCAACCCCTCAAACCTCGCCAGTCGGTCTAAAACCGGAGCTAACAAAGCATCGGTTAGTTTATATCGCTTTAAAAAATCGTTGGCGCTATCTTCTTCAGCGGACTCAAAGTGAAATAAACCGCCGTTGTAGCGAGGTACTCCTAAACCGACATCCCCGCGGTCTATGATTTGAAATAAATTCAGGAGGTGATCGTACATCGCAGTGGATGTCTGACTCAAATTTTTCTGAGTATCCATACTCTGAGCAACTTCTTGAGTTAACCGAGTCAAACTATAATCTCGATAATCGCTATTAATTGGCAGCAAATTCCTCGCTTCAGCATAGAGCAAAAATAACAGCTTATAAAGAAAGGATAAGGTTGCCTGGTAAACTTGTGTCGGTGCGACTTGTTCTCCCTGTCGCGTCGCGTCAACCACAAAACCCCCCGCTAAATCTGGAAATAGGTGATGGAAAACTAAATCTTTTAATTCATCTCCCACTCGCGCCGAATAAGTGGTACTTCCTTCGCGGACTCGTTCTAAAAAGTTACGTCCTTGGGAATCTTTAACAAAAGCTTCCTGACGAAAGAACAACCAGAAATACTTAAACCGTTCTATATTTCCCTCTTCCAGAAGTTCCACCAAATCGACTTGATAAAACTCCGTCGCCCTCGAAGCTACTTGACGGTAATACAGTCGCCACTCCCTACCGTTAGTTAAAATACCCCAGTCAACGCCAGTTCCCATCAGATAGCTAGTAATTTGAAACGATGGATTTTCATTTTTATAGATATCTCGTTTGTCGTTAGCAGAAACTTTATGTAAGGGACGTTCCCAGTATTTAGCTTCGGCGATCGCTGTTACCCTTGCATAAAAAGCTGGCTCGTCATTTTGTAGGTGGTAGGCTGTATCGCGTTCGGTTTCTGTATAGAACAAGGCATAATCTGGACGTTGGGTGCGACCTTTACCACTGGTTTTGATTTGGGGAATGTAGGTAAATCCTAGAATTTGTAGAGCTGGTTTAATGAATATATCTTCTGTTTGAGCTTCGTTGAGAGTGGGCAATAAGTCTCGTTTGGATAAGTAGAGATTCTTGAGGGCCTCAAACATTGGGCCTACATTTTCGTGCCATTCGGGGCATTCTTGTAGTCGGCGATCGAGGTAGTGTTGCGAAAAAAGAGGTTTATTAATTTGTTGTTTATTAGTTACCATTTAATGCTTTGTTTTTATCTGAGGAGTGGGTCAGAATCTGTGTTACTAGGAAAATCTGACAATTTTTGACATTTTTTTCAACTCTAGCAGACCGACATATCTAATTCTACTAGACTGACACAGCTAAAATGGTGCGTTGTTTGGGGTGCTAAAACGGGAATACAAACACAGATTTTTAGTAAACTTAATACCATATATTTGATTATATATCAATAGCAAATGTCAATATTTTTATGATATAAATGCGCGAGCTGATTTCGCTAAAATCAGATAGCAGCTTTTCACCTCGGAGGAAGTCCAAAATTTATACACGACCTTTAGCCCGGTTGATCGAACAATTACAACGATTACCAGGAGTTGGCCCCAAAACAGCCCAACGTCTAGCTTTACATATTATTAAGCGTCCGGAAGCAGAAATTCAGGCCCTAGCTCAAGCTTTGGTAGAAGCTAAGAAAAAAGTCGGTCTCTGTCAGGTATGTTTTCACCTGTCGGCTGAACCTGTATGTGAAATTTGTCGTCACCCACAACGAGATAAAGAAATTATTTGTGTGGTCTCTGACTCTAGGGATCTAATTGCCTTGGAAAAAACACGAGAATATAAAGGACAATATCACGTTCTGGGGGGAGTTATCTCACCAATGGATGGCATCGGTCCGGAACAGTTAAGTATTCAACCATTGGTACGGCGAGTTAGTCAGGGAAATGTTCAGGAAGTAATTATTGCTATAAGTCCTAGTGTGGAAGGAGAGACAACTACTTTATATGTGGGTCAGTTGTTAAGACCTTTTACCAAAGTGACCCGCATTGCTTTTGGTTTACCCATGGGAGGAGATTTGGAATACGCTGATGAGGTGACTTTAGCACGAGCTTTGGAGGGGCGACGGGAATTAGAATAGTCGATGAAGGTAGGGGAGATTTGTGGGAACATTTTAATACAAACTCCCGACTACCTTGTCTATTCACCTTCTGGTGGCAAAACCTCAATGAGTATACCTTCCTCTGTTGGCTTTGTCTTTTCTTGACTTTCGGTTTCCGGAGTTGGTTGTGCTACAGAACAGTTACCACTATCAAAACTTAACTCATATTGATACAATTTAGAGCGATCGCTTGAAGAAAATGAACGTTTGCTGACTGCATCTAAAGCTGCTTCATCTAAAACTGGATAACCGCTATCGAGTAATAATTGTGGTCCTGTTTCAATCGCACCATCAGCATTAACCAGGACTCCCACTAAAGCATTACCTTCTAACTTTCGTTCGCAAGCAGCTTCTGGATAAACATTAGAAATACTTTCAGGTGAAGTCAAATTGTCTTCTTCTAGTCCTAATTCAAACGCCCATTCCATATAAGCACCCGCACCACCTAAAGCTATATTTCTAGACTCAGACTCCTCCGCTACAGCAGCATTTTGTTGTCTTTGTTCCTCAAATTTTTGTAATAAGGAACCTTTATGTTCTGTTGGTTGTTGTACGGGTAATGGTTCAGGAGCAACAGATGGCGTTTCCTTTACCTCTGGAGTTGGTGGCTTTGTTTGTTCAACAGTAGCAGCAGCCGTTTGGTCATCAGGTTTTGGAGATGGTTTTGGAGATGGTTTTGGTGTTGGAGTAGTTTCGGCTACCTGTTGTTGTCTTTGTTTTTGGAAGTTATCCAACAAAGAACCTTTAAATTCTTTTGGTTGTTCGGGAGTGGGAGATGGTTGAGGAATGGGTGCAGGGGATGGAGTTTCGGGTGCTTCTACTTCTGGCTGAGAATTATTTTTTTCAGGGGGTGGGGTAACTACAGCAACTTTTTCAGATTGTTTTTGCTCCTCGACTATATCTTGCATAGTTTTTCCTTCGCGCAACTGTCTGACTAAGGGTGCTTCCGGTAAACGATTTTTTTTGGTGGGGTCTGGTTTTGCAGGTGCTTCTGGGGTTGCTGTTGCTACAGGTGTTTGTTCTGTCTGGGTAGTGGAGTTATTGGGAGTAATGGCAAGTTGATTTTCTTGTTTATTTTCCTCTTTATCTTGATAGCGTCGAGGAGGAAGTTGTAGGTTGCGTGAATATGAGTTTTCAGAAAGTTCGGTTGTGGGAGTGCCATCGTTAGGGTCTATTTCTATGGTCGGACGACGGGATAAACCTGACTCAAAAACTTTATTTGTTAAGTCTAAGTCTTTTCTAATTTGAGATTCATCTATTTGTTGTTGTTGATTTGAATCTTGGAGTGGTTGATTTTGGAATGTATCTATAGGTTGACTATTGGTATTTGGCAGTGGGGATGTATATATTGATGTGGTTGGTAATGGGGACCTACCTAGTATGGATGAATTGTAGGAATATTCATCTATTGATGATTGGTTTCTCGGTAGTCTGGAGACGGAAGGGGTTGAACGAGTACGAGTTGAGGTTGAGGTTGAATAGGAAATAGAATCTTCTGGGGGTGGTTTTGGTCGTTCGTAGTCAGAGGGATCTGCTGGTATTTCTAAAGATGGTGATATTGATGTTGAGGGTAGTTGGTCTGCTGGGGTTGGGGTTGGTGCTGGTGGGAATAAGTTAGGTGTAGGTGAAGTTGGAATATTGGAAAATGTGATTTCTGGTTCTTCTGGTTGGGGTAGGTTTTCTAGTTGTTCTAGAGTTAATTCTACTAACCCTACTGTTGGTGGTAATTTTGCTTGTTCTGAGAATAAGGATAGTTTTGGGAGGTTAATTCCTAAGATGGCGTGGACACCAACGGAGGTGAGTAGGGCTATCCATATTGGTTGACGCAGGTTGTCTATTAAAGAGGAATTATTTGTGGGTTGGTCTAGGTCTAGGGAAGAAAAGTCGGACATATTTCACAGCTCCTATAAAAAGAAAAAAATAAAATTTACTTAATCATTTACAACAAATAGATTTAGCCAGATTCACTAATTTTAACTATTTAAAAATTAGAGTATTAAGTAGTCAGGAAGTAAGGTGAGTAGGCGTGCTTTTTGAATTTGGGATAACACCTAATTTTATCTAAAAATTTGCATCAAGAAATTGTCATTTGTAGTAAAAATTTGATTCATTTATACTCTGAGATATTTGTCTCCAAAACCTACAGACTACTGATGGAAAAAATTAAGATTATCATCTTTTCTAATAAGTGCTGATGCAAAATTAATTACACATTTTATTATACATCTCCAATCTTATCCATAAGTTATCAATTATTTCTCACTATTCCCTATTCCCTATTCCCTCTCTCAACTAGGAAATTTATTTTGCATGACTACTTAAGATTTTATCGTAGGGGTTTGGTCTCCAAACCCAACCACAAATGGGATAAGGAAGTCAGTTATAGCGCTACTTGAATCGGGAATAGGGAATAGTAGCTAATAAAGGGTTTTCCTAGGTCATGCTGCGCAAACAGGATTTAGAAATGTCCTAACCTTAATGCGTAG